>DASRKZ010000167.1:0-29147 GCA_035648675.1 Solirubrobacteraceae bacterium
TCACCAAGCACTCGCACACGCTTGAGAACCGCATCCGCAACGGGAGCGTCGCGGTCTATCCGCTTGGCAGCGCGGTGTTCTTCGAGGCGATCGTCGACGTCGGCGACGACCCCCGCGACCAGGTCCCGCTCCCCGGCTTCAAGCGGATCTTCACGAGCCGCTACTACGCGATCTATGCCAACTGCTGAGCTGCCCCGCCGGTGGGCGTGGTCGGGGTTGGCGGTTGTGCTCGGTGGCGGACTGGCGCTGCGCCTGTGGGGGGTAGCGCAGGGGCTGCCCTATATCTACAACGCCGACGAGAACGACCATTTCGCGCCGCGGGCGATCGCGATGTTCGGGCACGGCCTCAACCCCAAGTACTTCGCGAACCCGCCGGCCTTCACATACGTGCTGCACCTCGTCTTCGCGGTCTGGTTCGGGGGCGGGGCGGGCGCGCGGCACGCGTTCGCGCTGCACCCCGACGAGGTCTACACGCTCGCCCGGGTGATCGCCGCGCTGCTCGGGACCGCGGCGCTGTGGCTGTTGTATGCGACGGGCGCGCGCCTGTTCAACCGCTCGGCCGGACTGCTCGCGGCGTCGATCGAGGCGGTCGCGTTCCTACCGGTCTTCTACGCGCATCTGGCGCTCAACGACGTGCCCACGCTGATGCCGCTGACGCTGTCGCTGCTGGGGAGCGCGGGCGTGCTGCGCAAAGGCCGCCGGCGCGACTACCTGCTGGCGGGCATCGGGCTCGGTCTTGCCTGCGCGAGCAAGTACACCGCCGGGATCGTCGTGCTGCCGTTGCTGGCGGCGTCAGCGACCCGCTACTTGAACGTCGAGCCGGGCGCCCGCGCCTATTTGGCCGGCCGCCGCGCGGCGATCGGCCTCTTGCTCGCGGGAGCGAGCGCGCTGGTCGCCTTTTTGATCGCGAACCCATACGCGGTGCTCGACTACCAGCGCTTCCACTCCGAACTGGTGCATCAGTCGACGCTCTCCGCCGAAGCCCAGGGCAAGCTGGGCGCGCCAAAGGAGGGCGGCATCCTCTACTACCTGTGGTCGCTCACCTGGGGTCTCGGATGGGTGCCGGCGCTGGCGGCGCTCGGGGGGGCGCTTGCGGTGTGGCGCAAGGAGCAGCGGTTGGGCTGGCTGCTGGTGCCGGCACCGCTCATGTTCCTGGCGTTCATGGGTCTGCAGGGCCGCTATTTCGGGCGCTGGCTGTTGCCGATCTTCCCGATTCTGTGCCTGCTCGCGGCGTTCTTCGCACTGCGCCTGGTTGAAAGCACCGCCCCGCGAAGGCTCCGGATCGGGGTGGCGGCGCTGCTGGTAGCGGCGCTGCTGGTGCAGGGGCTCGTGTATAGCGTCCACTCGGGCCTGGTGCTCTCGCGCGCGGACACGCGCAACCTGACGCGGGCGTGGCTGGTGGCGAACGTGCCGAAGGGCGCGATGATCGTGGCCGAGCCGGTCTCACCCGACGATTGGGCGCGCGAAATCAAGGCCGGGACGTCGACCGCGAGCAATCCCTATCGCTGGCCGAAGTACCCCTCGCTGCTGCCGAGGATCTCCGCCGCCGGCGCGCTCGATCCGAGCGCTGAGCATCTGGTCGGGATCGAGGACTACGTGCGCACGCTCAGCCCCGCCCTGATCGGCTACTACGAGCAGCATTCCTACTGCTGGGTGGTGAGCGGCTCCACGCAGTCCGGGCGTGCCTTCGCCGATCCGAGGGCGGTGCCGCAGGCGATCGCCTACTACGCGGCGCTGGCCAAGCAGGGTGAAGTGGTCTATCGCGCCTCGCCGTATTCGGACGGACGGAATCGGGTCGCGTTCGGCTTCGACTGGAGCTTTGACTACTACCCCCTCGCCTACCATCGGCCGGGGCCGGAAATGATCGTGTATCGACTGCGCGGGGGGCGGTGCAGAAACGCCCCGGGGATATCCTGAGTGGAGATGAGCACCTGTACCGATACCGACCGGACGCACCTGGCGCGCGCGATCGAGCTGGCCGGCAACGGCCTCGGAGCCGTCAAGCCAAACCCTGTCGTGGGGGCGGTGGTCGCGCGCGACGGCGAGGTTCTCGGTGAGGGGTGGCACGAAGAGTTCGGCGGAGTCCACGCGGAGGTCAACGCGATCGAGGCCTGCGGGGTGGCGGACCTGAGCGGCGCGACGCTGTATGTGTCGCTGGAGCCGTGCTGCCACGAGGGTAAGACGCCGCCGTGCACCGATGCGATCATGCAGGCGGGAATCAAGCGCGTGGTCGTCGCCTCCGACGATCCCACGGAGAAGGCCTCTGGCCGGGGCTTGGGGATCCTGCGCGACGAGGGCGTCGAGGTGCTGCTCGCCGGCAGCCGGCTCGCCGCGCGTGCTCGTTTACTCAACCAGGCCTTTCGCAAGCACGCCCGCGTCGGGCGGCCGTGGGTGCTGTTCAAGTCCGCGATGACGCTCGACGGGAAGGTCGCCACGCGGACCGGCGACTCCCAGTGGATCAGCGGCGAGGACAGTCGCGAGCTGGCCCACCGCTGGCGGGCGTCGGTCGATGCGGTGGTCGTGGGCATCGGCACGGCGCTGGCGGACGATCCGCGGCTGACGGCGCGGCCGGAGGGGCTGGCGGCCGATCTCCCCCCGCAGCCGCGACGGGTGGTGTTCGATTCGCTCGCGCGTCTGCCACCCACCTCCCAGCTGGTGGCCGCGGCGGCGGAGATACCGCTCACGGTGGTGGTCTCGCGGGCGGCCGCACGGGCCGACACCGACGCGCTGGAGGCCGCCGGCGTCCAGGTGGTCGTCGCCACCGGCGAGAACGAGCCGGCCCGGGTGCGCTCGGGACTCGAGCAGTTGGGGGCGCTGGGCGTCACCGCGGTCCTGCTGGAGGGCGGTCCGCATCTGGCGGGCGCGTTCTTGGACGCCGGGGAGATCGACGAGATCCGCCTGTTCCTGGCGCCACTCCTGCTGGGCGGAAGCACGGCCCGCGATCCCCTGGAGGGGAAGGGGGTCGAGCAGATCTCCGAGGCGCTGCGCGCGCTCACCTTCGACTGCGAGCGCGTCGGCGAGGACCTGTTGATCTCGGCGCGCCTACGCGAGTGGTGAGCGGATGAGCACGCATGGCGGCGCTGGTCGGCGTCCTCACCCTTTCGGGTACAGGCGGTCGCTCGCGTGCGTTGCACGCCACGCTTCCTGCGTCCTTGACCAGCTTGCCCTGCGCGCCCATCTGCGGCCCGAGGCTTGGACGGGATCATGTTCACGGGTCTGATCGCCGACCTCGGCGAGGTGAGGGCGATCGACAGCGACGGCGAGGGCGCCACGCTGGAGATCGGCACGCGCCTGGCGGGCGAGTTGGGCGAGGGCGACTCGATCGCGGTCAACGGCGTGTGCCTGACCGCGACCGAGGTGCGCGACGGGAGCTTCGCGGCGCAGGCGATGGGCGAGACGCTCGAGCGCTCCGCGCTGGGGGCGCTCGAGGTGGGCGCGCGGGTGAACCTCGAGCTGCCCCTGCGGGCCGCCGATCGCCTGGGCGGACACGTGGTGCAGGGACACATCGACGGGACGGGAGTCATCGCGGAGATCCACGATCGGGGCTTTGCGCGCGTCCTCTCGATCGAGATCGACCCGATGCTCGGGCGCTATCTGGTGGAGAAGGGCTCGGTCGCCCTCGACGGGGTGAGCCTCACCGTGAGCTCGCTGCGGGAGGAGGGCTTCTCGGTGTCGCTGATCCCGGAGACGCTCGAGCGCACCAATCTGGGGGCGGTGGCTGTCGGAGCTAGGGTCAACCTGGAGGTCGATGTGCTGGCAAAGCACGTAGAGCGACTACTGGAGGCGCGCGTATGAGCCAATCCAAGACAACAACCCCGTTCGCCACGATCGAGGAAGCGCTCGAGGAGATCCGCGAGGGGCGGATGGTCGTGGTGTGCGACGACGAGAACCGCGAGAACGAGGGCGACTTGACGCTCGCGGCGCAGTTCGCCACGCCCGAGGCGATCAACTTCATGGCGAAGGAGGGTCGTGGGCTGATCTGCCTGTCGCTGACGCCGGAGCGCTGCGAGGAGCTCGGCCTGGAGCTGATGGCGGCGAAGAACGAATCGTCGTTCGAGACGCCCTTCACGGTGTCGGTGGAGGCGCGTGAGGGCGTGACCACGGGGATCTCCGCGCACGACCGCGCGCGCACGATCCAGGTGGCGATCGACCCCGCGACCAACCCCCGCGACCTCGTCCAGCCGGGGCACATCTTCCCGCTGAAGTCCCGTTCCGGGGGCGTATTGGAGCGCACCGGGCAGACCGAGGCGGCGGTCGACCTCGCGCGCCTGGCCGGGCTGAATCCCGCCGGTGTGATCTGCGAGGTGATGAACGACGACGGCACGATGGCGCGGGTGGACGACCTCGCCGGCTACTGCGCGCGGCACGAGCTGAAGATGATCACGATCGCCGACCTGATCGCCTACCGCCGGCGTCACGACAAGCTCGTCGAGCGGGTCGTCGCGGCGCAGCTGCCGACGGCCTTCGGGGAGTTCGAGGTCGTCGGCTACCGCTCGCTGATCGACGAGAAGCATCATGTGGCGCTCGTCAAGGGCGAGGTGTCCGGGCGCAGCGACGTGCTCGTGCGCGTGCATTCGGAGTGCCTCACCGGCGACGTGTTCCACTCATTGCGCTGCGACTGCGGCGAACAGCTCGAGTCGGCGCTGGCGATGATCGAGGCCGAGGGCGAGGGGGTGCTGTTGTATCTGGCCCAGGAGGGCCGCGGCATCGGACTGTTGAACAAGCTGAAGGCCTATCGCCTGCAGGAGGGTGGCCTGGACACGGTGGAGGCCAACCTCCAGCTCGGACTGCCCGCCGACCTGCGCGACTACGGGATCGGCGCCCAGATCCTCGCCGACCTCGGGCTCTCCTCGATCAGGATCCTCACGAACAACCCGAAGAAGATCCGGGGGCTGGAGGGCTACGGGCTGTCGGTGAGCGCCCAGATCCCGATCGAGCACGCCCCGAACGAGCACAACGAGGGGTACATGCGCACGAAGGCGCGGCGCATGGGTCACACCCTGCACCACCAGGGGTTGAATCTCGACGAGGAGCTGCTGCACGCCGAGCGCGAGCACGACCGGGCCGCGGCCGAGGACCGGGCCGCACGGGACCGCGGCGAGGACGAGCGGTGAGCGACTCCTACGCGCTCGTCGTCGGGCGCTTCTATGAGGATCTGGCAGCGCGCCTGCAAGCGGGCGCGCTCGAGGCCTTCGCGCGGGCGGGCCACACAAACGTGGAGGTGTTCGATGTCCCGGGCGCCTTCGAGCTGCCGCTTGCCGCCGGTTATGCGGCGAAGTCCGGGCGCTTTGCGGGCGTGGCGTGTCTGGGTGCCGTGATCAAGGGTGAGACCGACCACTACGACTTCGTCTGTGCCGAGACCGCGCGGGGCGTGATGCAGGTGGGGCTCGAGACGGGCGTGCCGTGCGCGTTCGGCGTGCTGACCTGCACGACGATGGAGCAGGCGCTCGCGCGCGCCGGAGGCGGCAAGCGCGATCAGGGGGCTCATGCCGCCGAGGTCGTGCTGCGGATGGCGGCGCTGCGCCGCGAGCTTTCGAGCGGCTAGACTGCGCGGGCATGGCAAAGGTGTGTCACAGCTGCGGTAAGGGCCCGGCGTTCGGCCAGAGCCGCAGCCATTCGATGGTCGCCACCAAGCGGCGCTTCAACCCGAACCTGCAAAAGGTGCGGATCCTCGTCGGCAAGGCGCCGAAGCGCGTGTATGTCTGTACCCGCTGTCTGAAAGCCGGCAAGGTCACGAAGGCCCTGTAGGGCCGCTGGGCGGCGCCATGCGGCGTCCTCGGTCGCTCGCGTGCACAGCACGCCACGCTCCCTGCGTTCTTGCCTGGCTTGCCCATCGGCCCTACAGGGAGTCGCAAGACAGATTCTGAGCTGCTGAACGGGCCAGACGGACGGAGCGCCCGCTCGAAATGATAGACCTGTCGATGTGACCGACACTAATCTGGTCCGCTTCCGCGCCGCGGTGGCGGGGGCGCTGGCGCACCTGGAATCGCGCCGCGAGGAGGTGAACGATCTCAACGTGTTCCCGGTCGCCGACGGGGACACCGGCGACAACATGGCGCTCACGCTGCGTGCGGTGCTGACGGAGCTCGACCGCCTGCAGGGCAGCAACGAGGCGCGCACGATCGACGAGATCGGACGCGAGGAGATCGTGCAGTCGGTGGCGCGCGCGGCGCTCCTGGGGGCGCGCGGCAACTCGGGCGTGATCCTCTCCCAGCTGATTCGTGGCGCCGCCGAGGAGCTCGTCAGCCGGCCGGGCGAGCTGATCGACGCGACGTTGATCGGCGCGGCGCTGGCAAACGCGGCGGATCGCGCGTACTCCTCGGTGCGCGAGCCCGCGGAGGGCACGATCCTGACGGTGGCGCGCGAGATGGCCCACCAGATCATGACCGACGTCGCGCACAGTCCCGAGAATCCGCGCCTGAACCCCGACGCGGCGCCGGGGCTGCAGGACGCGGCGATCGCCGCGACGCTGGAGCGGGCGGTTACCACGGGGCAGGAGTCGGTCAAGCGCGGTCCCGAGCTGCTGGCGGCGCTGCGTGACGCCGGCGTGGTCGATGCGGGCGGCTATGGGCTGACGATCATCTTCGCCGGCGTCGTGGCGGCGCTGCGCGGCGACGATCCGCCGGAGCTCGACCACCACGCGCCCGCGCGCATCAGCCATCCCGAGCATCACTCGAGCACGTATCGCTTCTGCACGAACTTCGCCGTGACCGGCACCGAACTGAGCTCGGGGCGCTTCATCGCTCCGCTGGAGGAGCTCGGCGACTCGGTGCTGGTCGTGGGCGACACGACGACGCTGAAGGTGCACGTGCACACCGACGAGCCCGAGCGGGCGACAGCGGTGTTCGCCGACGCCGGCGAGGTCTCGCGACTGGATGTGGCGGACATGCATTTGCAGATGAGCGAGCGAGACGAACGGTTGCGGGACAGCGGCGTCGATGTCGGCGTCGACGCCGGGGCCAACGGAGCCGACGGGGAGTCGGCCGGCGGCCGATCTACCACCGCAGGCCCACGGGTGCGCTGCGGGGCGGTGGCGGTCGTCAGCGGCGATGGACTGGCGGCGATGTTCGAGGAGCTGGGCGTGCACACGATCGACGGCGGTCCGACGCTCAACCCCTCCACGTATGACCTACTGGCGGGGATTCACGAGGTGCAGGCCGAGGAGGTGGTGGTGCTGCCGAACAGCCCGAACGTGATCATGGCGGCCGAGCACGCGGCCGAGCTGTCTGACAAGCAGGTGCTGGTGGCGCCCGCCACCAGCCAGCAGGCGGGTCTCGCCGCCGCGGTCGCGCTGGCGCCCGATCGCACGGTGGAGGAGAACGCGCGGGCGCTGAACGAGGCGCTTACGCACCTGCGCACGGGCGCGGTTGCGCAGGCGGCTCGCGATGACGCGCAGGGACGCTTCGGTCGCGGTGAGGCGGTGGGGTTCGTCTCAGACGAGGTGGTCGCGTGGGGCGACCCGGGCGAGACCCTGCAGGCGGTCCTTGCAACGCTCGCCGACGGCGCCGAGCTGATCAGCGTGCTCGCGGGCGAGGACGCTCCGCTGGAGCCCGAGGACGTTGCCGGGCTTGTGAACGGTGGAGTCGAGCTCGAGCTGCGCCACGGCGGCCAGGCAGCCTATTGGTGGTTGCTGGCGGCGGAGTAGGGCCGGTGGCCTGGGGAAGGGCGCTGAGTTCTTTGCATCAATTTTTTGGGGCGTGTATAACCATAGTGATACGCACCTAAAAAAAGTACATCCAACTTCGCCCGCTTTATCTTTGCGGATTGCGGATTGGAAGGTGATGACCGAGGCGCGGTGCATGATGAGACGATCGTCATGTCCGCCGCCGGTACAGCCACCGCGCCGTCCTCGCGGGATCGTCTGGAGATCGGTCGGCGCGCGTTCGCGTCTACGGCTGTGCTCGACTGGATGGAGATGCTCGGCGCGCCGGTACGCTGGCCGAGACCGTCACGGCTGAATGATCCGCTGGATGTGCCGCCCGGGAAGCTGGCCGACGGTCTGGAGACGCTGAGGCTGACGAGCGTCGGCGCGCTGCTGGAGCACCTGCCCAGGGACAGCCGCGAGGCGCGAACCGTGGCCGCACTGAAGGAAGGCGAGCAGGCGACGGTCGCGGTGCGGGTACGGAGGATTGGCACGCGGGCGGTCAGGCGACGGGGGATGAAGCCGCTGGTCGAAGCAACCGTGTTCGACGCGACCGGGACGATGCGCGCGACGTTCTTCAACCAGCCATGGCTGGCGCAACGCTACGAGCCCGGGACGCGGCTGGTGCTGCACGGCAAGACGACGGCGCGGGGGACGTTCAACGTCGCCCATCACGCCGTCGGAGGGGATTTGAGTGCCCAGCCACCCAGCGATCCGTCCGGCCACCCGATCCCGGGCGAGGCGCAGACTTCTGGCGAGATCGCCCACTACCCGGCGACGGAGGGCGCGAGCTCGACGCAGATATTGGCGCTCGTGCAGGGCGTGAGGGGCGCGCTGACGCATGTGCCCGAGCCGCTGTCGGCGGCGACGAGAGTGAGCGAGGGACTGCCGGACCGCCGCAGTGCGCTGGCCGCGATGCACTTCCCACATACGGCCGAGGATCGCGAGACGGGCCGCGGGAGGCTGGCGTTCGACGAGCTGCTGTTGACACAGTTGGTGTTCCTGCGCAGGCGCGCCAGGCGGCGCGCGAGCGCGAACGCCCACCGCTTGAGCGAGTCGCCGTCGTTGAGCGAGCGCTGGCTGAGGGACGGCCTGCCGTTCGTCCTGACGGGCGATCAGCTCCGCTCGGTGGAGACGATCGGCGAGGAGTTGGCGAGCGGGCGCCCGATGCAGCGGCTGCTGATGGGGGAGGTGGGCAGCGGCAAGACGGTGGTGGCGCTGTACACGATGCTGCGCGCGGTGGAGCACGGGATGCAGGCCGCGCTGATGGCGCCGACGGAAACGCTCGCCGAGCAGCATTTCGCGACCGTGCAGCGGCTGATCGGCGGCGAGTCGGTCCCCGCCGCGCTGCTGACCGGCTCGACCCCGGCGCGCCGCCGCCAGGACATCCTCGGCAAGCTGGCCAGTGGCGAGCTGGGGCTGGTCGTGGGCACACACGCGTTGATCGAGCCGGATGTCCGTTTCCGGGCACTCGCGGTGGCGGTGGTCGACGAGCAGCACCGCTTCGGGGTACGCCAGCGGGCGGCGCTGGACGGGAAGGGGGCGATCGCGGCAGGTGGTGAGAGACCGATCGGAGATCGTCCAGCCCCGCACGTGCTGCACATGACCGCGACCCCGATCCCGCGGACGCTCGCGCTGGCGAGGTATGGAGACCTCGACGTGAGCGTCCTGCGTGAGCTGCCGAAGGGGAGACAGGCGATCGAGACGCGCATCGTGGCGGGTGAGAGCGCGCGGGCCGGCGCATACGAGGAGTTGCGCGAGCAGCTGAGCGCGGGCAGGCAGGCGTATGTGGTGTGCCCGTTAGTGGAGGAAACGCCACCCCCTGAGGCGTCCGACCCGGGGCCGTCCGTCGCCAACGAGCGCACGCCTGCGGAGACGGGCCCGTCCACGGACTTGGGCGCATTGGCTCGGGGAGTGACCGGGGAGGTGCGCGCGGCGAAGGCCGAGTACGAGCGTCTGGCGAAGGGCGAGCTGAAGGGGTACGAGTTGGTGCTGTTGCACGGTGGGATGCGTCCACGAGAGAAGCAGGAGGCGATGGCGAGGTTCGCCTCGGGAAAGGCCGACGTGCTGGTGGCCACGACGGTGATCGAGGTCGGCGTGGATGTGGCGAACGCGACGGTGATGCTGGTGGAGAACGCCGAGCGCTTCGGGCTCTCCCAACTGCACCAGCTGCGAGGAAGGGTGGGACGGGGTGAGCACAGATCCACATGCATGCTCGTGGGGCCGCCCGCCGCGAGGCGGCTGCGCGCGATGGTGGAGCACTCCGACGGCTTCAGGCTGGCGGAGATCGATCTGGAGCTGCGTAGCGAGGGTGAGCTGGTGGGGACTCGCCAATCGGGGCTGAGCCAGTTCACGGTGGCCTGTCTGCCGGAGGATGCGGCGCTGCTGGAGCGGGCGCGAGCGCGGGCGGAGGCGATCCTCGCGAGCGACCCGGAGCTTCAGGGGCCCGAGCACGCGCTGCTGGGCGAGGTGCTCGCGCAGGCGTTCGGCGCCGAGGCGCTCGAGCCGATTCCGGCGTGAGGGTGATCGCCGGACGCTGGGGCGGCAGGCGGCTACAGGCGCCGAAGGGAAAGGCCACCACGCGGCCGACGTCCGAGCGGGTGAGGGAGGCGGTCTTCTCGATGCTCGGCACGGTGGAGGGGGAGGAGGTGCTCGACCTGTTCGCAGGCACCGGCGCGCTCGGGATCGAGGCGCTGTCGAGGGGCGCGAAGCGCGCGGTGTTCGTCGAGCGGGATCGCGGTGCGCTCGAGGCGCTGGCGGGGAATCTGAGGGCTCTCGGGCTGTCGGAGGACGAGGCCGAGGTGCGGCGCGGAGAGGCGCTCGACGTACTGCGGAGTGCACGAGCGCGCGCGGAGACGTACGATCTGGTGCTGATCGACCCCCCGTACAGGCGGGCGAGCGACCTGGGCCGCGAGTTGTCGGTGGCCCTGGCGTCGCTGCTGGCGCCGGAGGCGCGCGTGGTCGTTGAGAGCGATCGGAGGGCGCCGCTCGAGCTGCCCTGGGAGATCGTGAAGGAACGGCGCTATGGCGACACATCGATCACAATCCACCGTCACGAATGACCTGATCAGGCCGATGGCGAGCCGCGGGACCGGCCGATGACCGCGCGGGTGAAGTCGATCGTGGTGTGTCCGGGCTCCTATGACCCGCTCACGAACGGCCACTTGGACGTGATCAAGCGGGCCGCGGTGCTGTACGACGAAGTCGTGGTGGCGGTCGTGAATCGCTCGGTGCGCAAGGAGGCGGCGCTGTTCGGGATCGAGGAGCGGATGGGTTTCATCGAGCGGGCGATCGCGGAGCTGGAGGGGGTCAGGGCGGAGCCGTTCAACAACCTCGTCGTCGAGTTCGCGCGCCAGGTTGGAGCCCAGGCGATCGTGAAGGGACTGCGCGCGATCTCGGACTTCGAGTACGAGCTGGAGATGAATCAGCTCAACCGCCGGCAGGACCCCGAGATAGAGTCGGTTTACCTGATGGCCAGCCCGCTGTACAGTTTTCTGTCATCGAGTGGTGTGAAGGAGCTCGCGACGTTCGGGGGCAGGATCGACGATCTCGTCCCCGAGGAGGTCGCGAGACGGTTGCAGGAAGAGCTGAGACGCTGACGAACTTGGAGACGCAATGGACGTTCTTGTATTGATCGACAAGCTGGATGATTTGGTGCACAACGCCAAATCTGTGCCCATGACCGATCAGGTCAGGGTCGACAAGGAGGAGATCTACGACATCCTCGATCAGATGCGAGCGACGATCCCCGAGGAGATCAAGCAGGCCCGGTGGATCGTGAAGGAGCGCCAGGAGATGCTCGCGGAGGCCAAGAAGGAGGCCGAGCGGATCGTCAAGGACGCGCGCGAGCGCCAGGAGAAGCTGGTCGGCGAGGAGGAGGTCACCAAGCAGGCCGAGCGCGCCGCCGAGGACATCGTCGAGGACGCCCGCACGCGGGAGCGCGAGATCCGTCTCGGCGCCGAGGACTACGCGGATGAGATCCTCAACACGCTCGAGGTGAACCTCTCGAAGTTCATCGCCGCCGTGCAGCGCGGCCGCGAGCGCCTCCAGGGTAAGGACGAGCCGGCCGAAGTCAGCTGATAGGACGCCCTATCGGCGTAGTTGGGTAGGGTCGGCGCGTGAACGCGCACGAGGCGAAGCACAAGCTGCACGTCGTGAGGACGTTGCTGGGCACCGGGATGGTCCGGCCCACACGCCCGGACAGGGCGGTGCGCGCGATCAGGGCGCTGCGCCGCTGGGGTCCGACGCCGGCCGCTGCATACACGGGCTCGGCGGCGCGCTACCCGGACCGGGCGGCGATCGTCGACGAGCGGGGGACGCTGACCTTCGACGAGGTGCAGCGGCGCACGAACGCGCTGGCGCGCGGGCTGAAGGCGGAGGGAGTGAGGGAGGGGGACGGGGTGGCGATCATGTGTCGCAACCACCGCGGGTTCATCGACGCGACCGTGGCGTGCTCGAAGGTGGGCGCGAACGCGCTGTACCTGAACACGGCCTTCGCGGGGCCGCAGATCGCCGACGTGATCAGGCGGGAGGACCCGAAGGCGCTGATCTACGACGAGGAGTTCGCCGGGCTGGTGGGCGAGGGATGCGTGGGGCGGAAATGCTTTGTGGCGTGGCGCGACCCCGGCGAGGTCGCCTCGGCCCCGCTGCTCGAGGAGCTGATCGCGCGGGAGGGGGATTCCGAATTGGAGCCGCCGAGCGAGAAGGGGCGCGTGGTGATCCTGACCTCGGGCACGACCGGGACGCCGAAGGGCGCGACGCGCAAACAGCCCGAATCGCTGGATCCGGCGGCGGCGCTGTTCTCGAAGATCCCGCTGAAGGCGCGGGAGACGACGATGATCGCCGCCCCGATGTTCCACTCGTGGGGGTTCGCGCACTTCACGCTCGGCCTGCCGCTGGCGAGCACGCTGGTGCTGCGCAGGCGCTTCGATCCCGAGGACACGCTGCGGGCGGTCGCCCAGCACCGCGCGAGCGCGCTGGTGGTCGTGCCGGTGATGCTGCAAAGGATCTTGGAGCTGCCACGGGAGACGATCGCGCGGTATGACGTGCATGCGCTGAAGGTGATCGCGATCAGCGGCTCGGCGCTGCCGGGCGAGCTGGCGACACGCGCGATGGATGTGTTCGGGGACGTGGTTTACAACCTGTACGGCTCCACGGAGGTGGCGTGGGCGACGATCGCCACGCCGGAGGACCTACGCGCGGCGCCGGGGACCGCGGGACGGCCGCCGCTGGGGACGGTCGTGAAGCTGCTCGACGGCGACGGCCGGGAGGTCAAGGCCGGGGACAGCGGGCGCATCTTCGTCGCGAACGAGCTGGTGTTCGAAGGCTATACCGGGGGCGGCGGCAAGGAGATCGTGGACGGTCTGATGAGCACCGGCGACGTCGGCCACTTCGACGCGAGTGGGCGGCTGTTCGTCGACGGCCGCGACGACGAGATGATCGTGAGCGGCGGCGAGAACGTGTTCCCACGCGAGGTCGAGGACCTGCTGGCCGACCACGACCAGATCGAGGAGGCGGCGGTCGTGGGCGTGCGGGACGACGAGTTCGGCGAGCGGCTGAAGGCGTTCGTCGTGCCGCGGGGGGGCACGGAGTTGAGCGAGGAGGCGGTGAAGGCCTACGTAAAGGAGAACCTCGCCCGCTACAAGGTGCCGCGCGAGGTGGTGTTCCTGAAGGAGCTGCCGCGGAACGCGACGGGCAAGGTGCTCAAGCGCGAGCTGAAGACCCGGTAGCGACGCTAGCCTGGGGAGGATGAGCGCGAAGGCTGACGAGTTCGACCTGGGTGGCCTGCGGCTGAGCGTCGGCGAGGGGCGCAGGATCGAGCTCGGCGTGAGGATCGAGCCGCTGGTGCTGGCCGACGAGCCGTATGCGGTCGAGCCGGAAGAGGTGCCGGTGAAGCTTGAGATCTCGCGGATGACCGGCGGCGGGTACGCGTTGAGGCTGCGCTTCGAGGCGGCGCTTTCGGGGATCTGTATGCGCTGCTTGAAGCGGGCGAGCCCGAAGGTGGAGGTGGAGGCGCGCGAGGTCGACACCCTGAAGGGCGCAGGCAGGCCGGGCGAGGGAGAGGAGCTGGAAAGCCCGTATATGGACGGCGAGAAGCTCGACCTGGCGGGGTGGGCGCGCGACGCGTTCGCGCTGGCCGTGCCGGCGAAGGTGCTCTGCCGGGAGGACTGCGCGGGACTGTGTCCCATCTGCGCCGCGGATCTGAATGATTTGGACCCCGCCGGCCCCGAGCACCACCACGAGTCCGTCCCGGATCCGCGCTGGGCGAAGCTGCGGGAGCTGCAGTAAGGGGATGACGTCCCGGGTGGGGCTGATACCCTTCTCGCCCGATGGCCGTCCCAAAGAAAAAGCAGTCTCACAGTCGCACCGCGAAGCGTCGCGCGCAGCACAAGATCAGCGCGCCCGCGGTGAACGCGTGTCCGAAATGCCACAGCCCCCGGAGACCCCACCGGGTGTGTCCGGTGTGCGGCACATACGCGGGTCGTGAGGTCGTGGTGCAGAGCACGCACGACCACAGCGAGCACGACCACGACCACGAGTAGCTGAGGATGGGGTTCCGCCCCGTCCCGCCCCGTCCGTCGGGCAGTCGCGACGACCCGACCGTGCACTCGGCTCCGGTTGTGGCGGTCGATTGCAACGGGGCGGATCTGGGCCCGGCCGAGGTGGCCGCCGGCGCGATGCTGGCCGCGGCGGAAGGCGCGAGGGTGCTGCTGTTCGGGTCGCTGGGGGAAATGAGAACCCCATCGACCTTGCCGGAGGGCGTCGAGATCGTGGACGCGCCGGTCTCGATCGCGAAGAGCGCGGACCCGGTGAGCGCCGCGCGGGCGACACCGGAGGCCTCGATCGTCCAGGCCGCGCGAGCGGTCGCGCAGGGTAGGGCGCAGGCGCTGGTGTGCGCCGGTGGCACGGGCGCGGCGCTGGCCGCGGGGCTGTTCAACGTGAAGCGCGCGAAGGGCATCTACCGCCCCGCGCTGGCGATCCCGCTGCCGGTGCCCGGCCATCCGGTGACGCTCCTGGACGTCGGGGCGAACGCCGAGGCGCGGCGCGAGCACCTGGTGCAGTTCGCCTTCATGGGTGCGGCGCTGGCGAGCACGTTGCTCGGGGTGGAGCGCCCGCGCGTGGGGCTGCTGTCAAACGGCGAGGAGGCCGCGCGCGGCAGCCGGCTGGTCGTCGAGACCGGCGAGGAGCTCGCCGCGAGGGCGGGGAGTGGGGAGGCGTTCGAGTTTGTCGGGAACGTCGAGGGGAGCGACGTGGTGAGCGGCGTGGCGGATGTGATCGTTACCGACGGGTTGACGGGGAACATCGCGGTGAAGCTGATGGAGGGGGTCTCCCAGACACTGCTCGGCGCGGTGAGAGATGCCGCGATGGCCTCCACGCGGGCAAAGCTGGGGGGGGTGCTGCTGCGGCCCGCGCTGCGGGAGGTGCGCGACGAGCTCGACCCGGAGGAGCATGGCGGCGCGTATCTGCTGGGGCTGAGGAGCTTGGGGGTGGTGCCTCACGGGCGCTTCACACGGAGGGGCTTCGCGCGGGCGATCCTGCGAGCGGAGCGCGGCGCGAAGGAGGACCTCGTGGGACGGACCCAGTTGGCGCTCGAGCAGGCAGGTGCGCTCAGGACGCCACCCCTGTCCGCCCAGGCCGCTAGCCTGCCGCAGGCGAGATGACCCGCGAGCAAGTCTTCACCCTGATCCAAGCCCATCTCGCCGACGAGCTGGATGTCGATCCGGGCAACATCGACGGCGAGACCCGCTTCAAGGAGGATTTGGATGCCGATTCGCTGGATCTGTACACGCTCGTGCAGGAGCTGGAGGACACCTACGGCGTGCAGATGTCCGACGAGCAGGCGGCGAAGATCCTGACCGTGGGAGCGGCCGTGGACTTTGTCTTGGCGAACGGCACCGATGACGGCTGATGTGCGATGAAGCTGCTGAATACGCTGCTCGAGGAGCTACCGACGGAGTTGGAGCGACAGGTGTTCACGCACGCGTCCTGGAGCGAGCGCTCGAGCGACTCCTATACGCGCTTGGCGTTCCTCGGCGACAGTGTGCTGGGGCTGGCTGTGACAGCGCACCTGTATCCACGTCTGGAGGCGGAGCGATTCGGGGCGGGGAGGCTGACGAAGATCCGCGCACAGGCCGTGTCGGGGCCGTCGTGCAGGGTGGTGGCGGAGCGCTTGGAAGTGCCGCGCCGCCTGCGCGAGGCGGCGCCCGCGGGCGCCGAGGCGAACGCGACGACGGCGCTGGTGGAGACCGAGCGGGTACTGGCATCCGTGATCGAGGCGGTGATCGGTGCGTGCTATCTGCAGTCCGGCTACGAGCGCACCGCGGCGGCGGTGGTCGAGGCGTTCGAACCGGAGATCGAGCAGGCGCTGGAGCATCCGCTGGACTTCAAGTCGGCGCTGCAGGAGCTGTTGGCGCGGCGCGGGGCAGAGGTGGGCTACGAGATCACCGGCGAACACGGACCGCCGCACGACCGGACATTCGACGTGGCGGCGAAGGTCGACGGGCGGCCGCTGGGCAAGGGCAGCGGCAGGAGCAAGAAGCACGCCGAGCAGGAGGCCGCCCGCGAGGCCGTCGACGAGCTGACCGGAGATACAGGTGAGTAGATGCGCCTGAAGTCGCTGACGCTGAAGGGCTTCAAGTCCTTTCCCGACCGCACCCACATGGACTTCGGGCCCGGGGTGAGCGTCGTGGTGGGGCCCAACGGGTCGGGCAAGTCCAACGTGACCGACGCGGTGCTGTGGGGCGATGGGCGAGCAGTCGCCGCTCGCGGTCAGGGGTCAGTCGATGCAGGATGTGATCTTCGGGGGGGGACGGGGAGTGCAGGCGCGGAGCGCGGCCGAGGTGGAGATCGTGCTGGACAACTCCGACGGGACGGTCGACCTGCCGCTCAGCGAGATCTCGATCGTGCGGCGGCTGGACCGCGCGGGCGAGGGCGGCTACCGGCTGAACGGCGCCCGCTGCCGGCTGACGGACGTGATCGAGGTGCTCTCGGACACGGGGCTGGGCAAGGAGACGCACTCGGTCGTCTCGCAGGGGCGGGTGGAGGCGATCGTGACGTCAAAGCCGCGCGAGCGGCGGCTGCTGATCGAGGAGGCGGCGGGGCTGGGCAAGCATCGCAAGCGCCGCCGGCGGGCGCAGCTGAAGCTCGAGAAAACGCAGGAGAATCTCGATCGCGCGCTCGACGTGGAGCGCGAGGCGCGCACTCGTCTGCGCCCGCTGAAGCGCCAGGCGGAGGCGGCGGAGTTGCACGAGCGGTTGGAGCGCCAGATGCTGGAAGCGCGCTGGGAGCTGGCGCGCGAGGCGGTGCGCGCCCGCGGGGTGGAGCTCGACGGGGCCGAGGCCGAGGTGAGAGCGGCACGCGCGGCGCGGGCCGAGATCGAGGAGCGGTTGCAGGCGGTGGTGCAGCGGCGGGGGAAGGCCGAGCTGGCGCTCGCCGAGCGCGCCGAGCGCCACGACGCGCTGGCGCGCCGCGTGTATGACGCCCGCTCCGCGCGCGAGCGGCTGGAGTTGCGTGGCGAGCAGGTCGGCACAAGCGCGCAGGCGCTGGTGAGGCGGATCGAGCGGATTGAGCTGGAGCTGAACGCGCTGAGCGCGGCTGGGACCGAAGCGACGGATGCGGGCGAGCACGCCGAGCACGACGGGGGGGCTGGACCCAGCGAGGAGCGCATCGCGGCGCTGGAGGGGGAGCTGGCCGAGATCGAGAGCAGACGCGAGCAGGAGATCGAGCGAGAGATCGAGGGCTTGGAAGGCACGCTCGAGCGCGAGCGAACGCGTGTGGCGGAGTTGGAGGACGAGCTGACCGGCGCGCGTGAGGCACGCGCGCGCGCCGACGAGCTGGCCGAGGAGGCACGCGAGCGCTTGCGGGCGGCCGAGGGCGCGGTGCAGGACACGCGCCGCGAGGCGGCGCGGGTGGGCGGCGAGCTGGCGGTGGCCAACCAGTTTCTGCGCAGCCACGCGCGCCTGGGCGATGGCAAGACCCACCCACCCGAGGACGCGGCGAAGTCCCTGAGCGAGGAGCTGCAGGTGCGGGACGGCTATGAGCTCGCGCTGGCCGCCGCGCTCGGTGGCCGCCTGAGTGCGGCGTTGGTGCGGGATGTGGCCGGCGCGGAGACGCTGCTCGACCGCGCCGGTCCAGACGGTGGCAGCGCGCTGCTGGCCGATCTCGGGCCGGGCGGAGAGACGGGAGAGCAACGGGGCGTGTCGGCGAGCGAGGGCGAGCCGCCGGTGGCCGGCGCGGAGCGGCTGCTGGACCTGCTGAGCGGGCCGCGGGCGGTTATGGAGCTCGCCGAGCGACTGCTGGAGGATGCGTGGGTGGTCGAGCGGCTGGAGGCTCTCCCGCGGGACTTCACCGGGATCGCCGCCACGCGTGCTGGGCGCGTGTGGTTCGCGGCGTGGGGTGAGGTGCGCCAGCTGACCGAGGGGGGCGCCGAGCGTGTGCTGGCGAGGCGAAACGAACGTGACCGGCTGATCGTTGCGAGCGAGGAGGCCGCCCAGGCCGAGCACACCGCGCGCGGAGCCTCCGAGCGTGTGTTGGAGGAGGTCCGCGCCGCCGAGCAGGCAAGGGTGCAGGCCGAAGCGGCGTTACGCGAGGCCGAGCGCAGCTGCGCCGAGGGGAGCGAGGCGCGGCGGCGCACGGAGTGGCTGATTGAGCAGCGCAAGGCGGCGCCCCAGGAGGGGCCGCTGGCCGTGCGCAAGGCGCAGCTGGAGGGTGAGCTGGCGGCCGAGCGCCGCCAGGCCGAACGGGTGGCGCGCGAACGGGCCGAACGGCTGGCGCGAGTGGAGCGGTTGCGCGCACAGCATGCCGCCGACGTGTTACTGGCGCCGGTCGCGGAGCGGTTGGCGGTGACGCTGAAGCGCGCCGGCGAGGCGGTGCAGGAGCGGGTGGGGCAGCTGGAGGAGCAGCTGGCGCTCGATCGCGCGGCGGGCGAGGAGTCCTCCGGCGAGCTGCGCGCCTGTGCCGGCGAGGAGGCTGAGATTCAGGCGGCGCTGCGCGGGGCAGGGGAGGCCGTGACCGGCGCCGAGGTGGCCGCGCAGCGGTTGCGCGACCAGGCCCAGGAGGCCGGGGTGGAGGCGCAGGCGGTGGCCGGGCTGTTGGAGCTTTCAGAGCAGGTGCGAACGGTCCAGGCGGAGCCGCTGGAGCAGGAGCAGGCCGAGGCGCTCGCCGCCCGAGTGGAGCGCCTGCAGCGACGGCGCGAGCAGCTCGGCCCGGTCAATCCACTGGCGCAGGAGGAGTACGCGGAGGCTGTGACCCACGTGGAGGAGCTGGAGGGCAGGCGCGCCGACCTGGAGACGGCGCTACGCGAGTTGAAAGCGGTGATCCGCGAAACCGACCGGCAGATCCAGGAGACCTTCGAGGAGACCTTCGCCGCCGCCGCGCGCAACTTCGAAGAGCTCGCGGGCGACGTGTTTCCCGGTGGCACGGGCAGGCTGAAGCTGGTGCGCGACGAGCAGGCTCCCCGAGCGGTGCTCGGCGGCCAGTCGCTGTCCGCGGTCGGAGCGGAGGGCGGAGGGCGAGGCGACGGCGAGGATGGTGAGGAGGCCGCGGAGGCGGCCGCCGAGGCGGAGGCCGAGGCGGAGGCCGAGCGCGAGGAGGAGGCGGGTGAGGAGCTGTTGGGCGTGGAGATCGAGATCACGCCCGCCGGTAAGTCGACGAAGCGCCTCTCGCTGCTGTCGGGCGGGGAGAAGTCGATGACGGCGCTCGCGTTCCTGTTCGCGGTGTTCCTGGCGAGACCGTGTCCGTTCTACATCCTCGACGAGGTCGAGGCCGCGCTCGACGATCTGAACCTCGACCGCTTCCTGGCGCTGCTGCGCCGCTATGCCGACCGTGCGCAGTTCATCGTGATCACCCACCAGAAGCGAACGATGGAGGCCGCCGACTGGCTGTTCGGCGTGTCGATGGGCGGCGACGGGGTATCGAAGGTGCTCTCGAGGAGACTGCCGGCAGAGCAAGAGACCGCACCCCCGCAAGCCCCCGAGGTCGCCGAGGTCGCTTAGACGCTGGGTGGCGAGGTGGGGCCCGGGCGAAGATCGTAGGCGCTCGGGGTCGACCGGTCGCTGCTATCGTCGCGCGGCCCGTGGCCCGCGATTGGAGCGATCTGTTCATCACCGGTGAGACCTCTGGCGGCGGCGAGGTCTCACCGGCCGTCGCGGAGAGGCGCCGCGGGGTGTTTCGCCGTTTGCGCGAGAACCTGTCGAAGACCCGCCAGGCGCTGGGCGGCGAGCTGCAGGCGACCCTGTGGGGGACGCTCGACGAGCACACCTGGGAACGGCTGGAGGAGGCGCTGATCATGGCCGACGTCGGCGCGAGCACGACCGCATCGGTCGTGGCGACGCTGGAGGGGGAGGTGACCGAGGGCTCGCTCGCCGGCGGCGAGGCGCTGAGCGAGCGGCTGATCGAGCTGCTGGCCGAGACGGCGCGGGTGGGCGAGGGCCGCATCGACGTGCGCCCGCGCCCGACGGTGATCTTGGCGGTCGGAGTGAACGGCACGGGTAAGACGACGACGATCGGGAAGCTCGCGTGGCATCTGCGGCACGAGCTGGGGCTGACGGTGCTGCTGGGGGCGGCAGACACGTTCAGGGCCGCGGCGAGCGAGCAGCTGGAAGGCTGGGCTGAGCGGGCCGGCTGCGAGATCGTGACGGGGCCGCCGGGCTCGGACCCGGGCGCGGTGGCCTTCGAGGCGATCGCCACGGCGCGAAGCGCGGGAGTGGACGTGGTGATCGTGGACACCGCCGGGCGGCTCCACACGCAGGACGACCTGATGGCCGAGCTGGGGAAGGTGCGGAGGGTGATCGGCAGGCAGCTGGAGGGCGCCCCGCACGAGACGCTGCTGACCGTCGACGCGACGACCGGCCAGAACGGGTTGCGCCAGGCGAAGATGTTCGCCGAGACGGCCGACGTGACGGGGGTCGTGTTGACGAAGCTCGACGGCACCGCCCGCGGTGGGATCGCGCTGGCGATCGCGAAGGAGCTGGAGTTACCGGTGAAGCTGATCGGCGTCGGCGAGGCGGTCGAGGACCTCAGGCCGTTCGATCCCGAGGACTTCGCCCGGGCATTGATCGCCGAGGGGTAACCTGGAGGTATGGAGATTTGGATTATCTGGCTGGTGGTGGCCTGTCTGCTGGGTCTGGGAGAGATGCACCAGGGTGGCTTCTACCTGGCGCCGTTCGCCTTGGGGGCGGCGCTGGCCACGATCGTGGCGCTGCTCGGCGTCGGCGCGCCGCTGTCCGCGGTCGTGTTCCTGGCGGCGTCGGGGATCGTGTTCGGGACGCTGCGCCCGGTGGCTCGTCGCCATCGGCGCATGCCGCCGTCGATCCGCACCGGCGCGGCGGCGCTGGTGGGCAAACCCGCGCTCGTGCTCGAGCGGATCGCCAATCAGGAGGGTGTCGGGTGCGTGAGGATCGACAGCGAAGTGTGGACCGCGCGCAGCTATGACGAGGATGAGGTGATCGACGCGGGCGAGCGCGTCGAGGTAGTCGAGATCAGGGGCGCGACAGCGCTCGTGATGCACTGACTCGCAAAAGGCAAACAAAGGAAACAGGCTGATGGTCCTGCTTATCGTCGTCGCAGTGGTGGTCCTGTTCGCGCTCGTCGTAGCGGCGCGCACGATTCGCGTGATCCCCCAGGCCCGAGCCGGTGTGGTCGAGCGTCTGGGCCGGTATAGCCGCACGCTTGAGCCCGGCTTGACGATCGTGACGCCGTTCATCGATCGCGTGAAGCCGCTCGTGGACCTCCGCGAGCAGGTCGTCAACTTCTCACCGCAGTCGGTGATCACCGAAGACAACGTCGTCGTGGGAATCGAAACGGTGCTCTATTTCACGATCACCGATCCGCGCTCTGCCACGTACGAAATCGCCAACCCACTACAGGCGATCGAGCAGCTGACGGTGACCACGCTGCGAAACGTGATCGGCGGGCTCTCGCTCGAGGCGACGCTGACGGCGCGCGAGAACGTGAACACCGAGTTGCGGGTGGTTCTCGATGAGGCGACGGGCAAGTGGGGAATCAGGATCAACCGCGTCGAGATCAAGTCGGTCGACCCGCCGGCGGACATCAGGACGGCGATGGAGAAGCAGATGCGCGCCGAGCGCGACCGTCGCGCGGCGATCCTGACGGCGGAAGGCGAGAAGCAGGCGCAGATCCTGACGGCCGAGGGCGAGCAGCAGGCCGCGGTACTGAGGGCCGAGGGTGCGCGCCAGGCGGCGATCCTGCGCGCGGAGGGCGACGCGAAGGCGATCGACACGGTCTTCAAAGCGATCCACGCGGGCAAACCGAACCGGGAGCTGTTGAGCTACGAATACCTGCAGATGCTCCCGCAGCTGGCGGAAGGGGACTCGAACAAGGTGTTCGTGATTCCATCCGACTTCGCCGAGGCGTTCGGCGGGATCGGCGCGGCGCTGTCACGGGGCGCCGGGCAGGACAAGCCCGCCGAGTCCTAGACGGTGCAGGGGACAGACATGACCCTGGAATCGACCGTCTAGAGCCAGATGTTCGACTCGCTCGCCGAGAAGCTGCAGGGGACCCTCGCGGACGTCCGCAACCACGGGACGCTCACCGAGGGGGACATCGACGGGGCGATGCGCGAGATCCGTTTGGCGCTGTTGGAGGCCGACGTCAACTTCAAGGTCGTCAGGCAGTTCACCGCCCAGGTGAAGGAGCGCTGCCTGGGCGCGGACGTGATCGGCAAGCTGAACCCCGGCCAGCAGGTCGTGAAGATCCTCGCCGAGGAGCTGACGGGATTGATGGGAGGCCCGCCCACCCGCGGGGCGGGGAATGATGACCCACCCACCCTGAGCTTCTCGCCGAAACCGCCGACGGTGATCCTGATGGCGGGGCTGCAGGGCTCGGGCAAGACGACCGCGACGGCGAAGCTCGCGCGGTATCTGCGCGAGGAGCACTCCTCGACGGTCGCGCTCGCGGCATGCGACGTCTACCGTCCGGCCGCGGTGGAGCAGCTGGTGAAGGTCGGCGCGCAGGCCGGAGCGGATGTCTACGAGCGGGGAACCGAACGCGACCCGGTCGAGATCGCGGCGTGGGCGCTCGATCGCGCCAAGCAGGAGGGGAAGGACGTCCTGATCGTCGACACCGCCGGACGGCTGCACGTGGACGAGGAGTTGATGGGGGAGCTCGTGCGGATCCGGGAGGCGGTGAAACCGCACGACGTGCTGCTCGTGCTGGACGCGATGACAGGACAGGACGCGGTGAACGTCGCCGAGCGCTTCGCGGAGGCGGTGCTCCTCGACGGTGTGGTGATGAGCAAGCTCGACGGGGATGCGCGCGGCGGCGCGGCGCTGTCGGTGAAGGCGGTCACCGGCAAGCCGATCCTGTTCGTCTCGACGGGCGAGAAGCTCGAGCAGTTCGAGCGCTTCCACCCCGATCGCATGGCCCAGCGGATTCTCGGAATGGGCGACGTGATGAGCCTGATCGAGCACGCCGAGCGCCAGTTCGACGAGGGCGAGGCGGTCGAGTTGGAGCGCAAGCTGCGGCGCAACGAGCTCGGTCTCGACGACTTTCTGGCGCAGCTGAAGATGATCCGGAAAATGGGTCCGCTGACCAGCCTGCTCGGGATGATCCCGGGACTGGGCGGGGCGCAACTGCAGAACATGAAGGTGGACGAACGCGAGCTCGACCGGATCCAGGCGATCATCCAGGCGATGACCCCCGAGGAGCGCCGCAAGCCGGAGCTGATCAAGGGGTCGCGCAGGCTGCGGATCGCGCGCGGCTCGGGCACGAACGTGCAGCAGGTCAACCGCTTGGTGAAGCAGTTCTCCCAGATGCGGAAGATGATGCGTCAGGTGGGACGCGGCAAGACGCCGGACATCGGCGCGCTGATGCGCAACGCGCGCTGAGGCCGCTCACCGTCTAAGCTCTTCTCGCAACTAAAAGACACTGAGAGGAAAACGTGGCGGTAAGGCTTAGGCTCACGCGAGTGGGCGCGAAGAAGGACCCGAGGTGGCGTGTGGTCGTCGCCGACCAGCGCTCCCCGCGCGACGGTCGCGTGATCGAGACGATCGGCCACTACAACGCCCAGACCGACCCGTCGACGATCGTGATCGACGAGGAGCGCGCGCGCAGCTGGCTGGCGCGAGGAGCGCAGCCGTCGGACACGGTGCGCAAGTTGCTGCGCATCCAGGGAATCGAGACCCGGAGCGCCTAGCGCCGTCCGGATGCGGCCGTGGAGCAGTCCGGTAGCGAGCACGAGATGTCCCGCGAGACCCCCAGGCAGCTGTTGGAGTACCTGGCGCAGGGCTTGGTCGACGAGCCCGAGGAGGTCGCGGTCGAGCAGTTCGAGGAGGACGACGGCACGATCGTACTCGAGCTGTGCGTGGCGGACGGCGACTACGGCAAGGTGATCGGCCGGGGCGGACGCACCGCGCACGCGCTGCGCACGGTCGTGAAAGCCGCCGCGACGGGCGAGGGGCAACGCGTGCTGCTCGACATCGTCGATTGACGCGCGCCACCGTCGAGTCGGAGACGAAGGCGCGGGCGATGGCGGGGGACGATTCGGCGCCGGGCCTGGAGGCCGGCCGGGTCGGTCGCGCCCACGGCCTGGACGGAAGCTTCTATGTGACCACCCCCCGGCCGCGACTGCTGGTCCTCGGGACGAGCGTCACCGTGGCGGGACGGCGCACCGCGATCGTGCGCCGTGCGGGAACCGAGCAGCGTCCGATCGTGCGTCTGGAGGGCGTCGAGGATCGCGCCGCCGCGGATGCGCTGCGCGGGACGGTTATGAGGGTCGAGGAGCTGGAAGCCCCCCCGCTCGGTGAGGGCGAGTGGTGGGCGCACGAGCTGGAGGGTTGTGCGGTTGTGGACGGCGATCAGCTTGTCGGCACCGTCAGCCGGATGATCGAGCTGCCCTCGTGCGAGGCCCTGGAGGTGCGACGCGAGCGGGGAGGGGCTCCACTGGTGGTGCCGATGGTGAAAGACGCGATCCGTCGCGTGGCCGTCGCCGAGCGGCGGATCGAGGTTGACATGGCCTTCCTCGGCGAGGCCGCCCCGGCGGAGCTCGGCCCGGAGACCTGCGAGGGCGACAGGCAGACCGGAGATGGAGGTCTGGAGACAGGAGATGGAGGTCTGGAGACCGGAGATGGAGGTCTGGAGACAGGAGACCCCCCGAGGGCCGGCGAGGGCGAGGGGCAGTGATGGAGATCGACGTGTTCACGCTGTTTCCCGAGTGGTTTCAGTGGTTCACCGCCCAGCGCCACGTCCGCAACGCGCTCGAGGCGGGCACGAGCCTTCAGTGCGTGAACTTCCGCGAGCACACCCAGCTCAGTGGCGGTCAGGTCGACGACACGCCATTTGGTGGCGGAGCGGGGATGGTGCTGCGCGTGGACGTGATGGACAGCGCGCTGCAAGCCCACTACGGCGTCGACCCGGTGCGGCTGCGCGAGCGGCGCCGGGTGATCGCGCTGGCGCCCGGGGGGCGGACACTCGACGACGGTCTCGTCGACGAGCTGGCGGCCGAGCCCGCGTTGACGCTGCTCTGCGGGCGCTACGAGGGCTTTGACGAGCGCATCGTCGAGCACTTCGCCAGCGACACGATCTCGATCGGGAGCTATGTCCTCTCCGGCGGCGAGCTGGCGGCGATGGTCGTCTGCGACGCGATCATGCGCAAGCTGCCCGGCGCGCTCGGGCACGAGCTCTCGGCGGTCGAGGAGTCCTTCAGCCCCGCGCTCGGGGGCGACCCGGAGTATCCCCACTACACCCGCCCGGCCGAGTATCGCGGGTGGCGTGTGCCGGAGGTGCTGCTCTCGGGGCACCACGAGCGGATCGGCGTGTGGCGACGCGAGCGCAGCCGAGAACGTGGCGAGCGCCGGGGTGGGGCGGACGGGTCGTAGCCGTGATGGGGGTCGAGCTGCCCGCTGAGCGGCCCCTCGCTGAGCGGCCCGCGGAGGAGGCGGCGGAGCGTGCGTGCGGCGGCGCGGGGCGGGCGTCCGCTACCATTGCTGCCGCGTCGGCCGGAGACCCCGTTTGGGATCACTTCATCGGGTCGTCAGGGCGCAACCCTCCTTTACCGTCATGAGCAGCGTCATCGAAACCATCGAGCGCGCGCAACTGCGCCGCGTTCCCGACTTCGCGCCGGGCGATCGCGTGAAGGTTCATTTCCAGGTGATCGAGGGCACCCGACGCCGCGTGCAGATCTTCGAGGGCGTTGTAATCAAGCGCCAGGGACACGGCGCGCGTGAGACGTTCACGGTCCGCAAGCAGTCCTTCGGTGTCGGCGTCGAGCGTATGTTCCCCGTTCACTCGCCGAAGATCGAGCGGATCGAGCTGGCTTCGCGCGGCGATGTGCGCCGGGCGAAGCTCTACTACCTGCGCGATCGCGTCGGCAAGCGCGCCCGCGTGCGCGAGCGTCGCTACACGGGTCCGGAAGAGACCGTCGAGCCGGGCCTCTTGCATCAGATGGATGGGGCAACCGACGCGGATGGCATGACCGCCGAGGAGGCAGTCAGCGAGGGTGTCGCAGCCGAGGCCGGCGAGCAGGGCACCGCTTCGCCGGACACAAGCACGGGCTCCGAGCAGTCGGAGACACCACCGGTGGAGCCCGCGGTGGCGGACGGCGCCGCTGGAGTTGAGGATCAGGGGGGAAATGACAAGGATGAGATCGCCGCCGGGGCCGAGCCCGAGGCGTCGTCCGCTGTCGAGAGCCCCTCCGATGCCGATGAGGATGCGCCGGGAGGCGTTCTCGGCGGCGACCCACCGGCGTGAAGACCGACGAGAAGGGCTCGGGGTCTACAGGCTCACGCGCCCGCTCGATCTTGGGGTTTCGCAGGAACTCGCTCGTGGAACTGGTCGTGATCGTCGTGGTCGCGCTCGGTCTGGCGATCGGCATCCAGGCGTTCATCATCAAGCCCTACCGCATTCCCAGCGGCTCGATGGAACCCACGCTCGCGGTCGGCCAGCGTGTCCTTGTGGATCGCATCGGCACGCACTTCAGCAAACCCCATGTCGGCGAGATCGCGGTGTTCCATCCCCCGAAGGAAGCCCAGAAAGAGGTGTGTGGGCCGACGCCCCACACGGTCAAACTCGGCGGAGCCGCCTGCTCGGAACCGGAACCCGAAAAATCGAGCGTCAACTTCATCAAGCGTGTCGTCGCGGGCCCCGGCGATGTGATCTCGATCCACGAAGGGCACGTCATCCGCAACGGCAAACGCGAGCAGGACTCCTACATACGGGCCTGCGGCGCAAGCCCGGAGTGCGACTTCCCGGTGCCGATCAAGATTCCGCCCGGTCACTGGTTCATGATGGGGGACAACCGTGGCGAATCCGACGACAGCAGATTCTGGGGGCCCGTTCCCACTGGGTGGATCATCGGGGAAGCCATCGCCACCTACTGGCCCCCCGACCGGATCGGGATCTTCTAAGCCAACCGCCATCGCCGACGCGCCCGGGGTCTCTCAGCGGGACCCCGGAAGACCGGGGCGCGCGGCTCGGCGCCGTGGACGGGCGGCTACGAGCGGACAGCGACTGTTCGCGTTCGATCGTCGTCTCGGAGTACGCCACGTCGCCGGCGCGGACGAGGCCGGCAGGGGATGTCTCGCGGGACCCCTGGTAGCGGCCGGGGTGCTGTTCGATTACGAGTCTCTCACCACCCGCGAGCTGCGCTCGCTGAGTGCGCTGAACGACTCCAAGCAGCACACCGCGCAGGCGCGGGAGGAGCTGTATCCGCTCGTGCTTCGCAGCGCGACGCGCGTCGTGGTGGTCTCACGCTGCGCGAGCGGGATCGACGCGAGAGGGCTGCACGTAACGAACCTCGCGGCACTGCGCGACGCGATCCGGGGAGTCACCGCCGGTGTCCCGGGCGAGGTCGCATGTCTGCTGGACGGGTTCTCCGTGCCCGAGTTCGAGCGGCCGCAGCGCGCGGTCATCAACGGCGACGCCACCAGCGCGGCAATCGCCGCGGCGTCGATCGTCGCCAAGGTCACCCGCGACCGCTACATGCACCACGCCGACGTCCTGCACCCGGGTTGGAGCTTCGCCGAGCACGTCGGCTACTCCACGCCCGTGCACCGCGAGGCGATCCTCCGCCAAGGCGTCTCCCCGCTGCACAGGATGTCCTTCCGCTCGCTCGCGTACCAGCAGCTCGCGCTCTAGAACCTCACCACGCCCCCTCGATGTGATCGAGGCGGATCAGGCGGTCTTTGGTGTCGAGGATCACGCCGATCGCGTCGAAGCGGATCGTGTGGGCGGCGGGGCGGATGTGCTTCTCCTCGCGCAGCCAGGCGGCGGCGAGTCGGCGCAGACGGGCGCGTTGACGCGGGCGCAGCCACATCAGGGGCTGCTGGTCGGGACGAATGCCCTGTCGCTGGGCGTTCACGCGGAGCGTCTTCACCTCCGCGAATACCAATGTCTGCCCGTCGAAGGCGATCAGGTCGATCTCGCCGTGGCGCGTGCGTTCGTTGCGGCCCAGCGGGGAGAAGCCGAGCCGGTGCAGGTGCGCCATCGCCAGCTCCTCGCCGCGCCGGCCCAGCGCGCGGCGCAGGTCGGTGCCTTGGGCGTTGCTCCGTTGGGCGTTGCTTCGTTGGGCGTTGCTTCGTTGGGCGTTGCTTCGTGAGGTCGTGGCTGGGGTTGAGGGGTCGTCCGAGCGCATGACGATCACGCTAAAGACGAAGATGTGACCTAAGGGGCCTATCTGTGTCGATTCAGGGCACGAACCGTCAAGAAGCAGTGCCGGCCAGGTGTGCGGCGTCTGGAACGGGGTGGTGAGCTCTTCTCACGGGCGCCGTGGGGCGCCGTGCGCGGGCGGTTCCGCTCGCGTAGCCTCTCCTCGCATGAACGACACCTCCACGGACTCCTCCGCCCAATCGCAGCCGTCCGCGCCGGCTCCAGCCGACCCTCCCGTAGAGCAGGCTCATCAGGCCGCCGATGGGCCACGGTCGCTCGACGGCGTCAGCAGCTTCATGGGGATGCGCTGGGACGATCCGCGGACTGTTCGCCTGGAGATCCGGCCGGAGTTGATCAACAACGGCGGTTTACTCTCGGGCGTGGTCACCTATGCGCTCGTCGACTACTGCATGGGCTCGACGCTGTGGGTGCAGACATCCGAGCAGGAGCGGATAGCGACGATCAGCATCTCGATCAACTACATCCAGACCGCCACCGAGGGCGAGATCGTGTGCCGCACCACCCTCGACCGGCGCAACCGCACAACCGCGGTGATGCACAGCGAGGTGCGCCACGAGGACGGCCGCCTGCTCGTAGGCGCGATCGGCAGCTACACGATCTTCCAGCGGCGCTCCTAGCGCCTATGAGCAGAACCCCCCTGGACAGAATCCCGGTCGCGCTCTCGATCGCCGGTTCGGACTCCGGCGGCGGGGCCGGGATTCAGGCCGATCTCAAGGCCTTCGCGCGCTGCGGTGTGCACGGGACGAGCGCGATCACCGCGATCACCGCGCAGAACACCGTCGGCGTCACCGCGATCCATCCGCTGGCACCCGAGATCGTCCTCGCCCAGGTGCGCGCCGTCGCGGCCGACATCCACGTCGATGCCGTCAAGGTCGGGATGCTC
>DASRKZ010000168.1:0-2099 GCA_035648675.1 Solirubrobacteraceae bacterium
GTCGGAACGCAGTGGTCGCGGCACTGGTCACCGCCGCTGCGCTGATCGCGATCGCGCAGCGGCGGTGACCAGTGCCGCGACCACTGCGTTCCGACACCTGCCGTTGCCTGAAGCTCTCAATGGGTCCCCCGCGCTTCGCTCGGCGCGATCCTAGCGCTCCGGCGGCGATCGTCCGCGCACGCCGGGCGCTACGCCTCGGCGCCTTTGACGATGCGCCCGTCGGCGGCGACGCGATTTGCGTTCAAACACCACTTCGGAGACCGACTACGCGACTAACCCCGCCTACACAGAAAACAGGACACCCTCCACAGTAACCGCCGAGGGCCCGGATGCGTCGCTCATGTCGGCGCTCCGCCCGCGGTGACACATGCAGGCAAGGCTTACCCGGTTCGAACCTGCCGACGTTAAGAATCATGTGGGCGGGTGGCGTTCCGTCCGACAGAACGAGAGCGTTCGGCGAGGCGTTAGTGGCTGGTTGCCAGGAGGAGCAGATCGAAGATGGCTAGGGCGGTGCAGGCGAGGCTCAGCGCCATCACGATGAGGGCGGTGTGATCGGTGGCCTGTCTGGTTGCTGGTCTTGTGATCGTGAGCTGGGGGCGGCCGGGCTGCTCGAAGCGAATGTCAGGCGGAGTCATAGCCGCCTGCCTGCAAGGCCGGTCCTTCGTCGGGTGCGCCACGCAGCGCTGCTTGCACGAGTCTTTCTCTCGGGCCAGCGTGTGGCTCGCGGCCCGGCCCGAGTAGTTCGAACAGGATCAGTCCTTGGCGAACGAGGACGAGTGCGACCAGCGCGAACGCCATCAGCCAGGCCGCGTGGTCGAGGTGATGGCCGAGCCTGATCTCCACGGCGGTGACGGTCAGCGCTATCAGCACCGGCACGAGCGGGGCTACCAGCGAAACCAGCGACGGCTTCGCGCGGTCGGCCCTCAGCACGACCTCGCTGCGCGGCTGCGAGCTGAACGCGGCAAGCGCGATCCCGAGGTACGCGGCGACCCAGCCGATATCGATCAGGCCAGGGCTGGTGTAGCTAGATGAAGCGGTGAGGTAGGTGAAGGTGCTGTCGGATAGCGCCATCACAAGCAGCGCTGCGAGCAGGCACCACAGCGACAGCCGGTCGCCGCTCGTCATTCCACGGATCGCGAGCACGATGAAGAAGACGATCACTACATCACCGAAGGGATAGGCCAACGCCACGATCCCGGCCCATGTTCCGGGATTGGAGCTTCGCCACAGGGGACCAAGAACAAGCGTCCAGCTGAGGAACAGCAGCGCGCTGGCGACAACGAGGCCGTCGAACACCCAACGGGTCCTGCGCGTGCTACTGCCGTGCGTCGCCGGGTGTACGACCAGCGCCGCGACAGCGATCGGGATCGCTGAGAGGTAGCCGACATCCGCCCAGGACGGCACGGGAACGGCCACGTCAAGGATCAGCGCGTAGTAGCCCCAGATGATCTCAGCGAGCGTCCAGGACGCCGTCGCACAGCCAAACAGCGTCCAGAACAGCCGCATGCGTCCCCTGTGGCGAGCGCGGGCGCGCACGCACAGCACGCACGCGATCAGCGCCGCCAGCGGAGTGACAAGATCATCGACCCACAGCGTCACCCGACCACCACCAACACGCAGTCCGATCCAGGCCGCAAACACGCCCGTCGCGAGGGCGACAAGACCGACTGCCCCGAGAAAGCGCGGGCGCGTGAGAACGCGCTCCATCAAATACCCATCGACACAAAAGCCCGGGCCCGTGAGCACGTTGCGCCAAACCACCTCGGCTCCCGGCGCACACGACACCGGGCGACCGGACTTTCGTGGTGGCCCCTTGGGACCCGAAGCCGCGGAATGCCAAATCGCTGCCGACGCCAGCCTCAAGCTTCTCCGCCTGCCACAACTCCCGCCCCACGCGTGTTAGAGCACTCTCGGTCGCGCACGACCGCCCCCCGCCTTGGACGACCAGCAGTCGCCGACCATCGCGCTAGGCTCGCTGCTGCTTCTCGGGAGAGCAACGCTCTGGGTCGGCCCCGATCTCGTTGCTGCTCGGCGCGACCAGCGACAGCTCTGGGTTCACGCGGGACCAATCGCGTAGGTCGATCGGGACGGGCTATAGC
>DASRKZ010000169.1:0-6815 GCA_035648675.1 Solirubrobacteraceae bacterium
TCCGAGGTCTGTTCTGCGGCTGGTTCGGCGGCGTGGGCAGCCCCCGGGAGGAAGAGTGCCCCGAGCAGCACGAACGCGGCTAGGCTCGCGCAGAGGAGACCTCTGACGAGAATTCTCGTTGAGGGATTCTGAGTTATCCCGAGCACGTCTGGATGGCCGTCGGTCATCATCAGCCCGTCGCGCGGAAGGCGTCGTCTGGGGGGTCAAACGGGAGCTGCTCGCGAGGGTTGTCACCGGGCCCGGCCTCGTGTTCGGCGAGATAGCTCGTGGCAACCCACTCAGCGAAGGCGACAGCATGATTGTCATCGCCGCGCGCGGCTAGGCGACACATGCTCAATCCCAATGATGCGAACGCCACTAAGGCGATTGAGATTAGGACAAGGAATACGATGACTAAAGGCTAGGCGATCACCCGAGCGCGTACAAGGGCCAGCCGACCTCCAGTCAATGCGCGCCGCGTGGGTTGAGAATAGTCGCGGTTCGACCGCCGTAAGTCAGTGGAGCTAGAGGGGCTCGAACCCTCGACCTCCGCCATGCCATGGCGGCGCTCTCCCAGCTGAGCTATAGCCCCGAGGCGCATCATCGTACCGTCTCGACAGGGCCGGGATGGGAACCCCGGCTCAACCCGGCGGGATGAACTCCGGCACGTCGAGATCGTCTCCGGGGTCCTCGCGGCCGCGGCGGCCGAGGAGGCGGACGTCGTCCTCGCGCCCATGAGCGCCCGGTCCGGCCTGGTCGAGGCGCGCGGTCATGCCTCCGTGGGCCAGGCGCACGTCGCGGATCAGGCGCTCGGCGTTGTTGTGGAGCGAGACCGAGAGCTCGCGGAGGTTGCGGGACAGGTCGGTGCCCTCGCGGAGAACCTCGCGGGCGGCGACGTGGGCCTCGCTGACGATCTTCCGGGCGTCGGCGCGGGCTTTCGCGCGGACCTCCTGGGCCTGCTCCTGGGCTTTGGTGCGCAGCTGATCGAGATCCTGGCCGCCGTCGGCGACCAGCCGGCCGGCCTGCTCTTTGGCATCCGCGAGCAGCCGGGCCGCGTCTTCCTGCGCTTGGGCCAGCACCTGGGCGGCCTGCGCGTGCGTCCCGGCGCGAGCCTGCTCGGCCTCGCTGTGGATCTCACCGACCGTGGACAGAGCCTCGTTCCTGGCGGCCTCGGCCTGCGCGCGGGCGGCGCTGAGGATCTCCTGCGCCTCCTCCTCGGCCGCCCGCACGCGGTTGGCGGCGGCACGGTCGGCCTCGGCGATCCGCTCCCGCCCGCGCTCCTCGGCGCGCTCGCTCAGTTCTCTGGCCGTGCGCTCCGCCGCCTGGAGGATGCCTGCCACGCGGGCTGGAGCGCCGCTCAGGTCACCGGGCTGAGCGTCCCTGATCGCACGCTCTCCCGAGGGCCGGGACCCGGCATCGCTCGAGCGTGGAGTTGACGGAGGCTCCATTCGGTCATGGTAAACCGCGAGGCATCTCCGGAGCCAGGTTTACATCGTGATACCATTTCCGGCATGGATACTATTTCTGGTATGGACTCGTTTGGTAAGACGTTGCGGGGGCTGCGCGAGGGCCGGCTGAGTCAGGGGGCGCTGGCGTTGCGTGCCGCGACCAGCCAGTCGTATGTCTCGCGGGTGGAGGCGGGCGAGGTCACGCCGACGTTGGGGCAGGCGGAACACTTGATGAATTGCCTCGGCTACCGGATGCGGGTGCGCGTCGAGTCGCTGCCCCGGCGCAGCGACCGGGGTGCGCTGGTCGATCAGCTGGTGATGAGCGCGGAGGAGCGGATGCAGAGCGCGGCGGCGCTCTATAACGCGATGGCTGAGATGAAGGCGGGCCTGAGTGGCTGACGGTGCGCTGGACCCTGCCGCGCTGCTCGGCGAGCTGGCTGCGTGCGGCGTGGACTTCGTGCTGATCGGTGCGCTGGCCGTTGGCGTGCACTCGGAGGTGCGCGCGACAGGCGATGTCGACGTGATGCTCCCGACCGGAGACGAGGCCAACAAGCTTGCTCTGCCGCGGGCGCTCGAGCAGCTCCGTGCCGTGCGACTGTCCGCGGAGCAGGGTGGCGTGGACCCCGTGGCCGGCGACCCGTATCCGACGGTGATGTTCGCCACGCGCCACGGCAAGCTCGACATCTCCTACCGGCCCGACGGCAGCGACAGCTATCAGAAGGTCAAGCGGCGTAGCCTCGACACCACGATCGGCGGTCGGCGCGTCCATGTGGTCGGTAAGGACGACCTCGTCCGTATGAAGCTCGCGGCCGGCCGCACGGACGATCTCCGCGATGTGGCCGGCCTCACATCCCCCGAGCAGGGAGCCCCCCGGCGGGTCTTCATCTCGATGACACTCGCCCCGAGCGTCGAGCACGAGTGGGCCCGCGACCTGGCCGCGGCGTGCACCGTGTACTTCGACCCGTCCTCCCGCGTGCGGATCACCGATGGCCGGTATCTGCGGGTCGAGGCTCGCAGGTCCGACCTCACCGATCGGCAGATCGAGCAGTGGGCGCATGCCCTGGCCGATCGCCTCGATGCGGCCGGGGTCATCGCGGACGCGGAGATCGATGTGCGGATCGAGGACGCCTGAGCGTACGTCCGGGTCCTGCGCCGATTGGCAGGAAACGTTGGAAATCAGTCCTTGCAGACAGACACTAAATTGGCCATGATCGGGGGATGGACAACGCTCGACCTTCCCCGGACCAAGCCCAACACCCACGCCAGATCGCGATCCTGGTCTACCCGGGCGTGCAGAGCCTCGACTTCGCCGGCCCGCTGGAGGTGTTCACCGGCGCCGAGCAGTTGATCGAGGCGACAGGACGCCGCGAGCGTGGCTACGAGGTGCGACTGCTCAGCCACGACGGCAGGCCGCTGCAGACCTCCAGCGGGTTGACGGTGACTCCGCACGCGAGCATCGGGCGAGCGCTCGCCCCGATCGACACGCTGATCGTTGCGGGTGGGCAGGGCTGCATGGAGGCGGCGGCCGATCGTGTGCTGCTGGAGTGGATCTCCCAGGTGGCCGTGACAGCGCGGCGTACCGCTTCGGTCTGCACCGGCGCCTTCTTGCTCGCGGCGGCCGGTCTGCTCGACGGACGCCGCGCGACAACCCACTGGGCGTCCGCCGCCGAGCTCGCCGCGCGCTATCCGGCGGTTGACGTGGACCCCGAGCTGATCTTCCTGCGCGACGGTCCGATCTGGACCTCGGCCGGTGTCACCGCAGGCATGGACCTGACGCTTGCGCTCGTGGAGGAAGACCTCGACCGCGATGCCGCGCTCCAGATCGCACGCCATCTCGTGCTGTTCCTGCGCAGGCCCGGCAACCAGTCGCAGTTCAGCGCCACGCTCTCCGCCCAGCAGCCCGCGCGCGAGCCGCTGCGCGAGGTCCAGCGGTTCGCCGTCGAGAACCCGGCGGCCGACCTGTCGGTGGAGGCGCTTGCCGCCCGCGCGCATATGAGCCCGCGGCACTTCGCCCGCGCGTTCGCGGCCGAGACGGGTGTGACGCCCGGGCGCTATGTCGAGCAGGTGCGGTTGGAGGCCGCGCGGCTGCGCTTGGAGGACACCGCGGAGCCGATCGCGGCGGTCGCCGCGGCCTGTGGCTTCGGCACCCCCGAGACGATGCGCCGCACGTTCCTGCGCGCGCTGCAGGTCGGACCGGCGGAGTACCGCCGCCGCTTTCATGTCCCACTGGAAAAGGAGACGGTGCAATGAAGATCGCGATCCTCCTGTACGACCGCCTGACCGCGCTCGACGCCGTCGGCCCCTACGAGGTGCTGAGCCGCCTGCCGGGCGCGACGGTCACGTTCGTCGCCGAGACCGCAGGCCCGAAGCGCACCGACACCGGCATGCTCGCGCTCACGGCCGACGTATCGCTGGCGGAGCTGCCGCACCCCGAGGTCGTGGTCGTCCCCGGCGGCCCCGGTCGCGAGGCGCTGATGGACGACGGTCCGGTGCATGACTGGCTGCGCGCCGCCGACGAGCGCAGCACGTGGACGACCTCGGTCTGCACCGGCTCGCTGGTGCTGGCCGCCGCGGGCCTGCTCGATGGCAAGCGTGCGACCAGCCATTGGCTGGCGCTGGAGGAGCTGCGCGGGCTGGGCGTCGACGCTGTCCCGGAGCGGGTGGTGTTCGACGGCAAGCACGTCACCGCCGCGGGCGTGTCGGCCGGTATCGACATGGCGCTCGCACTCGCAGCCAGGATTGCGGGGGATCTGGTGGCGCAGGCGATTCAGTTGGGAATCGAGTACGACCCGCAACCGCCGTTCGATGCCGGATCCGTGCGTAAGGCGCCGCGAGAGGTCGTGGAGGCTGTGCGCGCCGCCCGCGCCGCCCGCGCCGGCGCGCGTGCCGACTGACCTCTCCTCTCCCGCTTTCATCGGGGGCGAAGGGCCGACGGGGATGACGTGGATGTTTGCGCTCGCCCTGCTCCTCGGCCTGGGCCTCGGGCCGGTTATCAACGAGTACGCGATGGTCGATCAGAGCGCGATCTACCAGGCCGCCGGTGGCACTGCGCTGACGGTCGGGGTGATGGGCTCCTACGGCTTTGCCACCTCGCGCGATCTGATCCGCTGGATGCGCCCCCTGTTCTTCGCGCTGCTGGGGGTCTTCGGGCTGAGCATCGTGTTGATCCTGATCGGCTCCGGCGAACACTTCCTGCTCAACCTGGCGATCTACGTGATCGTCAGCGCCTACCTTGCGATCTACTTCCAGATCATCCGCCGCCGCGCCACCGAGCGCGACGTCGTGTGGATCGCCACCGGCGTGTTCATCAACGTGATCAACATCTTCCTAACCCTGCTGCGGATCTTCGGCGGCCGCTGACAGATCGTCGCCGCGTGGGGGGGTGATTCGTCTTCCAGCAGGCTCTGTTTGGAGCCTGCTCCTCACGCTAAACTTTGTTCCATGCAGCCGCTCCGCACCGATTTCAAAGGCTATGAGGGCCAGTATGTGGCGATCGACGCGCGTACGGGCAAGATCGTGATCGCCGACAAGGATCCACATGTGGTCCTGCGGAAGGCGAAGGGTCGCAACCACGTGTTTGTGCATGGCCGCGTTCCGTACGCGGATGAGCCGCTCTATCACTTCGGCCTTGGCTGACGCGCGGCCGCTGCCCTGGCTCTATTCCTATCGGGAGGACGCGCAGTCCACCCGGCTGGGTGAGCAAGTACTGCGGCCGTTCGTGCAGGTCTCGCTTGTGCATGAGGACCAGAGCACATCGCAGCTCACCGGTCTGATCGACACCGGCGCCGATGCGATCCTCGCGAGCAATCTGCTCACCGTGGAGCTCGGTATCGACCTCAACGACAACGAGGGCGAACACCGCCATGCAGTCGGTGGCAGAGTGCTCATGGCCCGGTATAAGACGATCGCTCTGCGTCTGCATCCGAGTGACTCCGCGGAGGACGTGTACTGCGAATGGCAGGCCCCGGTTGGTTTCGTCGAGGGTTGGCACAGCGACGGGCTGGTGCTGCTCGGCAGTGTCGGCTTCCTCGACCAGTTCACGGTCACCGCCAGCCGCTTCGCTCAGGCGGTTGCGGTAGAGGAACGCCATGCGTTTGACGATCGCTTCGGCACGGTCCTAAGCGCCTGAATCAGCCCGCGCGAGAGTTCCGTCCTAACCCGCCCGCTAACCTCCGGCCGATGGCCGAACATCGCTATGACCCCCAAGAGATCGAGCCCCGCTGGCAGGCATTGTGGGCGAGGGAGCGCACCTGGGAGGTCGCAAACGAGAGCGGCGCGGACGGGCGTCGCGGCGACACACGCACCGCACCCGGAGGCGGCGGGGAGCAGGCGCCGACGTCATACGTGCTGGAGATGCTCCCCTACCCGAGCGGCGAGCCGCATATCGGCCACCTGAAGGTTTACTCGGTCGGCGACGCGATCGCCCACTACCACCGGCGGACGGGCCACAGGGTGCTGCACCCGATGGGCTACGACGCGTTCGGGCTGCCGGCGGAGAACCACGCGATCAAGACGGGCGTTCACCCCCGCGACTCGACGGCCGCCTCGATCGCGTCCTTCCAGCGGGAGTTCCGCCGCTGGGGCATCTCGATCGACTGGTCGCGCGAGCTCTCCACCTGCGACCCCCGCTACTACCGCTGGACCCAGTGGATTTTCCTCCAGCTGTTCGGAGCCGGGCTGGCCTACCGGAAGGAGGCGGCGGTCAAGTGGTGTCCGAACGACCAGACGGTGCTCGCGAACGAGCAGGTCGACGGCGACGGGCGCTGCGAGCGCTGCGGCGCGCTCGTGGAGATCCGTCAGCTCGAGCAGTGGTTCCTGCGGATCACCGACTACGCCGAGCGACTGCTCGGCGACCTCGACGGCATCGAGTGGCCGGAGCACGTGAAGACGATGCAGCGCAACTGGATCGGGCGTTCGGAGGGCGCCGAGGTGACGTTCCGCTGCGAGGATCTCGGGATCGACTACCCGGTGTTCACCACCCGCCCCGACACGCTCTTCGGTGCGACGTTCTTCGTGATGGCCCCCGAGCACCCCGACCTTGCGCGCCTCGCCGAGGGCACGATCTATGAGCAGGACGTGCACGAGTACGTGAACCACGCGCTGAACGAGTCGAACGAGGACCGGGGGAACGCCGAGAAGCCGAAGACGGGGGTGCCGCTGGGCCGCACGGTGACGAACCCGGTGAACGGCGAGGAGATCCCGATGTATGTCGCCGACTACGTGCTGATGGAGTACGGCACGGGCGCGATCATGGCGGTGCCCGCCCACGACGAGCGCGACCACGCCTTCGCGCGCGCCTTCGATCTGCCGATCCGCCAGGTGATCGCCCCGCCGGACGGTGACGCCGGGTCGCGCGCCGATGCGGAGGGCAGGGGCCCGTCGGAGGTC
>DASRKZ010000170.1:0-4831 GCA_035648675.1 Solirubrobacteraceae bacterium
CTGTCCGGCTCGCTGCGATCACCGGCGGCCTTCGCCGCGTGGCTTGCGTACTCTGTACTTGCCCATGGCCCACCCGTTCATCTGCCCAAACTGCGGTCATCGCACGAGCGAGCTCGACCGCAACCTCGGCTTCACCCGCCAGCGCAAGGGCTGCACGAAGTGCGGCTTCGCGTTCCTCTTCGAACTGCTCGACGACTACTACCCGGCGCCGGACGCGGCGTTCTTCGTGTGCGACGGCGAGGGTCGCGTGATCGGCTGTGGGAAGAACTCCTTCGCCTTCACCGGCCTGGAGGAGGAAGAAGTGATCGGTCAGCCCGTGGAGCAGGTGCTGGGGCTGAGCTTCGCAAACGGCGACGACCCGGTCGCCACGGTGCTCGAGTGGGGAGTACGGGCGCTCGGCAAGCCGGTGCAGGTGAGCGGCGAGCGCGACGTGGCGGCGAGCGCGAAGGCGGACATGTTTCCGGCCTACGACGACGACGGCGGGCTGTTGCTCGTGTTGACGCCCGATAAGTAGGCTGCGGAGCAGATGACCGACCGCCGCCGGAACACCTTCGTATTGCTGATCGTCCTCGGGCTGGTGATCCTCTCGCTGCTCGTGATCGTCGGCATTCCCGGCGTGGTCAAGCCGAAGAAGACCCGTCTGGGCCTGGACCTGAAGGGCGGCGTCGAGCTGGTCTACCAGGGCAGGCCGACGGCGCAGTCGAAGGTGAACGCCGAATCGCTGAACCGCGCGATCGACATCATGCGCAAGCGCGTCGACTCGCTGGGCGTCGCCGAGCCGGAAATCCAGCGGACCGGGTCCGACGAAATCGACGTGGCGCTGCCGAACGTCAGCAACGCGGGGCGCGCGCAGGCGCAGGTCGGCAAGACCGCGCTCCTCTACTTCTATGACTGGGAGCCGAACGTGATCGGCCCCGACGGCAAGCCGGCGCCGACCGAAGCCACCGTCACCGGCGGCGCGAACGCCGCCTCCTCGGTCAGCGGGCTGCTCGAGTACCAGGCGGTGCTGCGCGCCGCGAAACGCCCCGCGATCCTGCGCCCCAACGCCACGACGCTGAGCCCGGGCTGCACGCCGGCGCAGAAGGAAGGCTGCATCTACGGGAGCTGGTATCTGCTCGACACGAAGCACGAAAAGATGCTCTGCAGCGGTGGCACCCCGATCTGCGGCCCCGAGGAAACCAAGCAGAACCTCTCCGCGGACGGCTACAAGCCGCCCGCGGGCTCCAAGCCGAAGGCGGTGCGGGTCAACCCCGGCACCCTCGTCGTCCAGGCCCGCCCGGTGGAAGGCGCGAGCGGCAAAGTCACGCAGGCCTCGCCGAACAGCTGGTACGTGATCAACGACGACCCGGTGCTGACGGGCTCGGACGTCAAGAACCCGCAGGAGAGCTCCGAAAGCGAATCGGGCACGCCGGACGTCACCTTCGGCTTCACCTCGCACGGGCAGAGCGTCTTCCAGAAAGTCACCAAGGAAATCGCCCAGCGCGGGCAGGAAGCGCAGCTGCCGGGCGTCAGCAAGGAAGCGGCCCAGCAGCACTTCGCGATCGTGCTCGACGGCCAGGTGATCACGGCGCCGTCGATCGACTACACGAAGTACCCGGAAGGGATCGACGCCACCACCGGCTCGGAGATCTCCGGCGGCTTCACGCTGACCTCCGCGGAAAACCTCGCGGACGAGCTGCAGTCCGGCGCGCTGCCGATCAAACTGAACCTGATCTCCCAGTCGCAGGTGTCTGCGACGCTCGGCAAACAGGCGCTCAGCCAGGGCCTCTTGGCGGGCGTGTTGGGCCTCGCGGTGGTGTGCCTGTTCCTGCTGACCTTCTACCGCGTGCTCGGCGCGATCGCGATCGGCGGGTTGGTGATCTACGGGATCTACTACTTCGCGCTGATCAAGCTGATCCCGATCACGCTGACGCTGCCCGGGATCGCCGGCCTGATCCTGACGATCGGGATCGCCGCGGACGCGAACATCGTGATCTTCGAGCGCGTCAAGGAGGAGATCCGCGGCGGGCGCTCGATCGTCTCGGGTATCGCCACCGGCTACCGGCGCGGGTTCGCGGCGATTGTCGACGCCAACGTGGTGACGTTCATGACGGCGTTCATCCTGTTCGCCCTGGCGACGGCGGAAGTCAAGGGCTTCGCGTTCACGCTGGGCATCGGCACGCTCTTGACGCTGTTCACCGCGGTGCTCGCCACGCAGGCGGCGCTCGGCGCGATGAGCCGCTCGCCGCTGGTCTCCCACCCGGCGGCGCTCGGCGCGGCACGGCGCGGGAAAGGCTGGACGTTCGACTTCATGGGCGCCTCGAAGTGGTTCTTCTCGCTGTCGGGGACGATCCTCTTGATCGGCGCGCTGGCGATCGGTGGGAAGGGGCTGAACTTCGGCATCGACTTCAAGTCGGGGACGCGGATCCAGACGGCGTTCGTCGAGAAGTCGGTCAACGAGAACCAGATCCGCGAAGTGCTGAAAACCCAGGGATACGGGAGCGCGGAGATCCAGAAGTTCACGAGCAAGAGCGTCGGCGGTACCGGTTTCCAGATCTCCACCGAGACGTTGCGCCCGGAAAAGGTGGAGAAAATCAAGAGCGCCCTCGACACGAAGTTCGGCAACGGCACGAGCGAATCGGGCACGAGGCATTGGTCCTCGACCTCGATCGGGCCGACGTTCGGCAAAACGATCGCCAACAGCGCGGTGATCGCGATCATCGCCTCGCTGCTCGTGATCTCGGCCTATATCGCCCTGCGCTTCGAGTGGAAGTACGCGGTTCCGGTGCTGATCGCGTTGATGCACGACCTGTTGATCACGGCGGGGGTCTATTCGCTGACGGGGAGGGAAGTGACAACGGCGACGGTCGCGGCGCTGTTGACGATCCTCGGGTATTCGCTGTACGACACGATCATCGTGTTCGATCGTGTGCGTGAGAACGTGCCGCGAATGCCGCGCGCCGCGTTCTCCCAGATCGTCAACCGCTCGATGTCGGAGGTGCTGACGAGGTCGTTGGCGACGAGCTTCTGCACCCTGCTGCCGGTGATCGCGCTGCTGCTGTTCGGCGGCGAAACGCTGAAGGACTTCGCCTTCGCGCTGATGATCGGCATCGCCTCCGGGGCGTATTCGTCGATCTTCATCGCCTCGCCGGTGCTGACCCATTGGAAGGAACGCGAGGGCTCATATCGCGCTCGACGGGTGCGGATCGTGCGCGAAGCGGGTCTCGTGCCCGCCTATGCGACGGCGCTCGGGGGCGAGCCCGTGGATGTGGAGCCGGCCCAGTCGCGCAGGCGCTCGCGCCGCGGGAGCATCATCGCCCCGGAGGAGCCGGGCGAGCAGATCTCCAGAGACGAGTTCCAGGAGCTGGTACGCGACCTGGATGTCGACGCCGAGCCGAAGAAGCAGAAGCAGCGGGGTCGCGCCGCGGTCGCGCAGCGCGACGCGGCGCAGGAGCAGCCCGAGCAGCCGGCCGCCCCCGCGGAGACGCGCGACCCGGCTGCCGACCTGACGCCGGAGGATCTGGTGTTGAAGGAAGCGCCGAAACGGCGCGAGCGCTCGAAACGGCCGCGCAACAAACGGCACGGGAGGTCGCGCTGATGGGGATGCTCGGCTGGGTGATGATGGGCCTCGCGATCTGGCACTTCACGATCTTCCTGCCCGACCGCTTCTGGGGCGGGATCGTGGGTGCGTTCGTCGGCTCGCTGATCGGCGCGGTCGTGGTCGGCCTGATCATCTACGGATTGAAAGTCTCGGCCCTGGAGATCCCGGGTCAGAAGGCGACGGACATCGCGGTCGTGCTGTACGCGGTCCCGGGGGCGCTGATCGGGATCGCGCTCGTGTATCTGGAGGGCATCAGGCGCGGGCAGCGCGGCTGAGGAGACCTTTTTATGGGCGCCAAGTGTGCCAAATGCGAGAAGCAGGCGGGGAAGCGCTACCGTCCTGCTCGGGCCGTAGTCTGGCTGGGTGGAGAGAGTTCGCTTTGAGATTCGCGATTGCTCGGCTGGCGAGGTCGAAAGGCTGACGCTGGAGCTGGGAGTCAGTGGGCCCCTCGCGCAGATCCTGGTGCGCCGCGGGCTGGGCGTGCCGGAGCGGGCTCGCGCCTTCCTGGCAGCCGATGAGGAGCATCCACCGGTGGCGTTCGTGGGCATCGAGCGGGCGATCGAGCCGATCCTGCGACACGCGAGGAGCGGCGAGCGGATCACGATCCACGGCGACTACGACGTCGACGGGGTGTGCTCCACGGCTGTGCTCGTGCGGTCGCTGAGACGAATCGGGGCGAACGTCGACTGGTATCTCCCCGACCGGGCGAGCGACGGGTACGGGTTGAACTCGACGACGGTCAGGCGGCTTGCGGAGCGCGGTACGCGCCTACTGGTGACCGTGGACTGCGCGATCACCGCCGTCGAGGAGGTGGCTCTGGCGAAGGCGCTCGGGATGGAGGTCGTGGTCACCGACCACCATGCTCCCCGCGCGGACGGCGTGCTGCCCGAGGCGCCGATCGTGCATCCCGCGATCTGCGAATACCCGTGTCCGGATCTCTGTGCCACAGCCGTCGCCCACAAGCTCGCCCAGGTGCTCGAGCGCGCCGCCGTTCCTCAGGGCTCGGCCCACGATGGGCGCGCCTTGGAGGAGGATCTCGACCTCGTCGCGCTGGCCACAGTCGCCGACGTGGTGGCGCTCGTCGGTGAGAATCGCACGCTCGTCCGGCGCGGGCTGCGTGCACTCGCGGGCACGGCGAAGCCCGGGCTGCGCGCTTTGATGTCCGTCGCACGCGTCGATCCGGGGAAGCTCGACGAGCGTTCGATCGCCTTCGCGCTTGCGCCCCGTCTGAACGCCGCCGGGCGTCTCTAC
>DASRKZ010000171.1:0-7033 GCA_035648675.1 Solirubrobacteraceae bacterium
TGTCCATCTCCGCGCAGAGCGCGCCCAGGGTCTGGCCGTTACGAGCGTTGAGGCTGTCGAGCAGCCGTCGCCGTCCTGGGTCCGCGAGCGCTCGAAAGACGCCGTCCATCGCTTGCCTGTCGGGTAATGCAGTCATTTGGCTGCCTTAGTATAGGCAGCCAGAAGGTTGCATGTCAAGAGCGGACCGACCGAGCCCGAAGCAGCCCCGAGGTCGGCGCATCTACAGCTACAGTTGATGCCCCAGCGAGAGGAGGGGCCCGTGCGGGTGATCGTCGTCGGTGGTGGGATCGGAGGCCTCGCGGCCGGTATCGCGCTGCACAACGCGGGTCTCGAGACCTTGGTGCTCGAGCAGGCTCCGGAGCTGACGGAGGTCGGGGCGGGGCTGGGGCTGGCCGCGAATGCCCTCAGGGCGCTTGACCACCTGGGCGCAGCGGACGGCATCCGCGCAACCGGAGTGATCGCCCAACAGTCCGCCTGGCACGGTCTCGACGATCGCGAGCACATCTTCACGCAGCAGTTCGGCTCGATGACCGAGCTCTACGGCGACACGTACTACTGCGCTCACCGGGCGGACCTGATCGACAGCCTCGCCGCGGCGTTGCCCGCCGAATGCGTACGCGTGGCTGCGCGGGCGGTCGCGGTGGAGGAGTCCAACGGAGGCGCGACCGTGACGATCGCCAACGGTGAGGAGCTCCACGGCGATGTCGTGGTTGGCGCGGACGGATTGCGCTCGATGGTGCGCGCGACGTTGTTCGAAGAGCCGACGCCGCGCTTCACCGGCTACGTGACCTGGCGGTGCCTCGTGCCGGCAGCCCGCGTTCCCGGCGAGTTCGGCGCGCAGATCACCGTGTGGCTCGGGCGCGGCCGGCACGCGATGCTCTACCCGATCCGCGACGGGCTCTTCAACTTCAGCGGATTCGTGCCGGCCGAGGAAGTGCACCGCGAAACCTGGAGCCCGAGCGCCGACGTCGACGACCTGATGCGCTCGTTCACAGGATCATGCGCCGAGGTCATCTCTCTGATCGAGGCTGTGGATACCGCGCTGATCACGCCGCTGTACTTCCGCGACCCGCTAGAGCGCTGGGGAACCGAACGGATCACGTTGCTCGGAGACGCCGCGCACCCAGCGCCGCCGAGCGCAGGCCAGGGCGCCTCGATGGCGCTCGAGGACGCGGTCACGCTCGCCGAATGCCTGCGGCGGGATGGCTTGAACGGCCTCGAGGAGTACGCCCTGCGCCGCATGGACCGGACGCGACGCATGCTGGTCGCATCGCGCATCAACCTGGGGCTGTTCAACGAGAGCGATCCCGATCAGGCGAGGGCGCGCAACGGGCGGCTGCGCGGACTGCAGCGCCTCGACCCGGACGGTGAGTCGACGGTCGGGTGGCTGTACGCACACGATGCGGCCGCGGAGGTGACACGGCCGATCGCGGTCGCCCAAGCGCAGGCAAACCCGCTGCGGCGGCCCGAAGCCCGCGCGGCCTTCGAGCTGTGGCGCACGGCGCTGACGCTCGAGGATCGCTCGGGACTCTGGCTCGGGGAGCGCGCCGGCTACGAGCGCTTCCTGCTCCAACAGTGCCCGGCCCCGGCTTCGGCAACGCTGGCGGCGGTCGACTGCAATGGCGTCGAAGCGCTGCTCGTGTCGCCGCCATCAGCAGATCCCGATGGGCCGATCGTTCTGCACCTGCACGGTGGCGGCTTCGTGTTCGGGTCGGCCCGGGCCTCAGTCGAGCTGACCGCGCGGCTGGCGGGGCAGATCGGGGGGCGGGGTCTGACCATCGACTACCGACTCGCGCCCGAACATCCCTACCCGGCGGCCCTCGAGGACGCCCTGGCCGCGTACCGCTGGCTGCGCGAGCGCCATCCCGACGCGCCGATCCTCCTGAGCGGCGAGTGCGCCGGTGGGGGACTCGCGATCAGCCTCGCGGTCTCTCTGCGGGCGACGGGCGAGGCGATGCCGACGGCGATTCATGTCGTCTCCCCGTTCTGCGACCTGACCGTCTCCTCGCCGAGCATCCTCGCCAACGCCGCCTCCGACCCATGGCTCAACCGCAATGCGCTGCTCGGCCTCGCGGCCTCCTACATCGACGACGCCGACCCGGCCTCGCCGCTCATATCGCCTGTCTACGCCGACCTCTCGGACCTCCCGCCGCTTCTGATCCATGGCGCGGCTGACGAGGTGCTGCGCGACGATGCGACCCGTCTCGCCGAGGCGGCAAAGGACGCCGGGACAGACGTGTCACTCGAGCTCTTCGAGGACACCGTGCACTCCTTCATCCTGTTCGACTTCCTTCCCGAGGCGCGCCGGGCCCTCGCGCAAGCCGCCGAATTCTTCGCACCGTGCGCCACGGTGCACGGTCAGTGATCGGCGCAAGCGCGGTGCGCGTGACGGTGTCGGTCGCCAGCTGCCGATCGAGGCGCACGGCCGAGTAGATCGCCGTCGGTTGCCGGCCCGGCGTCACCCGCCAACGTGGTGAATCCGCGTCGGCTCGATCAAATAGGTGACGCGGCGCTCGCCTTCGGCGCGCCAGGGGTAGCGATCCTGACCGAGGTACTTGCGGGCGAGCAGGTCGCAGTCGGACTCTGCCTGCTCGCCGGCGATCGTCTCGACCACGCGACCCTGGACCGCGAGGCTGTGATCGGGGTTCCCGGCGTCGCACCAGCTCAGCGCGACAAGGGGGTTGTGCGTGATGTTGCGCGCCTTGATGCGGCCGAGTGCCGAGTTGACCAGGATGTGCTGGCCGCGGACGTCGACCCATACGGAGCTGACGTGCGGCCGCTGCCCCGGTCCGCTTGTCGCAAGGTGCCAGACATCCGCCTTGCCCAGCGTTTCGTGCAGGATCCGCGTGTTGTCATTCACGAGCGCCTCCTCGCTTGTCGTTGTGAGGGGCCTCGCGTTCCACCCCATGCCCACGTCAACTCGGGGAGAGATCTGCGGTCGCGGACCCGGATGGCGCGACCGCCTGTGACCCTCCGTGGCGGGCAGTCTAGTCCCAGGTCCTTGGGCGAGTTGGCACGAACCGTGGCCGACTCGCACCCGAAGCCGTCTCGAGCCTGACGAGATCGACAGACCACAACGCGGTCTAGACTCCGCAACCGAGCGGGTGGGCGCTCGAGCCCGACTGTCTCCGAGCCGGCGGACCCGCAATCGCAGCGCCGGCGGGCAGTACGTCGAGCGGCTGCACCTGATTAGCTGAGCTGAATCGCCGAGCGGAGAGGAGCGGATGATGCGCACACAAATGATCGACGTCACGACGCAGGACGGGGTGGCCGACGCGTACCTGTCGCAGCCGGACGACGGCGAGCGCCATCCCGCGGTCCTCTTCATCATGGACGCGCTCGGGCTACGCCCCCAGATCGAGCTAATGGCCGATCGCATAGCGGCCCGAGGCTTCACGGTACTCGCGCCAAACGCCTTCTATCGCGCGGGCCGCGCTCCGCTGCTGCCGGTGCCCGACCTTGCGGATCCAGCGCAGCGCGACGCCTACTTCGAGACGATCATGCCGCTGATCTTCGGACTCACCCGGGATCTGGTCGTGCGCGACGGCGCCGCCTATCTCGATGTCCTCGAGGAGGCGTCGGGTAGCAGTCCGGTTGCAATCACTGGCTACTGCATGGGTGGACGCGTAGGCTGGCGTATCGCTGCGGCCTTCCCCGATCGCGTCGCAGCCCTCGGCGCCTTCCACACCGGCGGCCTGGTCACCGAGGAGGACGACAGCCCGCACCTCAGTGCCGGGAAGCTCGCCGCCGAGGTCTATCTCGGGCACGCCGACAACGACCAATCCATGACATCCGCGAACATCGCCACGATCGAGCACGCCCTCGAGGAGGCCGGGGTTCGCCATCAGTCCGAGCTTTACGAGGGGTCCGCTCACGGCTACACCATGGCCGACACGCCGATGTACGGGGAAGCCGCCGCCGAGCACGCCTTCACCGAACTGTTCGCGCTGCTCGACCGCAGCGTCGCATCGCCCGCCGCCACCAGTCACGCATAGGCGCCCGGCCGGGCCGCCGGCCGGATGCCGGTTTGTTGCTGTCACCACGATGTGAACGCACGTCGGCGTGTTTGCGTTTATTAGCGCAGGTGCTTCTCAAGCCAGTGCGCCGCGTACGGGTTGTCGTTGTAGGCCGCAATTTCGACGTAACCGGCAGACTGGTACAGGGGGAGAGCCTCAGTCAGGTATGCGGCAGTGTCAAGGCGGACGGTTCGACGCCCGAGTTCGGCGGCGGCGGCCTCCAATGCGGTGAGCAAGCGGCGGCCGATCCCGTGCCCGCGCACGGCTGGGTCGACCCACATGCGCTTGATTTCAGCGTGGTCGGCGTCAAGCGTGCGCACTGCGCCGCAACCAACAGCGTGCCCGTCGCGCCGCGCCAACAGAAATAGCCCGTTTGGTGGGGTCAACTCGCTGGCCGGCGCCGCGATGAGGGCGAGGTCAAAGCGATCGGGACCCTCCGGGAAGCGTGCGGCCAGCTCGGCGTAATAGCGGCCGAGCAGCGCACCGGCAAGAGTGCTGTCCGGCGGCTCCGGCGTGATCTGCAGGTCGGTCACGGTGTGCTCCCGATGGGTTTCCGGGGCTCAGACGGTTCGTGCCGACCGGCGCCCGTCACGGCCTTGTGGGCGCGTCCTACACGTGGACCACGGCTTCGTAGCGCGGTGTCGCTTCGCGAACGTCGAACAACTCGCGCTCCCGCATCCACTGCTGCGCACGTTCGTACATCTCGGCGGTGTAGGGCAGGAAGACGATCCGCTCGCCGGGGCCGAACGCCTTCACGTCGACGAGCTCGTGGTAGCGCTTGGGGGTCTCCTCGAGGTAGTGGTGCTTGTAGCGCTCGGGCTCAAAGTCGAGGTCCATCTGCGCGCGCTTGAGCGCGTTGAAGTAGCGCTCGACATCGTCGGGATCGGTGTCGGAGGCGAACATGAAGCCCGCCATGAACGTGCAGTCCAGCACCTTGCGGCAGCCCTGCTGCTCGAGCATGTATGTCGGGGCGTTCCACAGGTTGGCCGCCGGGACGTCGCCACCCAACAGCGCGTCGACGCGGTCCCAGGGCATACCCATGTAGGAGAGCTCGATCGCGTCGGGCTTGAGGTATGCCTCGAGCGCCTGGATCGTCGTGAAGTGGCTCCCGGAGTGATAGCCGACCGCCACCGGGACACCTGCCAGGTCGGCCGGCGTGCGGATTTCGGAGTCGGCCGGAACGTAGATCGCGCAGGGCAGCACGGAGTAGGCACGGCCCCACATGCGCCCGGCCTGCTCGACGGCTGACTGGTTGACCGCCCAGTGGCAGGCGCAGCTCATGTCTCGCTTTCCGCCGGCCTGCGCCTTGTAGAGCTCGTAGGCGCCGACGCGCACATCGCCGTCCCCTGTGGCCGCATCTATGTCCTGCTCGGCGTTCTCCTGGATCTTCACGTTGAACTGGAAGTCCAGGCCCGCGTCGGTGAAATAGCCCTTCTCCACCGCGATCCAGTCTTGAAGGCGACCGTGGGACGAGATATGGAACGTCGTCATCGTGCGTCCTCTCGTGATTGACCGAGGCACAGTCTAACCCCGGCCGGGAGCCTCAGGTTGGGGTACGTAGCGCTCAAGCGTTGCCAGTAGACACTGCGCAAAAGGCTCATATCTAAATGTAGATAATGCCTCGATGGCGATCGACACGGCCAGCCTCCTGAGGGACGCCAGGCACCGAGCGCAGCTGACGCAGGAGGATGTTGCGAACCGAGCGCGCACGGCACAGTCGGCCGTCGCCGCGTACGAGACCGGAGCTCGCAAGCCGAGTCTCGCAACGTTGGAGCGGCTCCTCGCGGCCTGCGACCACGATGCGGACCTCGTCGCCCGGCCACGCATGCGCCGTGGCGCGGCGCCATTGGCGAATCTCGCCACGACCATCCGCCACGATCTGGCCGGCGGTGAGGAACAGAACGCGATTCGATTGCTGTTCGGCTTCGCCGACGACTTTCGGGGCTCAAGCCGTCCTGGCCGCAGCGCACTGATCGCGGCGGAGCCGCCCGCGACGGGCGATCGGCGTTTCGACGCGGCGCTGGCGGCCACTGCGGAGTTCTTCGCCGCTGAGGGAGGCATCGCGGTGCCGGACTGGGTCGAGGGACCCGATCGTTTCGTCGAGCCCTGGTGGTTCGTCACGAGCCGCCCGGCATTCCACGCCTACACGCTTTCCCACACGCCGGCCGTCTTCGCACGTCACGGGGTCTTCATCGCCCGCGAGGTGTTCACGCGTGCCTGAGCGGCACTTCACACGTGCCGCATCGTCGCCGCGCTGGAAGCGCTTGGCGAGGAACTGACGAGCCAGGGGATACACGGTCAGGTCTTCATCGTCGGTGGAGCGGCGATGGCCCTCGCCTACTCCGCACGGCGGGTTACCCGGGACATTGCCGCCGTATTCGAACCGAAGACGATGATCTATCAGGCCGCTGAGCGTGTTGCGGAGCGCCTCGACCTGCCCGAGGATTGGTTGAACGACGGCGTGAAGGGCTTTCTTCCGGGACCTGACCGCGACGGCGTGCCGCTGCCGGAGGTCACCGGCATCGAGGTGACCACTGCCTCGGCGCCCTACCTGCTCGCAATGAAGCTGCTGGCCATGCGCTTCGGCGAGGACGACGACGACATCAGGATCCTGCTCGACCAGACGGGGATCGAGAGCGCGGAGGAGGCGCTCGCCCTGCTGGCGCGCATGTATCCCGATCGCGCGGCACCGCTGAAGACGCGGTTGTTCCTCGACGAGATCCTCGGCAGCAACGGGGAATGACGATGCCCTCTTTTGGCTGGTTCTCCCAAGCCGAGAGGGACTCGAATCCCTGACCCATCGCTTACAAGGCGGTCTCGGGACGGCGATGAATCGTCGACATCGCCCGAGAATGCTGGGGATCGGGCGACGACACCGAGCCGAGCCGGTCGCCGGCAGAGCCCGCGGAGTGAGATGCCTCCGTGAGCGCGCTCTCACGGAGACCTAAACTCGCAGTTACGCAGAGGTGGTGAGATGCCGTGTGATGGACTTCGGCGCGGTGCGCAGCCGCGGGAAG
>DASRKZ010000172.1:0-19834 GCA_035648675.1 Solirubrobacteraceae bacterium
GGGTGGGCGGGTCCTCAGAAGAGAAGCTCGTGGCGTTCACGATCGAGGGCCCGGGGATCGCGCGGCAGGGCAACCCCGTCGTGGGTGGCGGTGAGGTCACCAGCGGCACACTCTCCCCCTGCCTCGAGGTGGGCATCGGCCTGGCCTACGTCCCCGCAGCGCAGGCCGCCGTTGGGACACGCCTCCAGGTCGATGTTCGTGGCAAGATCCGCCCGGCCGTTGTCAAGCAGAAGCCGCTTTACCGAAAGGGCGCGTGAATGGCCGAGGCGAACTATCCCGCTGAGCTGCTGTACCACCCCGAGCACGACTGGGCGCGCGTCGAAGACGACTTGGCCACGCTCGGTATCACCTGGTACGCGCAGGACGCCCTCGGGGAGGTCGTGTTCTTCGAGCCGCCCGCCGTCGGGACGATGTTGGCGAAGGACGAGCCATACGCCGAGGTCGAGTCGGTGAAGGCGGTCTCCGACGTGCTCGCGCCGCTCTCCGGGGAGATCGTCGAGGTCAACGAGGCGCTCGCGGATGATCCCGGTGCGATCAACGTGGACCCCTACGGCGAGGGCTGGCTGGTGAAGATCAGGCTGACCGATCCACCGGAGCGCGACGCTCTGCTGGACGCCGCCGCCTACTCCGCCACCCTCGGTGGCTAGTGGTTGCAGCACGCCCTAAGCTGACGGCGAGAACTTGAGCCGCTACACCTCCATCACCCCGCAGGACCTCGAGGCGATGCTCGCCGCGATCGGCGTGCCCTCGGTCGAGGCGCTGTTCGATCGCCAGATCCCCGAGGCCGTGCGCCTGCGCCGTCCCCTGGAGCTCCCGGCGGGGATGGGAGAGCAGGACGTCTTCGCGCACCTCCGCGCGCTCGCCGCGCGGAACGTCTCCGCCGAAGACGAGCTCAGCTTCCTCGGGGCAGGCATGTATGACCACTACGTGCCGGCGCTGATCGACATGCTGATGGAGCGCTCGGAGTTCCTCACGCCCTACACCCCCTACCAGCCGGAGATCTCCCAGGGGGGGCTGCAGGTGATGTTCGAGTACCAGACCGCGATCTCCGAGCTGACGGCGCTCCCGGTCGCCAACGCCTCGGTCTACGAGGGGCCCTCCGCGGTCGCCGCGGCCGGCTATCTGGCGAAGCTCCACAACGGCGGCAAGCGCTTCGTGCTCAGCGCCGGTCTGCACCCGCACTCGATCGAGACGCTCCGCACCTACGCCCACGGCTACGGGATGGAGGTCGTCGAGGTCCCGCTCCGCGACGGCGTCACCGACCTCGACGCGTGGACACGGGCGATCGACGGCGACACACCCTCTGGGGCATACCCTGAGGGGCACACCCTGAAGGGCGCAGGCAGGCAGGTGAGCGCCGCGATCTTCGCCCAGCCCAACTTCTACGGCGCCGTCGAGGACGCCGCGGCCCTGAGCGCGGCCGCGAAGTCAGGCTCTGCTCCGCGTGATGGCGCAGCTGGGGCCGGCACGGTCAACGCGCCGGTCGTGATCGCCCAGGTCGACCCGATCACGCTCGGCATCCTCGCGCCCCCCGGCGAGTGCGGCGTCGACGTGGCCGTCGGCGAGGGCCAGCCGCTCGGCAACCGCCTCGACTTCGGCGGGCCCTCGTTCGGCTTCTTCGCCGCGCGCGAGGAGTACCTGCGACGGATGCCCGGGCGGATCGCGGGGGAAACCAAGGACGTGGACGGCCGGCGCGGGTTCGTGTTGACGCTCCAGACCCGCGAGCAGCACATCCGCCGCGAGAAGGCCACCTCGAACATCTGCACCGCCCAGGCGCTCAACGCGCTCGCGTGCGTCGTCTACCTGACATGGCTCGGCCGCCAGGGGATCGTCGAGCTGGGGGAGCTGCTGCTGGCGCGCACGCACTACGCGCGCGAGACGCTCTCCGCTCTGGACGGCGTCGAGCCGCTGCACACCCAACCGGTGATCCGCGAGTTCGCGGTGCGGATCGACGCCGATGTCGCCGCGGTCAAGCGCCGCTGCGCGGCGGAGGGAGTCAACCCGGGCGTCGACCTGCAGGCGATCACCGGGCGCGAGGAGGATCGCGGGGGGCTGCTCGTGGCGATCACCGAGCAGCGCAGCCGTGCCGACATCGACCGCCTCACGGAAGTTCTCGGCGCGGCGATTGCCGCGACCGATCAAAGATCGGCTAGCAAGATGGTGGCGGCATGACCCCGGTGACAGAGCTCGAGCTGCCGCTGCAACGCGAGCGCGCGAGGACGATCTTCGAGAAGGGGGCGACGGGACGCCGCGCCTTCATCTCTCCGCGGCTGGATGTGCCGGAGGTGGACGCCGAGGAGCTCCTCCCGAAGCGTTTCCGCCGCGGAGAGCCGCCGCGGCTGCCGGAGGTCTCCGAGCCGGAGATCGTGCGCCACTACGTGGGGCTCTCGAAGCGGAACTTCGACCTCGACTCCGGCTTCTACCCGCTGGGGTCGTGCACGATGAAGCACAACCCGCGCCTGCACGAGCGCGTCGCGGCGCTGCCGGGGCACGCGCGGCTGCATCCGCTGCAGGACCCCGAGCGCGCGCAGGGCGCGCTCGAGCTGATGTGGAACCTGCAGCAGGCGCTCGCGGAGATCTCGGGCCTGCCGCACGTCTCGCTGCAGCCCTCCGCGGGCTCCCACGGCGAGCTCGCCGGGGTGCTACTGACGCGCGCCTACCACGAGGCGAAGGGGGAGCACCGGCACAAGGTGCTGACGCCCGACACCTCCCACGGGACGAATCCAGCGACGGTCACGATGGCGGGCCTCGAGGTCGTCAAGCTGGCTACCAACCCCGACGGCGGCGTCGATCTTGACGACCTGCGCGCGAAGGCCGACGCCGACGTGGCCTGCCTGATGCTCACCAATCCGAACACGCTCGGCCTGTTCGATCAGAACATCCAGGAGATCGCCGCGATCGTGCACGGGGTCGGCGCGACGCTCTACTACGACGGCGCGAACCTGAACGCGGTCATGGGCCTCTCGCGGCCCGGGGACATGGGCTTCGACATCGTCCACTTCAACCTCCACAAGTCCTTCACCCAGCCCCACGGCGGCGGCGGCCCCGGCTCGGGCCCGATCGCGGTATCCGACCGCATCGCCCCGTTCCTGCCGCGCCCGCTCGTCGTGCGGCGCGACGACGGCGCGAGCGGGCCGCGACCCGGCCGGCGCGGCTCGCCGACCTTCGACCTCGACTACGGGCGGGCGGGGTCCGAATCCAAGTCGATCGGCCGCCTGCGCGGCTTCCAGGGCAACTACGGCTGCTTCGTGCGCTCCTACGCCTACATCTGCTCGCTCGGCGGCGACGGTCTGAAGGACGCCTCCGAGACGGCCGTGCTGAACGCCAACTACCTCCTCGCCCGCCTCAAGGAGAAAAGCGTCGCCGAGTATCTGCCCCTGGCCTACCCCCCGGCGCGGGGGGCGGGCGGTTCGCTGTGCATGCACGAGTTCGTCCTCTCCGGCGGCCCGATGAAGCGCGAGCTTCAGATCAAGACGCTCGACCTCGCCAAGCGGCTGCTCGACTTCGGCTTTCACCCGCCGACGGTCTACTTCCCGTTGCTCGTCGAGGAGGCCCTGATGATCGAGCCGACAGAGACCGAGACGAAGGAGACGCTCGACGCCTTCGCCGACGCGATCGCGGAGATCCTCAAGGAGGCCGAGACGGACGGACCCGAGGTCGCGCAGAACGCCCCCTACACGACCCCCGTCCGCCGCCTCGACGAGGTGGCGGCGGCCAAGCACCCGGTCATCAGGCAAGCCCTCTAGCCAGTGCGCATCTTCTCCGGCATCCAACCCACCGGGAGCAAGCACCTTGGCAACTACATCGGGGCGATCACGCAGTACGTCGCCGCGCAGGAGCGCGGCGAGGCGCTGTTCTGCATCGTCGATCTGCACGCGACGACCGTTCCATATGACCCGAAGCAGTTGCGGGAGAACATGTATGACCTGACCGCCCTGCTGCTGGCCGCGGGGCTCGACCCCCAGCGCTGCATCCTGTTCAGGCAGGGCGACGTGATGGAGCACACGGAGCTGTGCTGGCTGTTGTGCAGCGTGACCGAGCTCGGCAGGTTGCAGCGGATGCACCAGTTCCGCGACAAGTCGACGGCGCAGCGCGAGCTGGTGTCCGCCGGGCTGCTCCTGTACCCGGTGCTGCAGGCGGCAGACGTGCTCGCCTATCGCGCCGAGGAGGTGCCGGTGGGAGAGGACCAGCGTGAGCATCTGGAGCTGATGCGCGACGTGGCGCGGCGCTTCAACGCGCGCTTCGGCGATGGGGAGGAGGTGCTGGTCGTGCCCGAGCACCGGATCCCCGAGGTCGGCGCGCGGATCATGGACCTGCAGGACCCGACGAGCAAGATGTCGACTACCGCCGGGAGCGCGCAGGGCACGGTGTACGTGCTCGACGAGGCGAAGGCGATCGAGAAGAAGTTCAAGAGCGCCGTGACCGACTCCGGCAGCGAGGTTCGCCGCGCGCGGGAGAAGCCGGGGGTGAGCAACCTGATCGAGATCCTCGCGGCCGTACGCGGACAAGCCCCTGGGGAGGTCGAGGCGGAGTTGAAGGACGCGCGCTACGGCGAACTGAAGACCGCCGTGGCGAGCGCCGTGATCGACTACCTGGAGCCCGTGCGCGATCGCTATACGGCCCTGCGAGAGGATGAGAGCGCACTCGAGGCGATCCTCGCGGACGGCGCCGAGCGGGCCAGGAAGATCGCGGGCGAGACGCTGGCGGACGTGCGCGAGCGGATGGGCGTCGGCGCTCCCCGGCGCGGCGGACTGTGAGGGGACCTCGCGGCGGACTGTGAGGGGACCCTCTACAGGCCCCAGGGCCGGCGCGGGCGGGTCGCCCGTCGGGGCCGACCGGTACGGTGGGCGGATGAGCGTTGCCTCGCTTGAGCTGGATCTGGAGGTCTTCAGTGGCCCGTTTGACCTGCTGTTGACGCTGATCCTGCGCGAAGAGGTCGATCTGCTGGAGCTGGCGCTGGCCGACGTGGTGCTGGCCTACCTCGACTACCTCGAGGCGCAGGGCGAGCTGGATCTGGAGACCGCGACGGAGTTCATCGTGCTGATCGCCGCGCTGTTGGAGCTGAAGTCGCGGCTGATGCTGAGCGGCGAGGAGGAGGACGAGCTGCTCGACATCGAGCCGGCGCAGGCGGCGGAGGAGCTGCTGGCGCGGATGCTCGACGCCCGGCGCTACCGCGCGGCGGCGGGACACCTGGGCGAGCTGCTGCAGGCCGAGGAGGGGGTGCGTTTTCGTGAAGCGCCGCTGCCGGCGAGCCTGCGGAGGACCGTCACCCAGCCGACGGATGGCTCGCAGAACCCGGATCTCCTCGGCGAGGCGGTCGGCCGGCTACTGCAGATGCCGCCGGCGATCAGCCTGCGCCACATCGGCGTGCCGAGGATCACGGTCGCGGAGCGCCTGGCGCACCTGCGCGGATTGCTCAGACGCGGGCGCTTCAGCTTCGACGAGGCGGTGCGGGGAGCCGACCGGATGACGGTCGCGATCACGTTGTTCGCGCTGCTCGAGCTCTACAAGCGCGGCGAGGCCGACTGGGAGCAGGAGGAGAGCTTCGGTGAGATCGCGGTCCACGCCCGCTCGGAGCCGGTCGAGCGATACGCCGAGGGTATCGCCGGGTGAGCGGGACAATGGATGTAATGGACGCCGTCGAGGAGCAGGGTGGGTCGCCGAGCGAGGGCGGCGCGCGCGAGGCAGCGCGGGACACGCCGTCGCTGGAGCGCACGATCGAGGCGCTGCTGTTCCTCGCGTCCGACCCACTGAGCGAGGGCGAGCTGGCCGAAGCGACGGAGACCGGCGCGGAGCAGGTTCAGGTTGCGCTGAGCCTGCTCGCCGAGCAGTACGCGAGAGGGCGGCGCGGGATCACGCTGCGCGAGCTGGGGGGTGGCTGGACGCTGGCGAGCGACCCGGCGGCCGAGGACGCCGCCCGGCGCCTGTTCAGCCGCAAGCGCGTCGCGACGCTCACCCCGGCGCAGGCGGAGACGCTGGCGATCGTCGCCTACCTGCAGCCGATCTCCCGCCCGGAGATCACCCGCATCCGCGGTGTCAGCGCCGATTCGGCCTCCGCGACGCTGCTCGAGCGCGGCCTGATCGAGGAAGGCGGCCGCTCGCAGTTCGGCGCCGTGCTGTACCGGACGGGCACGCAGTTCCTGAAGCTGTTCGGCCTGCGCACGCTCGACGAGCTGCCCGACGTCGCCCGCTGGGACCCGACACCGGAGGAGCAGGCGACGCTGCGCGAGCGGCTGTTGCGGGCCGGCGAGGCCCGCGCCGGCAACGGCGCCTCGGCCGAGTAAAAAGGTTCAGCTCGTGCGGGCTGCCAACTGGCCGCAGGCCGCGTCGATGTCGCGGCCACGCGTCAAACGAACCGTCACGGGGATGTCGCGGGATTCGAGCGCTGAGCGGAACGCGGCGATCGACTCGCGGGAGGATCCTTGATAAGGAGCCCGCCCGCCCACGTCGGTGGGGTTGTAGGGGATCAGGTTGACCTTAAATATCGGAGGCTGGGCGGGCGGGCTCGATGACGGGCCGGACAGTGCCTTGGCGAGCGCGAGGGCCTGCGCGTAGTGGTCGTTGACGCCGGCGAGCATCACGTACTCGACGAACACGCGGCGGTGCTTGCGCGCGTAGAACGCGCGGCAGGCCTCGAGGACGTCCTTCAGCGGGTAGCGGTCGTTGACGGGCATCAGCTCCGAGCGCAGCGCCTCGTCGGCGGCGTGCAGCGAGAGGGCGAGGCGCAGCGGCATCGGCTGCTCGGCGAGCCGTTCGATCCCGGGAATCCAGCCGACCGTGGAGATCGCGGTGCGGCGGTGGGTGATGCCGATCTCGGGCAGCCGCTCGCAGGCGGCGAGCACGTTGTCGAGGTTCAACATCGGCTCGCCCATACCCATGAACACGCAGTGATCGAGCGGCTCGATCCGGCGGAAGTGAAGCGCCTGGTCGAGGATCTCCGAGGCGGTCAGGTTGCGGGCGAATTTCATCTGACCGGTGGCGCAGAAGGTGCACGTGAGCGGGCAGCCCGACTGCGAGGAGACGCAGATCGAGCGGCGCCCGCCGCCACCTCCCGGAGGGTTTCGATATCTCATCAGCACGGCCTCCAGCGGGCGGTTGTCGACGGTCTGGAAGAGGGCCTTGATCGTGCCGTCGCTCGCGTGGGACTCGTCGGTGAGGGTGAGGCTGGAGAAGGGCAGCTCGCGCGCGAGCGTCTCGCGGAGCGCGCTCGGGAGGTTCGTCATCTGCTCGTAGCCCTCCACGCCCTTCGCCGCCCACGCCCAGATCTGGCCGGCGCGGAAGCGCGGCTGGCCGTTGGCGGCGAGTGTCTGGTCGAGTAACGCGAGATCCATCGCCCCTATGGTGGCAGCCGATGCGTTTAGCCAAGTACCTCGCCCACGCCGGTGTCGCCTCGCGCCGCGCCGCCGAGACGGTGATCGCCGCCGGGCGCGTGAGCGTCGACGGGGAGATCGCGCGGGACCCGGCCCGTGACGTTGGCGAGGAGAGCCGCGTGAGCGTCGACGGCCGCGCCCTGAAGGGGGCGGAGGAGCGCGTCGCCTACGCCGTGCACAAGCCGATCGGCGTCCTCTCCACCGCAAAGGACACCCACGGCCGCCCGACGGTCGTGGGATTGGTGGATAAGGATCCGACCAACCCTTCCGAGCACCCGCGCCTGTATCCCGTCGGTCGCCTCGACGCCGACTCGAGCGGGCTGATCCTCCTCACGAACGACGGCGAGCTCGCCAACCGGCTGACCCACCCGAGCTTCGAGGTGCCGAAGACCTACCGCGCGAAGCTCGGCGGCGGCCCGGTGGGGGACGGCGCCCTGCGCGCCCTGCGCCGCGGCGTGGGGCTCGAGGACGGTCCCACAGCGCCCGCACGTGCCCGCCGCGTGAAGGCGGACGTGATCGAGCTGACGATCCACGAGGGTCGCAACCGCCAGGTACGGCGCATGTGCGAGGCGGTCGGCCACCCCGTCCGCGCGTTGGAACGCGTCGCGTTCGGGCCGTTGCGCTTGGACGGCCTCGCGCCGGGCGCGTACCGGCGCTTGAGCGATGGGGAGGTCGAGGACCTCCGCGCCGCCGCCGCCGGTCGGCCGTCGCGGGACGCCGGCGGGCGTGCCACCGGTGGTCGGCGGGGCCCGCTCTGACACAATCGCCGCGATGCAGCAACGTCTCTTCGCCCTCCGCGGCGCCATCAGCGTCAATCGCAACGACGCGCAGGACATCCTCGACGCCACGACCGAGCTGATGAAGGCGATCATGGAGCGCAACGCGCTCGCGCCGGATCACGTCGTGAGCTGCATCTTCACCGCCACGAACGACCTCAACGCGGAGTTCCCCGCGGTCGCCGCCCGGGCGCTGGGCTTCGACCGCGTGCCGCTGCTGTGCGCGCGGGAGATTCCCGTGCCGCGTGCGCTCCCGCGCGTGATCAGGGTGCTGATCCATTACTACGCCGAGGACGAGCACGAGTCCCGGCACGTATACCTCGGCGACGCGAGCGCCCTGCGCGCCGACCTCGAAGCGGCACAATAGTTCCGCCGCGCCCGCCGGCGGATCTCACCCCGGCTCCTAGCCCACCACCCGGCATCGTCGGTCCGCGCGCGGCACAATAGGCAGGTGACCCTCGAGTTCGCAGAGCGCATCGCGCGCATCCCCGTCTATCCCGCGGCCGGCGGCTATGCCCAGCAGGAGCCGTTGGTGCGCCTGGCGAGCAACGAGTCGCCCTACCCGCCGCTGCCCGCGGTGAAGGAGGCGATCGAACACGCGCTGAGCACGCTCAACCGCTACCCCGATCCCACCAACTCGCTGTTGCGCGCCCGCCTCTCCAACCGCTACGGGGTGCCCGCGGCGCGGATCGCGATCGGGAACGGCTCCTGCGACATCCTGCTCGCCGCCGGCGAGGCGCTGCTCGAGCCGGGCGCCGAGCTCGTGTACTCGTGGCCGTCGTTCTCTATCTACCCGCACCTCTCGGCCGCGTCCGGCGCGCGCGCGGTGATCGTCCCGCTGGACTCCGAGGAGCGCCACGACCTCGACGCGATGCTGCGCGAGATCACCGTCGCGACGCGACTGGTGATCGTCTGCAACCCGAACAACCCCACGAGCACCGCGCTGGAGCTGTCGGAGATCGCCGCGTTCGTCGCCGAGGTCCCTCCACACGTGTGCGTGATCCTCGACGAGGCCTACTGCGAGTTCAACCTGCTCGACGACCCCGACTCCTCGCTCGAGTTGCTGGGTGGGCATCCAAATCTTGTGCTGCTGCGCACCTTCTCCAAGGTCTACGGTCTCTGCGGGCTGCGCGTCGGCTTCGCGCTGTGCGGCTCGGAGGACCTGCCGCGGGCGGTCGACCAGGTTCGCCAGCCGTTCTTCTGCAACGCGCTCGCGCAGGCCGCGGCGGTCGAGGCGCTCGCCCACCAGGACGCCGTCACCGAACGTGTGACGCGCACGATCGCCGAGCGCCTCTCGGTCGACGAGCAGCTGCGCGCGCTCGGCCTCGACCCGACGATCTCCCAAACCAACTTCTGCTGGTTTCACCTCGGCGAGGACCGCGACGAGGCCGAGGTGATGCGCGGCCTGCAGGAGCGCGGCGTGCTCGTGCGCGGCGGCGGCGCCCTCGGCAGCGCGGGCGCGCTGCGCGTCACCTACGGGACGTCCGAGGAAAACGAGCGCTTCCTGGAAGCGCTTGCCGAGGTGCTCTGAAGGTGCTACAACTGTTCCAGATGACCGCATCCGTACCCGCATCGCTTCACACTCCCGCGCGTGCCACGTGGTCCTCTTCCTACGCCTGCGCCTGGCGATTTAGCTAGGCGCTTCGGTCCCGACCCGTCCGCGAGCGGGTTCCTCGGGCCGCACCGTGTCTCCCTCGGCGGAGACTGAGCGCCTTGCAAAGCGGGCTCGCACCTCAAAGCCCACCCTCGCGATCCTCCACCTGCGGGCGCGGTCACGGCCGGCGGGGGCGGGGGGCGACACCAGCACATAAGATTCCAGGCGTCAGTGAAAGGATGAATCGATGATGATCGTAATGAAAGAGACCGCGACCGATGATGAGATCGACGCGGTCGTAGCCAAGATCGAGCGCGCGGGCGCGCTCGCCCACCGCAGCCGCGGCGCGCGGGTGACGGTGATCGGCGCGATCGGCGACGTCGAGCAGGACGTCAGTGTGGAGGGCCTCGGGCTCGAAGGCCAGGCAGGCGTCGACCGGGTGGTGCCGATCCTGAAGCCCTACAAGCTCGCCTCGGCGCAGATCACCCACGGCGAGCGCACCGTCCTGGACATCGGCGGGCGGAAGGTCGGCGGCGATAACTTCGCGCTGATCGCGGGCCCCTGCACGGTCGAGTCGCGCGAGCAGACGCTGACGACCGCGCGCGTCGTGCGTGACGCGGGCGCCACGCTGTTGCGAGGCGGCGCCTACAAGCCCCGCACCTCCCCCTACGCCTTCCAGGGACTCGGGCAGGAGGGCCTGCGGCTGCTCGCCGAGGCGAAGGCCGAGACCGGCCTGCCGGTCGTCACCGAGCTGATGGACATGCGCGACCTCGAGCCCGTGCTGGAGGTGGCCGACGTCGTGCAGATCGGCGCGCGCAACATGCAGAACTATCCGCTGCTCGCCGAGGTCGGCCGCTCCGGGTGTCCCGCTCTGCTCAAGCGCGGGCTCTCCTCGACGCTCGACGAGCTGCTGATGGCGGCGGAGTACATCCTGAAGGAAGGCAACCCCAACGTGATGCTCTGCGAGCGCGGCATCCGCACGTTCGAGACCGCCTACCGCTTCACGCTCGACCTGATGGCCGTGCCGGTGCTCAAGGAGCTCTCGCACCTTCCGGTGATCGTCGACCCCAGCCACGCGGCCGGGCGGCGCGAGCTCGTGCTGCCCCTGTCGCTCGCGGCGGCGGCCGTCGGCGCGGACGGCATCATCGTCGAGGTCCATCCCAACCCCGACGAGGCGATCTGCGACGGACCGCAGGCGCTGCGCGCCGAGGACTTCGCCGAGTACGCCCTCGCGGTGGAGCGTGCGGCCGCGCTCGCCGGCAAGGCGCTCAGCGCGGTCTGATGGGCACCCGGACCCGAGCGTGAGGGTCGCGGTTCTCGGGCTAGGGCTGATCGGCGGCTCGATCGGCCTGGCGGCCCGTGGGCGGGCGGACGCGGAGGTGTGCGGGTGGGATCCCGACGAGCGCGTGCGCGCCCTGGCACTCGAGCTGGGTGCGATCGACCAGCAGGCCGCCGACATCGCGGGAGCCGTCCGTGGTGCGGACGTCGTGTTCGTGGCCGCGCCTGTCGGGGCGCTTGGAGAGACCGTCCGCGCGGCCCTCGCCGGTGCGGACCCGGGCGCGGTGGTCACCGACGTCGGCTCCACCAAGCGCGAGGTGGCCGCGGCCGGTGTCGCGGACGAGCGCTTCATCGGCGGCCATCCCCTCGCCGGCGCCGAGACGGCCGGCGTGGAGCACGCGCGCGCGGACCTGTTCGACGGCGCCACCTGGTATCTGACGCCCGCGCGCGGCAGCACCGCGGGGGTGCTCTACGAGCGGCTGCACCGCCTGCTGACGAGCTTCGGCGCGCAGCCGGCGGCGATCGACGCCGACACCCATGACCGCCTGATGGCGTCCGTGTCGCACCTGCCGCACGTGTTCGCGAACCTGCTCGTGGCCGAGGCCGCGAGCGTCCTCGGCGGGGACGATCGGCAACGTCTGCCGGCCGTCGGGCCGAGCTTCCGCGACGCCACGCGCGTGGCCGGTGCGAACACGGCGATCTGGACGGACATCTACCTCTCCAACCGCGACGCGCTGATCGCGGGCATCGATGGGGTGACGGAGCGACTGGGCGAGGTGCGCGCTGCCTTGGCGGCGGGTGATGCGGCCGCGGTGTCGGATTGGAACGAGCGCGCGCGGATCGACCGTGAGACGCTGCTCGGCGCGGGGATGGCCGGCGGGGTGGGGGGAGAGTCGGTGATCGAGCTGCGGGCCTCGGTGCCCAACCGGCCGGGCGTGATCGCCGAGCTGGCGCTGGCCCTCGGGGAGGCGGGCCTGAACATCCTCGACATGGCGCTCTCCCCGTCGGAGGACAACCGCCAAGGGGTGGTTGCGCTGTGGTTCACCGGCGAGCCCCACGCCGCCCGTGCGGAGGAGCTGATCGCGGACCTCGGTTTCCCGGTGGCTCGCGCATGAACGTGCGCTTCGAGCCCTCGAGTGGGCTACACGGTGAGCTGCGGGCTCCGGCGGACAAGTCGCTCTCCCACCGCGCCGCGCTGCTCGGGGCGATGTCCTGCGAGCCGGTGCGGATCGAGAACTACCTGCACGCCGCCGACACCACCTCGACGCTCGAGGCCGTGCGTGCGCTCGGCGCGCTCGTGGAGGTGCGCGAGGGGGAGGTCGTGGTGCGCGGCACGGGTCTGCGCGAGGCGCGCGAGCCGGACGGCCCGATCGACGTTGGCAACGCGGGCACGCTGATGCGCCTGTTGCCGGGCTGGCTGGCGGCCCAGCAGGGACGCTCGTTCACGCTCGACGGCGACGACTCGATCCGCCGCCGCCCGGTCGACCGCGTGGCCGAGCCGCTGCGCCTGATGGGCGCGGAGCTGAAGGCGACGAACGGGCGCTTCCCACCGCTGCAGGTGAAGGGCGCGAGGTTGCGCTGCATCTCCCACGAGCTGCCGGTCGCGAGCGCCCAGGTCAAGTCGTGCGTGCTGCTGGCGGCGCTCGCCGCCGACGGCGCCACGACAGTCGGCGAGCCCGCGCGCAGCCGCGACCACACCGAGCGGATGCTCCTGCGTGCCGGGGTGAACATCCACCGTAACGGCCGCCACGTGACCGTCGTGAACGCCGACGAGCTGGTGCTGGAGCGGGTGCGGGTGCCCGGTGATCTGAGCTCGGCGGCGTTCATGGTGGCCGCCGGGGTGCTCGTCCCGGGCTCGCGCCTGTTGATCAGGGACGTCGGGGTCAACTGGACGCGCACCGGCTTCCTACGGATCCTCCGCCGGATGCAGGGGATCGCGCTCGGCGACCTCGAGGACGAGTCGGGCGAGCTCTCCGCGGAGGAGCCGGTGAGCGACCTCGACGTCGCCCACGGCGCGCTCGAGGGCACGGTCGTTGAGGCCGAGGAGGTGCCGCTGGCGATCGACGAGCTGCCCCTGGTTGCCCTGCTCGGCTGCTTCGCCGAGGGTGAGACGGTCGTCCACGGCGCCCAGGAGCTGCGCGTGAAGGAGTCCGACCGGATCGCGGGCGTCGTCGAGGGCCTGCGCGGCCTCGGCGCCGAGATCGAGGCGAGCGAGGACGGCTTCGCGGTGCGGGGCACCGGCGGCCTGAGGGGCGGCACGATCGAGGCCCACGGCGACCACCGCCTGGCGATGCTCGGCGCCGTGGCGGGTCTCGCCTCGCGGGAGGGTGTCGAGGTGGTCGGGATGGAGGCCGCCGCGGTGTCATACCCGGGGTTCATGGAGGACCTTGCGGGGCTGACCGGCTGACGGCGGGGACGTTTGACGCTTCCCGGCTTGCGTGACGATCCCCTGTGCTCATCAGGGGATTGCGCCGGGTGGCGTGGTCGTGTGGAGAGTGCCGTCACGGTGCCGTCGAGGTTGACTATTGACACTACGCATCGTTTGTGCTTATGATCTATGGACAAGTGCCCCTGATGTTGGGGGCGTGAAATAGATCGGGTTTGGGTTGGTCCTTTGGATCGATCTAGAGCGCATTGCAGGGGACCCTTGGGAGAGGGATTGATCGCATGATGAGGGGTTGTTTTCGCGTGAGTCCAATGGGGACAGATGTGATGGGGATCGGTGTAGCCCGAGGGCTGCCCTTAGCTAGATGCGTCAGCGTCGCTGACACATCTCTCTCTCTCTCTCTCTCTCTCTACTCCCTGGTTTTTAGCCAAAAAGGCTAGTGTCGGCGCCCTTTCTGGCGTCGCCCACCACTCTTTAGGAAGTACCGGCCGCGTCTCTGAGCGCGGTGTTTGTAGTTCTCGGGCGGTTGGCCGGGGTCTGTTCGAGCGCGGCCGCCCCACCTCTCTGGCGCCGGCGTTCGAGGAGGCTCCGTCGCGTGCTCCCTCACGTGCCGGTTGTAGCGCGGGGCGCCGTGGCTCTGATCTGGGGCCAAGGCGCTCCGCGATCGCTTTCTGTGTGACGGCGGTCGGTGGCTCTTACCGTTCCGTGGCCCCTCGCGTGTCGTCATACAACACACGAGGGGCCTTCCCCTCTTTCCTGGAGGAGATGGTTCTATGAATGCTCGCGGGCTGATCCTGGCTGCCCTGGCGGCGCTCTGCACGATGGCCGGCGTTCTCCTGTTCTCGGGCGCCCCGGCGCAGGCCGAGCTCAGTCATCTCTATACGGGTCATTCCTTTGGCCCGGGTGGCCTGGGTGTGGGCACGTTCTCTGCCGAACAGCCCTTGGGTGTCGCTGTCGAGCAGTCCAGCGGGGATGTCTATGTCTACGACGTCGGTGCCGCGGGGGGGTCTATCTACAAGTTCAACGCATCGGGTGAACCGGTGGACTTCTCGGCGTTGGGCGCCAACGTGATCAAGGGCGTCGGGTCCGATATCGGGAGTCTCTACACGCAGATCGCGGTCAGCTCGGCCGGCCCCTCCGTGGGCGACATCTACGTCGCTAACTACGGCAGCGATGTTCATATCTATGGTCCTGAAGGCAGCCTCATCGGGGAACTGAAACCACAGTCCGGGGGACCAGAATTCTGTGGTGTGGCGGTCGACTCGGCCGGCCATGTCTACACGGCCTCCAATCCCGGTCGCGTCGATGAGTACACCCCCGTGACGGCTCCCGTGACCAACAGCGACTACACCTCTTCGCTCTGGGGTCTCGGCGAAACGTGCGATATCGCCGTGGACTCCGAAGGCGATGTCTACACTAATACTCCTGAAGGGCCCGTCAGGCGCTATGAAGCGTCGCAGTTCAACACGCTGGAAGTGCCGGCGATCGGCACGCAGATCACCGAAGGTGGCCGCAACACCCTCGCCGTCGATCCTGCGGCCGCGCATGACGAACTGTATATCGACGCTACGAACAGTGTCGCGCAGTATGACTCCTCCGGGAAACGGCTTGGCACGACTGGCGCAGCGGGTCCGGGTGCGCTCAGCGGCTCCTACGGCGTCGCGGTGGACCACGCCACCGGCGAGGTATACGCCGATGACGGTGGCAGCGGCGTGGTTGAGATCTTCGGCCCCGCCACAGTGCTGGCAGAAGTGAGCACCGGCGCGGCCTCCGACGTCCCGCCGACCAGCGCGACCCTTGAAGGGACCGTGAACCCCGGCAACGTGCCCGTGAGCGCGTGCGAATTCGAATACGGGACCGAAACCTCCTACGGCAAAAGCGCGCCGTGCTCTCAGACAGTCCCCTTCTCAGGGGAAGTTCCCGTGCCCGTTACCGCCGCCTTGCCGGGGCTTCTGGCGAACACGGGCTATCACTATCGCTTGGTCGCTAAGAACGCCAACGGTCCGAGCTACGGGGCTGATGGGACGTTCACGACGCAGGGGCCACCGACGATTACCTCTGAGTCCGCTGAACCCACCGGGCATTACAGCGCGACGATCCGAGCGCAGGTCAACCCCGGCGACCTGGAAACGCATTACCACTTCGAATACGGCACCGAAACCTCCTACGGCACGAGCACGCCGATCCCCGACGGCACCCTCCCCGCCGGCTTTACCGAAGAAGGCGTCAGCGCTGAACTGACGGGTCTGGCGGTCGGCACGACCTACCATTACCGCGTCGTCGCCGTCAACGCCGACTCAACGACCCCCGTTTACGGACCCGACCAGGAAGTCACCACGGTCCCGGCCGCGCTGATCGAATACGAGCGCGTCTCCGATGTGGCAGGCGAAAGCGCGACGCTCAATGCGAATATCAACCCGCTGGGTAACGATACGCACTACTACTTCCAGTACGGCACCACGAGCTGTGCCACGAGCCCCTCCTCCTGCGCCGACGCGCCTTCCCCGCCAGGGACGGACATCGGCTCAGAAGAAGCATCCAAGGCGGTGAGCGCTCACATCCAGGGCCTCGCCCTAGACACGACCTACCACTACCGAACGGTCGCGAGCAACGCGCTCGGGACCGCCTACGGCGCCGAACTGACCTTCAGGACGCAGCCGGGTGGGGGAGAGCTCGTGTTGCCCGATGGCCGCGCTTGGGAACTGGTCTCGCCGCCAACCAAGGACGGCGCCAGGATCAAAGTCATAAACCCAGAACTTGCGACAGGGAGCGGGCAATTCCTTAACACGGAAGGGACGATAGAGGCTGCCGAAGATGGTGGTGCGATCACGTATCTCGCAGACGGGCCGATTGGAGAAGCTGCAAGCAACGTCTCTCCCGGCGCCGACCAGATCTTCTCCGTACGCGGCTCGGGCGGATGGTCTTCGCAGACCATCCAGTCGCAGAAACCATCGGCGACCGGCCTCAACGTAGGTGAGGGCTCGGAGGACCGGCTGTTTTCGCCGGATCTGTCGCTCGGGCTCGTGGAACCGTTGACCGCGACCCTGCTGTCGTCTGAAGCTTCAGAAGGCACGATCTATCTACGCGATGATACGAGCGGCGGCTATCTACCGCTGGTAACGGCCGCGAACACGCCAGCCGGCACGAAGTTGGATGAAAATACACCTTTTGGTGTTGTCAAGTACAACGTCAGTTTTGTCGGAGCCTCGCCCGACCTGAGCCATGTGGTCCTCATGTCCACGGCAGCGCTGACGTCTAACGCCGTCAATAGCGAAAGCGATCGCGTAGAGAGTCTTTATGAGTGGGCCGGGGGGCAGTTGCAGCTCGTCAGCGTGCTGCCCAACGGCAAGCCGGCGAACGCACAAGGCGGCCCAGACCCATTCCAAGAAGATGCCTACCTTGGTAATGAAGTACACGGTGGCAATGAACAAGGAGGAATTAGCAAAGCCAGGCACGCTGTTTCTGACGATGGTTCGCGCATCGTCTGGAGCAGTGGGGCCGAACACCTCTACATGCGCGATATGGCGAGGGGGGAAACTGTCCAGGTTGATGCTGCTCAGGGCGCCCCGGAACCCGCTGGTGGTGAAGCGCGGTTCCAGATTGCGAGCAGCCACGGGTCGAGGGTGTTCTTCGCCGATGGGCAGAAGCTGACGGAAAACTCCACGGCAGAAGGCCGCGGCAGCGAAAATCTTTATGAGTTTGAAGTGACCAGTGGCAGTGGCGAACCGCTGGCCGGAAAGTTGATCGACTTGACGGTGGATGCGCCGGCTGTCGGAAGCAGTGTTATTGGGGCCAGCGAAGACGGTTCCTACGTGTACACCACAGCAGGCTCCGTGCTGCATGATACCGGCACGAAATGGACAGGAGCGCTCATCCCCGCTTCGGTTCAAGATGAAGGCAGCCAGGAAGGCCATGCGCGGGTTTCGCCGAGTGGCCGCTACCTGGCGTTTGAATCAACTGTCGGGGTTTCTCTCTACGACATGAGCACCGGCCGTGTAGTGTGCGTGTCGTGCAATCCGACAGGCGAAAAAAGTGCAGGCAGCCTTCCGGTATGGGCGCGGAACGGAGGCAGCGATGCTTATCAGTCTCGGTATTTGTCTGATAGTGGCCGGTTGTTCTTCGAAACCGGGGCTGCGCTTGTGCCGCAGGACACGAATGGTCAGACGGATGTGTATGAGTATGAGCCGGACGGGGTGGGTAGCTGTACAAGCTCCAGCAAGACTTTTAATGAAGCGTCGGGTGGTTGTATCGGGCTGATCTCCTCGGGTACCTCCGCTGAACCATCGTCGTTCCTCGATGCGAGTGAAAGCGGTGGTGACGTGTTCTTCTTGACGGGGCAGCGGCTGGTCTCCCAGGATTACGACAAGGCTGTTGATGTGTATGACGCTCATGTGTGTAGCGCGTCTTCGCCGTGTATCGCGGCGGCGGTGGCTCCGCCGGCGTGTACGACGGCTGACTCGTGCAGGGCGGCGCCCTCACCGCAGCCGGCGATTTTCGGGGCGCCGGCGAGCGCGACGTTCAATGGTGCGGGCAATATCGCGCCGGCTGCCGCAAAGCCGGCGGTGAAGACCAAGGCGAAGCCGTTGACGAGAGCGCAGAAGCTTTCGAAGGCGCTGAAGGCGTGCAGTAAAAAGCCAACGAAGAAGCGACCCGCGTGCAAAAAGCAGGCGAGAAAGCAGTACGCCCCTACAAAGAAGAAGGGCAAGGGCAAGCGATGAGCGTCAAACGGGTTCTCTCGGCTGTTAGAAGCCTCTCTGTCAAAGCGCGTTCTGCCGGCAAGCTAACAGCGCCCCGGTCACCAGGCGCGACGTGGCGTAGCTTGATCGCAACCCGGCTCCTAACCCTTGGCGCCTTGGTCGTCGCTGCGGTTTCGCTCCTGGCGCTCGCTGGCGCGGCGCCGGCGGCTGCTGAACCGTGGTGGCAGGTTACCTCTGGTGCTGCGCCGAGGAACCTGCCGCATGGCGGTCAAGGCAACATCACGGTGGTGGCGACAAATCTCGGTGATACAGAAGCCCTGGGAGAAGTCGCTCCGGTCACCGTCGCCGACAAGCTGCCCCTCGGGCTGACCGCGACCGCGATTTCCCTCTTCAGGACCGGTGGTAAAACCAGATCGGAAATCGCATCAGAAAGCGCGTGCTCCTTGTCTTCGTTGAGCTGCTCCTTCACGGGAGATTTCCAACCATATGAAAACATAGAACTTGTGATCGCGGTGCATGTGGAACCGAGTGCTTCCTCGGGCGAAGTGAACGAAGCGGCGGTCGTCGGTGGTGGAGCCCCGAGCGCGTCGGCCAGGCAGCCGATCACGGTGAATGACGAACCGACGCCGTATGGGGTCGAAAATTATGAACTCACGCCGGAAAACGAAGATGGTTCGCTCGCTACCCAGGCCGGTTCTCACCCGTTCCAGTTGACGACCACGATCGCTCTGAACCGGGGTCCCGAAACCATCAAAGACGGGTTCTTTGATACGGGAAGGCTGGGCCCGTCGGGGCCCGGTCTCACAAAGGATTTGCACTTCAATCTACCGCCGGGTCTGATTGGCAACCCGACGCCGTTTCCGCAGTGCACCGATCGCGGATTCGGCGAAATCTCCGATAGAAACCTCGAACGTTCACCAGAGACGGGCTGTCCACTCGACACGGTCGTGGGTGTCGCGCATGTGACCGTCTTCGAACCAAGAAGCGTGGGTTTCCTTTCGCAATCGGTCCCTCTGTTCAATCTGACGCCGAACGTGGGCGAGCCGGCGAAGTTCGGCTTCAAGTTCGAAAATGTTCCGGTGATCCTCGATACGGCGGTTCGTACTGGTGGCGACTACGGCGTGGTTGTGAGCGTCAACAACATCCCCGAGGTCGTCAACTTCCTGTCCAGCCAGGTGACGTTCTGGGGTGTGCCCGGTGACCCGCGCCATAACCAGTCGCGTGGATATGATTGCGTGAACAGTGTGGTAGAGAAAAACGCTCTGCATGAGACCTGTGTTCCGCCGCCGCCAGAAGAATATCCCGCGCCGTTGTTGACGTTGCCGACGTCGTGTACGGGGTCGTTGCGGACGTCGGTGGAAGCGGATTCGTGGACGCGGGAGGGTGTCTTCACGTCGTTGGAGCCGGTGTTCGAGGAGGCGTTGGATGGTTGTAACCGGCTTGGGTTTGAACCGTCGATTAGTGTTGTGCCGGATGGGCGGGCGGGGAGTACGCCGACGGGGTTGACGGTGGGTGTGCATGTGCCGCAGGACGCGAGCCTCAACCCGGTCGGTTTGGCGGGGTCGACCGTGAAAGAAGTGACCGTGGTGCTTCCCGCGGGCGTGGTTGTCAACCCGGCTGTCGCGGACGGTCTGCAGTCGTGCGGGCTTGGGGAAATCGGTTTGGAAAGCCCGGGTGAACAGTCGTGTCCTGAAGCCGCGAAGATAGCGACGGTTGAAATCAAGACGCCGTTG
>DASRKZ010000173.1:0-4038 GCA_035648675.1 Solirubrobacteraceae bacterium
GATGCCTGCGAATCGCACTCTCCCTGGAGAGCCGGTCACGGTCCCCCTCGCGTCGACCGTCACCGAGTCGACCGGAAGCTTGGCGCGATGCAGCACCCCGAACAGCGTCGCCGTGTAGCACGACGACACGGCGCAGACCAACAACTCCTCGGGGTTCGTGCCGACGCCGCGGCCACCCATCGATTCCGGGGCCGATAGCTCGAGCGCAAGGGCGCTGGTTTGGATCTCTCCCGCTCCTTCGCGTCCGGTCCCCGACCACCTCAACTCAATCTCGAAACTCAGGTCGTTCATGAGGTCATCTCCCTTTTGTGTTCCCCTTTAGCGCGCCGGAATACCGTCGTTCTTACCTCGCGGCGTTAGCGCGTCCTCGGGCTGCGACGGCGGACGGCGTCGGCTGCCTGCGGGCGGACCGCATTCGGTCCGCCGGTCCTTGGTGGATCAGCCGGATGACGGCCTGAAGCAGGCGGTCGTCAGGGCGCCGAGCCCGAGAGGTCCCGTGAAGTCTCTCCTGCGTGTCTTGTTGGGCAGGCACGATTGTGTGGCATGAGAGTGCTCACGGCACCGTCACCGCCTCGGTTCCCGTTCGCGGACGCACCTCGAAGCGACGATCCGGCGATGGCGAGGGTCGGTCGCGATCTGCGATCGCCCGAGCGCGGCCGTCCATCACGTGGATGATCGTCAGCACGACTACAGCCGTCATGCCTACGTGTACCGCGAACGCGAGGCCGAGCATCCACCACCCCCCGAGGAGCGCGAGTAGAGCCACGGCGCCGGTGACGATCAACACTGCCGCTGTCATCCGCCGGGCCCAGGGCTCTCTTGCTGGGGGTCGTGCTGGTCATCGCTGGTTCTCCTGGTAGTAGGCGGCGTTCTTGGCGATGTAGTGCTGCCATTCGGGCGGCACCTGGTCCTCGGAGGTGATCGCGTCGACGGGGCATGCCTCGACGCAGGCGTCGCAGTCGATGCACTCCTCGGGGTCGATGTAGAGCTGCTCGGCTTGTTCGAACCCGGGCTCATCGGCAGTCGGGTGGATGCAGTCCACCGGGCATACCTCGGTGCAGCTCACGTCCTTGACCCCGATGCACGGCTCGCTGATCACATAGGTCACGAGGCGCTCCTTCCAAAGGGCTTTTTCACACTACCTATGGAGAAACTAACACCGGATCCTTGTTTTTACAAGTCTGAGTGTGTAAATTAGCTTGGCGTGGACGCCCCACTCACACTCGACCCGGAGGACATGCTCGCCCAGCCCACACGCGCGCGTCTGTTCGCGCTGCTCGGCGAGCTGGGGCGCGCGGCGGGGACGGTCGAACTCGCTGAGCGCCTGGACCTGCACCCCAACGGGGTCAGACTTCACCTCGAGCGGATGGAGGAAGCGGGGCTTGTGGCGCGCGAGCGAGCGAGACAAGCTCGCGGGCGACCGCGTGACGCGTGGACGATCGCACCGGACGCGCGACCAGGCGGCGAGCCGCCAAGCGCCTATAAGGACCTCGGCCGCTGGCTGGCCCGAGCGATCCCCGCGCGACCCGGAAGACTGCGCGACGTGGAAGCCACGGGCCGCGAGATCGGACGAGAGCTCGCGCCCCGCAGCGCCGAAAGCGGCGGCGCGGAAGCGCTTCAAAGCACGCTCTCTGCGCTCGGGTTCCAACCTCGACGTCAGCAAGAGACGCCAGACGGGATGACGCTGTGCTTGGGTAACTGCCCGTATCGCGATGCCGTTCGCGAGAACCAGGCGGTCATCTGCACGCTGCATCGCGGGATCACGCTCGGTCTGCTCGACGTGCTCGACCCGCACGCCAAGCTGACCGATTTCGTGCCGCGCGACCCCGACACCGCTGGCTGCCTGATCGAGCTCAGCAGTCTCGGTGCCGGCTCGACAGCCGAATGACGACAGGCGAACGCGAGCTGGTGCGCGCCAGCAGCCAGTCGCCTCGCCGACACTGCACACGCCGCAGCACCGCTCCCGGCGCGCAGGGTCCGAGCGACCTGCTCGCTTCCTTCTTCGCCGCGGCGATCTGCGCCCTGCTGCTAGCCGCCGTCGCTGCAATCGCCTCCACCGTGACCGGGCTCGACTGGCTGCACTGGACCGCGGTGCACCTCGCTCTGCTCGGCGGGGTCTCGCAGCTCGTGCTCGGGGCCGGACAGTTCTTCAGCTGCGCGTTCCTAGCCACAGACCCGCCCTCGCGCCGCTTGATCGGCGCGCAGCTGCTCGCTTGGAATGCAGGGACCGCGCTCGTCGTCGTTGGCGTGCCCACCGCGATCACTCCACTCGTCAACGCCGGCGGCTGTCTGCTGGCGGTCGGACTGGTCCTGTTCGCCGCCGGGTTGCGCGGCATGCAGCGACGCTCGCTGCAGCGCGCCCGGTGGGCGCTGCGCTGGTATCAGGCCTCTGCAGCCTGCCTCGCGCTCGGCGGCCTATGCGGAATCCTGCTCGCCCGCGACGCGCGTTGGCCCCACGGAAGTCTGCCCGGCGTCCACCTCGCGCTGACCCTCGGCGGCTGGCTCGGCACGGCCATCGTGGGCACGCTGCACACGTTCTTTGCTTCGCTCACGGGCACCACGCTGCGCCACCCACGCCTCCAAGGCCCGACGTTCATCCTCTGGTTGCTCGGCGTCTGCGAGCTCGCCCTCGGCGCCGCGTTCGCCGCTGACGCAGTCGTGGCCTCCGGATGGTTGACGCTCGTCCTGGCCGCGGCGCTGCTAGAGATCAACTTGCTCGCCTCCCTGCGCGAGGCGACCGCGCCGCTCGCCCTCCCCGCCCGACTGATCGCGCTCGCTCAAGCATTCCTGCCTGCTGGCCTGCTCCTCGCGATGGCCGCAACACTTCACACTGGGGCCGCAGCGCCGTTCGTCGGTCAGGCGCGACCGGCACTCGCGGCACTCCTGCTGCTTGGATGGATCGGGCTGACGGTCGCCGGCTCGCTGCTTCACCTGCTCGCCATCCTCGCCCGGGTTAGAAACTTCGCGCGGCCCATGCCGCCGGCCCGCCCAACACGGGATCGGGCGCTGACCGCCGCCGCTGGCGTCGCGATCGTTGCACTAGCGCTCTCCCACGCCGCCGGACTCGGCCCGCTCACGACACCAGCAAGCGCGGTACTAGCAGCGATCGCCGGCCTGCTTGCCATCCGAATCTTGACCCTCGCGCTGCTCGCAGTTCGCGCCCCACGTCGACCGGCATGAAACGCCACCCCGCCCTCGCCCCACTCTCGCGCGATCACCACCACGCGCTCGTAATCGCTCAGCGCCTGCGCCGCGCAACGACCCAGACAGCGCCAGACATCGCCGGCGCGTTTCTTGCCCACTGGAACGCCGAGCAGAAGCTGCACTTCCGCATCGAGGAACAGCTCCTGCTCCCGGCATACGCCGCATATGGCCACCCCGACCACCCCGCGATCATCCGCATGCTCCTCGACCACACGCTCATCCGCCGCGACGCCGCCGCGCTCACCGCCGCGCCACCGCTCGAGCTGCTACACGAGCTCGGGGCACGCCTCGCGGACCACGTCCGGCTCGAGGAACACGAGATCTTCCCGCTCATCGAACAGGCGATCCCAGAGCACGAGCTCGAAAAGCTCGGCGATCGCATCCGCGACGCCACACGTTGAGCTCCCGCCGCCCCACTCGACGGGCTCATGCACCGAAGCGACAGGCGTCTGCGCTGATGCTCGGTTCACGGCCGCTTCCAGCGAACAGGCGCAGTGTCCGGGCGCTCGTCCGCATCAGCGCAGACGCCTGCATCGGAACGCGTCCGGGAGCGTTCCAGAGTCTCCGACGCGCACCGGCGTTCGCCACACAGCAGGGCAGTTGCCAACGCGGGCACCTGCCTTGCGCGGATGCGCCAGTGCGGGCGACGCAGCTCGGCTCCCGTTAGCTGGACGCCGACGACGAGCAAGCACGCACGCGCCGAGAGCAGCAGTGTCCACCGTGCCAGCGAGACCGGCCCCCAGTCGAAAGCAGCCACGATCACGCGAACGCGCAGCTGCGTTCGCCACACAGCAGGGCAGTTGCGCGACGAGGTTGGATGCCCGGCGCACGAGA
>DASRKZ010000174.1:0-8814 GCA_035648675.1 Solirubrobacteraceae bacterium
CGCGACCACATCCCGATCGTCCCGCCCTCCCCCACGCGCCTGCTCGCGCGGATCGGGCCGCTCTCGGGCGAGCGACTGGGACTGGAGCTGCTGATCGCGCTGCTCTTGGGCGTGCCGGCCCTGATCGGCGGCGTCCTGAGAAGGCCCGACCGCTCCGCGCCGCCGTCGTCTGCGACGGCGGCTGTCGACAGGGATCCCGAGGACAACGACTCGGAGTCCGACACCGATACCGAGGACGAGCATTCGGCAGTGGCCGAGAGGAACACCGAGGGCTACTATCCCGCGGTCGCCGACGCGGACACCGCGGACGGTTATCGGATGCGCCGCGCCGTGGCGGGCGGTTTGGCGATGTGGCTGCTGACCGGCATCGCGTTGTTCAGCGAGATGGCGCGGCTGCACCCCCGCTATGTGGAGGGCCTGGTCCCGGCCGTGACCGCCACGTTCGGCATCGGCGCGGCGTGGGCATGCTCCTCCTCCGGACGCGCCCGCCTGCTGACGCTGACCGTGGGTATGGCGGTGTTGATCGTGTACGCCGATCGCCTACTCTACGGCCGCCCTGAAAGCTGGTGGATCGCGCTCGCCGGAGCGCTCGGCGCGGTCGCGGTCGCGGGGCTGGCACGCCTGCGCGTGAGGCCCTCGGCGCGCTCCTCGACACTGTTCTCGGCGGCCGCGCTGGCGATGACGCTCGTGGCGGTGGCCGCGATCCCGTTGGGCATCGACGCCACGACGATCGAAAACCGGGTGACGGACGCCGGCTATGTGGGAGGCCTTCCGGGCGAAGAGCAGCGGCTGTTGAGCGCCTACCTGCGCGGCCACCAGGATGGCGCGCGCTACGAGCTGGCGGCCGAGTCGGCCACGCAGATCGGCTCACTGATCGTGCAGGATGCGCGCCCCGTGGTCGTCCTGACCACCTACGAAGCACGCGTGTTCACGAGCATCGCCAAACTGCAGCGCCTGATCGCCGCGGGGGCGGTTCGCTACGCCTTCCTGAACACATACTGCGGCCGGCACACCGCGACTTTGAACGCCGCCTGCTCGGCGCCCGCCAAGTGGATCCGCGCGAACGGCACCGACGTATCCAGGCAGGCCGGCCTGAGCCGCCATAAGGTGCTCTGGCTCCTACCGGGTGCGAAGCCGTGAGCGATCTCGCCGACCCCTCCTTGGAGGAGCTGGCGGCCGCTGCCGAGGCCGCCAGCCGGTTCGCGTTCGACACTGAGTTCATGGGCGAGGGGCGCTACCGCACGCTGCTGTGCCTGATTCAGCTGGCGGTTCCCGAGATTGAGAATCCCGCCCACCCCGAGCGCATCGAGCTCGTCGACCCGCTGGCGCAGGATCTCGACGGCGCGCCGCTGGCGAGAGTCCTCGCCGACCCCGCGGTCCAGATCGTGGTGCACGCCGGGCGTCAGGATGTCGCGCTCGTGCGCCGGCGCTTCGAGACGGAGGTGCGGAACGTCTTCGATACGCAGGTCGCGGCGGGCTTCGCGGGCCTGGGCGCCCAATGCTCCTACGACACGCTGCTCGCCGAGATCCTCGGCGTGCGCCTGGCCAAGAGCGCAAGTTTCACGCGCTGGGACAGGCGTCCCCTCTCACCCGAGCAGCTGTCCTACGCGCGGGAGGACGTCGTGCACCTGCTCGAGCTGGCGGCGAAGCTGGAACGGCGCCTGGCCGCGCTCGGTCGTCTCGAGTGGGCGCGCGAGGAGTGCCGCTTCCTCGAACGCTCGAGCGACGAGCGCGACCTGAACACGGTGTTTGCGCGCCTGCCCAGGATTCGCGGCCTGAGCGCCGGCTCGCAGACGATCGCCCGCGAGCTGGTGGAGTGGCGCGAGCGCACCGCCTCCACCGCGGACCGGCCGGTTCAGAGCATCCTCAGCGATGCCGCGCTGGTCGAGCTGGCCAAGCGCAAGCCGTCCTCGAGCAGCCAGCTGGAGCAGATCCGCGGCGTCGGCGCCGGGAGCCTGCACCGCCGGGCGCGTGAGCTGCTGGATGCCGTGCAACGCGGGAGCGAGCGCCCGCCCGAGCCGGTCAACCAAGAACCCCGCCCTCCGGCGCCCGACCCCGACGACGCGCCGCTGATCGCGCTCGCGGAGGCGCTCGTCCGCGCGCGTGCCCGCGAGGCCGGTCTCGCCTACGAGCTGCTCGCCGCGCGTGCCGACCTGCAGGCGATCGTCGCCGCCCGGCGGGTCGGCGCAGAGGAGGCCGACGTACGCACGCTGCGCGGCTGGCGACGCGAGCTCGTGGGAGCGGAGCTGTTGGAACTGCTCGACGGCCGCGTGTCGCTGTCTGTGCGCGCCGGCAAGATCCATGTGCTCTCTGACTCCTAGCCAAGTCGGCCGCACCAAATCCGGTGCGGAGAGTCAAGCCTGGCAAGGACGCAGCAAGCGAAATGTGCTTCGCACATGAGCGCGCGAGGACACCGCCAGGCGCAGGCTATACGTGCCGGATTTTATTCGATGTGGTTGTAGACTTCGAAAAGAGGTAGGTACATCGAGATCACGATGAAGCCGACCATGCTGCCGATGCCGATGATCATCACCGGCTCGAGGATCGAGGTGAGGGCCTTCACCGACGCCTCGACGCGGTCCTCGTAGAACTCCGCCACCTTGTCCAGCATCGAGTCCAGGGCGCCCGTTTCCTCGCCGACGCCGACCATGTGCGTGACCATCATCGGAAAGATCGGCGCCTGGGCCAGCGGCGCTGAGATCGTGCCACCGCGCTTGACGGAGGCGATCACGCCGTCCATCGCCTCCTCGATTGCGACGTTGCCGCCGGTGCGGCCGGTGATCTCGAGCGCGTAGAGCAGCGGCACGCCGGCGCTCGTCAGCGAGGCCAGGGTGCGCGACCAGCGCGCGACCGCCACCTCCTGCACGATCGTTCCGATCTTCATCGGGATGTGCAGGCGGAAGTGGTCCCACTGCTTACGCCCCCAGGTGGAGGCCTTCCACTTGACGAAGGCGACCACCGCCACCGTGGTACCGAGGAACATCGCCCACCAGTAGCCGGTCACCACTTTGGACGCGAACACCGAGACCTTCGTGATCGCCGGCAGTTCGCCTCCGAATTCCTTGAAGACACCGATGAACACAGGGATCAGGAAGGCACACAGCGCGAGCATGATCCCGACCGCGAAGACGATCACCATGATCGGGTAGACCATCGCCGAGCGGATCTGTCGCCGCAGCGAGGCGTCCTTCTCGAGCTGGTCGGCGACGCGCATGAGGGCGCCCTCAAGCACACCACCGGCCTCGCCGGCCTGCGTCATCGCCACGAACAGCGTGCTGAACACCTTCGGGTGGCGCACCATCGAATCGCTCAGCGAGAGACCCGCCTCGACGTCCTTGCGGACCGCGACGATCGTTTCTTTCAAGAATTTGCTCTCGGTCTGCTCCTCGAGCACATACAGAGCGCGCAGGATGCTCATTCCCGAGGAGATCATCGTGGCGAGCTGGCGTGAGAACACCGCCAGCTCAGAGGCTTTCACCGACTTCATGAAACCGAGCTCGATCTCACGCGAGGCGTGCTTGTCGGCGATGTCGAGGACGATCAGCCCGCGCGACTTCAGCTGGTCGGAGACCGCCTGCTTGGAGTCGGCGTCGACCTCGCCGCGCGCCTTGACACCCGCGAGGTCGATGGCCTTGAAGACATAGGTGCTCATCTTGCCGTGCTCCTAGGCCGCCGCCAGCGACCCGGCTCCGAGGAGGCGCCCTAGCTCGTCGGGAGTGGCCGAGCGAGCTTCGGCGAGCTTCTGGGTGATCTTGCCTTCGCGCACGAGCGTCGCCAGTGAGGCGTCCATAGTTTGCATGCCCTGAGCCGAGCTCGTCTGCAGCACCGAATAGATCTGGTGGGTCTTACCCTCGCGGATCAGGTTGCGCACCGCCGGGTTGGGCACCAAGACCTCGGTGGCGACCACGCGGCCCGAGCCGTCGGCCGTGGGCAGCAGCTGCTGAGTCATGATCCCCTGCAGCGCGACCGAGAGCTGTACGCGCACCTGCCCCTGCTGGTGTGAGGGGAACACGTCGATCACGCGGTCGATCGTCTGGGCGGTGTCCTGGGTGTGCAGCGTGGCGAACACGAGGTGGCCGGTCTCGGCCGCGGTCAGGGCGGTGGAGATCGTCTCCAGGTCGCGCATCTCCCCGACGAGGATTACGTCTGGATCCTGGCGCAGCGCCGCCTTCAGGGCATCGCCGAAGCTCTGCGCGTCCGAGCCCAGCTCGCGCTGGTTGACCAGGCACTTCTTGTGCGCGTGCAGGAACTCGATCGGGTCCTCGATCGTCATGATGTGCTCCTCGCGTGTGCGGTTGATCTCGTCGATCATCGCCGCCAGCGAGGTGGACTTGCCCGACCCCGTCGGACCGGTGACGAGCACGAAGCCGCGCGGGCGGCGCGTGAACTCGTGCACTGCCGCGGGCAACCCGAGCTCGTCGATCGAGGTCAGTCCGAATGGGATCAAGCGGAAGGCCGCGCCGATCGCGCCGCGCTGGTAATAGGCGTTGACGCGGAAGCGTGCGTGGCCGGGAATCGAGTAGGCGAAGTCCAGTTGCCAATTGGTCTCCAGGCGCTGGCGCTGATCGCCCGTGAGGATCGAGTAGACGATCTCGCGCGTGTCCGTCCCGGACAGGACGGGATAGTCCTCCAGCGGCGTCAGACGTCCGCGGATACGCACGGTCGGATGCGCCCCCGCGCTGAGGTGCAGGTCGGAGGCGCGGCGGGAGACGACCTCCATCAAGACATCTGCGAAATCGATCTCCATGCTCGCCCATCGACAAATCCAACCCAGGCCATTAGCCCTTGCGGCATCCGCCCAGCGAACTGGACGAAGGTTCGAGCCCTCTAGCCGCTGCCGATCACCCGGGCGATCTCGGCGATCGAGGTGCGCCCCTGTTTGACCTTCTCCAGGCCGTCGTCGCGTAACCGTCGCATCCCCTGGCGCACCGCCACTTCGCGCATCTCCTCCGCGGGGCGGCGCTCGAGCGCGAGCGTACGGATCTCCGAGGAGACACTCATCACCTCGTACAACCCCAGGCGCCCGCGATAGCCGCTGCCGGCGCAGCGCCGGCAACCCTTGGGCTCGTAGGCCTCGAGGTCCACCAGCGCCTTGTAGCCGTTCTCGCGGAGCACCTCCGCCGGGACGATCGTGCGCTGCTTGCAGTTCGGGCAGAGCATCCGCGCGAGGCGCTGGGCGACCACGCAGTCGAGCGCCGAGGCCACCAGAAACGGCTCGATTCCCATCTCGATCAACCGCGTGATCGCCGAGGGCGCGTCGTTGGTGTGGAGGGTCGAGAGCACCAGGTGGCCGGTGAGCGCCGACTCCACGGCGATCCGCGCGGTCTCTGAGTCACGGATCTCCCCGACCATGATCACGTCGGGGTCGGCGCGCACCATCGAGCGCAAACCGGCCGCGAACGTGAGGCCGTGCTTCGCGGCGACCTGCAGCTGCGTGAGGCCCTCCATTTCATACTCGACCGGGTCCTCGACGGTGATGATGTTCTTCTCCGGGGTGTTCAGCAACTGCAGCGCCGCATACAGGGTCGTGGACTTGCCCGAGCCCGTCGGACCCGTGACGAGCACCGCGCCGTGTGTCTCGTGGCATGCGTGCTCGAAGCGATTGCGGTCGGCATCGGACATACCGAGCTTGTCCAGCCGGGCCACGACCGACTCCTTGTCGAGCACCCGCATCACGACCGCCTCGCCGTGGACGCTCGGCAGCGTGACGACGCGCAGGTCGATGTGGCGCCCGTCGACGGTCAACCCCACCCGACCGTCCTGCGGCAGGCGCCGCTCGGCGATATTCATCTCGGCCATGATCTTCACGCGCGAGACGGCTCCGCCGGCCATCTTGCGGGGGACGGTGGTGACGTCGTGCAGGACCCCGTCGACCCGGAAGCGCACGCGCAGCTCGCGCCCGTCGGGCGCCAGGTGCACGTCGGAGGCGCCCTGCTCGACGGCTTGCGCCACGATCTGGTTGACCAGCTTGACGACCGGCGCGTCGTCGGCGGTCTCGCGCAGGTCGACCACTTCGGTGTCGCTCTGCTCCAGATCCTCGACGTGGCCGTCCCCTTCGGGAACCACGTCCTCGAGCCGATCCAGGCGCGAGATCAGGGTTGCGATGTCCTCTGGCGGGGCGACCGCGACGCGCACCTCGTAGCCCGTCATGATCGCGATGTCGTCGACCGCCAGCACGTTCGAGGGGTCCGCCATCGCGACCAGCAGCGTCTGCTTGTCGGCGAACGCCACCGGCACCGCCTGGTAGCGCTTGGCGGCGGGGGTGCTCACGAGATTGGCCGCGCTCATGTCCACGGAGAAGACGCCGAGATCGAGATGGTCCAGTCCATAGCGCTCCGCGAGCGCGCGTGTCAGCCCATCCTGCGTCAGTGCCCCGCTGTCGAGCAGCACGCGCTCGGGCATCGTGCCCGTGCCACGCGAGGTCTCGATCGCCTCGTCCACCTGCCGGCGGGAGACGAGACCCAAGCCGACGATCACGTCGGTGAGAAAGCGCGGCGAAGATCCTCGTCGGGAAGGCCCGGTGATGCCGGCCCGCTCCCCCTCCGCCAAGGAGGCGTCGATCTCGGTCGCCGAATCCATCTCCTCGGTTCGCTCGCTTCCCGTGGCGCGATCCAGCTCCACGCTCATTCCGCCCTCATCCTCGCGCTCCACCTCGACGACATGATCGAGCTCCACGGCGTGCTCGTCCTCGAGCGCCCGATCGGTGTCGATACCGAAGATCGCGTGCAGGTCGGGGCCGGTCCGCTGGGGAACCTCGCTCATCGCGTCCGGCCCCGCTTCGCCCGGTTGTTCCTATGCGGAGTCCTCGCCGTCGGCGCCCTGAGGCTCGCGGGCGGCTCGACGCATGACCTCCAGCGGCGCCTCTCGGCCCGTCCACAGCTCGAAGCTGAGCGCTCCCTGGGCGACGAGGATCTCCAGTCCATCGAGCGTCCGTGCGCCGTGCTCTCGCGCGGCGGCGAGCAAGGGAGTGGCTCCTGAGCGGTAGACCAGATCGACGACATACGAGTACTCACCGACCTGATCGAACGTCAGCCCGAGTTGGTTTAGCCCCTCGGGCTCACTGGCCGAGCGTTCTACCCCGACGTGCTCACGCGATCGCGGTGACCCCGATCGCTCGAGCCCGACCGAGGTGCAGTTGACGAGCAGGTCGGCGCCTCCCGGCTCGCGCGCCGTGCGCACGCCGAGCTCCCGCGCCAGCGTCGCGGCCCGATCGGGAGTGCGATTCCAGATCGAGATCTCGGACGCACCGGCTTCACGCAGCGCCCAGACCACCGCGCGGGCGCTGCCCCCCGCGCCCAGCACGAGCGCGCTCGGGTGGGCGGGCAGACCAACAAGGCAGTCCAGTGCCGCGATCAGGCCGGGAGCGTCGGTGTTCTCCGCCGCGATCGTCCCGTCGGGGGCGAATGTGAGCGTGTTCGCCGCCCCGATCGCCCTGGCCGCCTCACTGCTCTGCTCGGCCAGCGCGAGCGCCGCGCGCTTGTGGGGAATCGTCACGTTCGCACCGACGAAGCCCGCCTGCCCCAGGGCGCGGGTCGTCTCGGCGAACAGCTCCTCCGGAACCGGCAGCGCCTGATAGCGCCAGCCCTCCATGCCGAGTGCCCGCAGCGCGGCGTTGTGCATCGCGGGCGAGCGGCTGTGCGCCACCGGCCAGCCGAGAACGCCCAGGCGAGGCATCACTTCCGCTTACAGACGGGCGGCTTCCCGCCGTTCTTCTTCACCGCGGCGTCGTAGGCCGCCGCGTTGACTTCGAATTGGGCATAGCTGGTGGAGAACACCTGCTCTCCGCAGCCGTCCGCGCCGGCGACGTAGTACAGGTACGACACGTGGGCCGGATGGGCCGCGGCTTCGATCGAGGCCATCCCCGGATTGGAGATCGGCGTCGGCGGCAGGCCCCGATGGGTGCGCGTGTTGTAGGGCGAGTCGATCCGCAGCTGCGCGTCGGTCAGTTCGTGGGTGTCGGTGGCGACCCCCTCCGCCACCTCGACGGCGTAGTAGATCGTCGCGTCAATTCCCAGCGGCATGCCCAGGCGCAGGCGGTTGTAGATGACAGCCGCGATCTTCGGCCTGTCGCCCGGCAGCTGGGCCTCGCGCTCCACCATCGATGCGACCGTCAGCAGCTGGTAGGGCGTGACGTGGAGCTCGCGCGCGCGACGGACCTCCTCGGGCCCGAAGCGTTCACGGAAGGCAGTGAGCTGCTCGGCCACCAGCCTGCCCGCTGGAGCGCCCGCCTGCATGTCGTAGGTGGCAGGGAACAGGAAGCCTTCGAGATTCGGCGTATCTCTGGGCGCGCCGTAGACGACCGGATTCAGCAGTGAGGAGTGCTCGGAAGCCGCCGTATAGCTCCCGGTGAGGCCGTCTTCCGCGGCCAGCACCGCGATCTGCGGGCGGGTCTCCCCCTCGGGGATCACCACCTTCACGGCGATCGTCACCGGCGGCGGCTTGCTCAGCGCGGCGATCGCCGCCGCGTAGGTCTCTTCGTGTTGCAGTAGGAAGCGGCCGGAGTGCAACGCCCCCCGCTTGCCCTCGACAAGCGCGCGCATGTCGAAGAAGAAGCCCGAGGACACCACGCCATCGCGCGCGAGGATCGAGCCGACCGCGCTCGCGCTCGAGTTCTTCGGGATCACCACGATCACCCGACCGTGTCCCGCACCGGCGAACGGCTGGAATAGCGACAACACAAACCACACGACGACGATCGCCGCCGCCAGTGCAAGCAGGGCGCCGATGCGGGCGCGTGTGAGCCTCGGCCGCCGGCCGCCGCCCCCGCGCCGTCCGTCCCTGCCGCCTCCTCGGCCGCCGCCTCCTCGGCCGCCG
>DASRKZ010000175.1:0-13826 GCA_035648675.1 Solirubrobacteraceae bacterium
CAACGTGTGGCTGTCAACCTCGCGCGCCTGTCACGCTCGCGGGTCTCGCGCGGCGACGTGCTCGCGGCGCGCGGCGCGGTCACAGCGTCCCACATCATCGACGTGCAACTCGACTTCGAGCCCAGCCCCGCACAGGCCCAATCGAGCTCGTGGCGGGTGCAGGTACACCACGGAACCCGCTCGACGCCCGCGCGCATCGTGCCGCTGCTCGAGGACCGTCTCGCGCAGCTGCGCTGCCAGGCGCCGCTGCTCGCGCGCCCCGGCGAGCGAGTCGTGATCCGCGACGCCTCGCACCGCGACACCCTCGGAGGCGCGGTCATCCTCGACCCTCTTGCCCGTCGTCACGGCCCGGCCGGCGCCCCGATCCAAACGCTCCGCAGGCTGCTGGCGGGCGAGCAGCCACCCTCACAAGATGCCCCCATTGCGACCGATGCGACTGTCGCTAAGCCGGTCGCACAGCCCGCATCGCCCGCGCCGCTCTCGCCCGCCGCACTCGCGCTGGCGCGGAGACTTTGGGATGAGGGCTTCAGCCCATCCCCCGACCGCCAGCTCGACACCCACGATCTCGCTCGGCTCCGGGGTTCCGGCCTCGCCGTACGCCTCGCCCATGGACGCCACGCGCACGTCGACGCGATCGCCGAGACAGCCACGCGCCTGACGGCAATCATCCAAGCCGAGGGTCACATCTCGCTGCCCAGGCTGCGTGACGAGCTCGGCGCGTCCCGCGCTGACGCCAAGGCATTCCTCGACTACTTCGACAGCACCGGACTGACACTCCGGCGCCACGACAACATCAGGATCCTACGCGCCTCGCGCAGGCGATGACGATCTCGGGGCAGCTCACAAGATATGGTCCTGACCATCCGGGTGCTGAGCCGCGCATAGATGGGAACCCCGCAAGAGCGACGTCGTGCCGCAAATCGTCTACACCTGCGCCGCCAGCGCCGGCTTGCCGCCTCGATCGGGCTCGTCCTGCTCGCGGCCGTGGTGGCTGTCCTGAGCTCGGGTGGGGGCTCATCGCGCTCCCATCGCGTAACCCCGAGTGCCAAAGTCGTGGTTTCGGGCGGGCCGCTGGCTCCGGCCTCTGTCGGTGGCCTGGCAGCGCTGTGGGCTCCACAGAACGTGGTCGGCATTCAGCCTGGGACGGCTGCCGCGTATGAAGCCGCGTCGAAGCTTCCCGGGCCGGCCGGCTACATCCTGATCGCCGACCGCGGCAACAACCGCATCCTCGTCGTCGACCCCCAGGGAAGGACGGTCTTCCTGGACCCGACGCCGGCGGACATAGCGGCCGGCCGGCAGCTGATCTACAACGACGATACATTCGTGGAGCCCGGCGGGCAGTCCTTGATCGCCAACGAGGAGGACAACCACGCGATCGTGGAAGTCGGCATCGCCGACCACAGCCTCAAGGTGCTGTTCGGCCATCCCGGGGAAATGGGCACGGACGCGACCCATCTGCATACGCCCGACGACGCCTACGAGCTGCCCGACGGGTCCTTCACCGTGGCCGACGCCTACAACTGCCGGATCCTGTTCGTGAAGGCCGGGCGGATCGTCCGTGAATACGGGCACGCGGAAGTCTGCCGCCACGATCCACCTGACTACTTCGGGGCCGTCAACGGCGATACCCCCGTCCCCGGGGGCGGGGTGCTGGTGAGCGAGATTCCCGGCAACTGGATCGACGAGATCGGACCTGAAGGACGCCTCCTCTTCTCGTTCCAGGCGCCGGTTAGCTACCCCTCCGATCCTCAGCCGCTGCCCGGCGGACGCATCCTCCTGGCCGACTACGCGAGCCCCGGCCATATCCTGATCGTCGACCACACCGGGCGGGTGCTGTGGCGCTACGGCCCGACGCGGGGCTACGGACGGTTGGACCACCCGTCCCTGGCGATGGGCCTGCCGAACGGGGATATAGCCGTGAACGACGACTACCGCGACCGCGTGCTCGTGATCGATCCGCGCACGAACAGGATCGTGTGGAAATACGGGCACACCGACTCACCCGGCACCGCGCCGGGGTATCTCAACACCCCCGACGGCATGGACTTCATCCCGGCAGGTCCCCGGGGCGGCCCGGACTACGCCGCGGTCGTGCACCCATAGGCCTATGCGTCCGCCGAGACCCGAGCTTGTGAGGCGACACCGGGATGTGCACCGTCGCCAGGTCCGCCGGCGCCGCGCGGTCGCCGCGGCGGCTCTCGTCGCGATCGTGCTTGCGGCGCTGATCGCGAGCGGTGGGACCTCGCGTCACGCGACGAGCACTGTCGGGAACACACGCTCGAGGGGGTCGGGTTCAGCCGGCGGTGGGACGGCCAACGTGAGGGTCGTCGTGGTGGCGAGCGGCCGGCTCCCGGCCCCCGTCCAGGATGCAGCTGTGGCGGCGATCACTCCCGACAGCGCCCTGCTAATCGGCGGGCTCGATCAGGGCGAATCCTCGGTGGCGGACATCGTGAGGGTAACTGGCTCAGAAGCGATCGGAGTAGGCGCGCTGCCGAGCGCGCTGCACGATGCCTCCGCAAGCGTGATAGGAGGAGAGGTCTACCTGTTCGGCGGCGGGGTGATCACATCGTTCTCTCAGATCACGCGCATCTCGAGCACCGGCGAAACGCAGCCGACCGGCCAGCTTCCCACTCCCGCCTCGGACCTCGCCACAACAGCGATCGCCGGCACCGTCTACATCGTCGGTGGATACACAGGCCAGTCCCCCCTGCGAACGATTCTCGCCTGGCGCCCGGGCGGCGCACCGGCCCGCGTGGTGGGAATGCTCCCCAAGCCCTTGCGCTATGCGGCAGTGGCCGAGCAGGGCGGCCAGCTAGTCATCGCCGGCGGCACGAGCGGGGTGAGCGCCAGCCAGGACGTCTACCGCTTCGATCCCAGCACCGGACGGGTCACGACCTTCACCCATCTGCCGCGTCCGCTGACACACGCCGCGGGCGCAGCGTTGAACGGAACCGTGTTCGTGCTCGGCGGACGTGGAGCGGAACCAGACAGCCAGACGCGGCGGATCCTCGCGATCTCCCCGAGCGGAGTCGTGAGCACCGCGGGCGCCCTACCCCAGCCCCTATCGGATCTCTCGGCAGTGAGGCTCGGCGAACACATCCTGATCGCCGGTGGACGCGACCAGGGTGGGCACGTTCATGACGCGCTCCTGACGCTCGGCATCCAGCCAGGATAACGACGCGCCTCCGGTCAAGGACGGTCGTCCTCAACTGATCGAAGGTTCTCGCGGCTGACACCGGTGCTCCCAACGTGTGTCTCAGCTATCGCGATGCCGCCCTCGTGAGCCAGCATTTCGATGCTGATGTGATCAAAGCCGGATCGTTTCAACGCTTCGTGCCACCAGGCGGCGTTGGCCGGATACTCCCAGCGTCCGCTGGCCAGCCGGGCGGCGTTCTTCAGCAACCTCCACACGCCAGGGAGTCCTCGACGTGCGATCTTGCGCAGCTTGGCGGTTACCACGCGACGGTCGCGAGACTGCATCGGGTTGAGTGAGAACATCATGTCGCCGATCACGAGCCGCCCGCCCGGCTTGAGGACCCGCCTGGCCTCGGCGAGAGCGCGATACTTGTCGGCGTGACGCAGCTCATGCAGACAGTAGTTTGAAACCACCAGATCGGCGACCCCGTCGACAAGCGGAAGGCTGACGGCAGAGGCCAACACGCTCTCAACGTTGTGGAGGTCTGCGCTGGCTGCCTTGACGCGTAGATACTCACGCATCGCGGGCGAGCTGTCGATTGCCCACACGCGAGCGGTGCGCTCCGCGAAGGCCAGGGACAGCAGACCTGTGCCCGAGCCCACATCAACGACTGTGTGCTCCGCCTGTGGCTCTGCCAGTTCAATGATACGGGCGCGCAGGTCGCGAAACCCGGGGCTGCGCGCGATTAGCTCAGCATCGGCGACGCGCGCATCCCAGTTCTTGGAAGTCGCGAATATCCCCCCATTATTTACAGACGATCTAAGTTCAGGTTATGTACTCCAATAGAGTTTTCTCATCTTCGCCCGGAAGACGGTGAATAAGCACCTCAATCGTTCGTGAGAGCTTTCTCAGCGTAGGCGGGTGTTAACGGGACTACAGTGGCGCCTCGTCGCCAGGCCCGCAGCTTGACCCCGACCTGAACACGCTTTCGCCCTTCGACCGACCCCCCGGATGAGCATCGTCACGACTCCGCCACCGTTGTCTGCGTCAGGAGGTGTTCCACCCGAGCAGATACCGTCCGAGCCGCCGCGTCGTGCCTGGTGGATGGCCAAGCGTGTCCTGCTCGCGGCGGTCGGGATCGTTCTGCTCACGGGCGGGGCGACCTACGTCGTGGCTCGCAATGAGGTCGGCAGAGTGGTCGAAGCGCTCGGCCAGAGCAAGCCTGTCAAGGTCGCGCCGCGAGTGCTCGCTCCCACGAGCAAAGGCGAACCCGAGACGCTGCTGCTGGTAGGCAACGACGAACGTCGGCACACGACGACCGCACCGGTGTTGCCACACTCGAACGAGATGCTGCTCGTGCGGATCGACCCGAGCAAGCCGACGATCTCGATGCTCTCGATCCCGCGCGAGCTGCAGGTCACGTTCACCGCGCCCACCGGGGCAGTGATCACGAACCGCATCAACTCCACCTACACGTACGGCTTCGAGGACGGCGGGGGCACCTCCGGGGGCGTCAAGCTCATGGTCGAAACGATCAAGCGCGTGCTCGGAATTCCCGTCATCAATCACGTGTTCGTAACCAACTTCAAGAAATTCGAACACGCGGTCAACGAAATGGGCTGCGTCTACATGACCGTGGACAAGCGCTACTACCACGTCAACGAACCTGGCGGCGAACAGTACTTCGAAATCAACCTGCAGCCGGGCTATCAGCGGCTGTGCGGCAAGCAGGCGCTCGAATTCGTCGCCAACCGCCACGAAAGCACCTCGCTGATCCGCGACGCTCGCGACCAGAGGTTCCTGCTCGAAGTCAAGGCGGAGTACGGCCCCACGCTGTTTGAAAGCCGCGAAAAGTTCGAGCACATCCTCGGCAAGGCCATGGAAACCGACCTGCACGGGGAAGAACAAGTGCTGGCCCTCCTGGAGCTGCTGGTCGAATCGGCGGGCAAGCCGGTCCGTCAGGTGCCCTTCCACGTCACCGAGCTGACCTCGGAAGACACCGCCACGCCCGAACAGATCGACGAAGCGGTGCGGTCGTTTCTGAACGGCACCGCCCCGATCTCCACGAGGAATGTGAGCAGGGCGGTGAGCGCCGCCCGCCTGCACCGTCACGCTCACGGCACGCCCCCAGCGCTCTCCCTCACGCCGACTTCCGGGGAAGCGCTCGCGCAGGCGCGCTCAGCCGCGCCAAACCTGCCTTTCCCCCTGGAGTACCCGAGGGCTCGCGATGCCTTTGCGGGCGCCGAACTCGACATGCTGCGCCTCTACCACATCCACGATCAGCACGATCGCCTTCACTCGATCTATACGATCGTCATCGACCGCGGGGGCCTGGGCGAATACTACGACGTGCAAGGAAGCGGCTGGACCGATCTGCCCCTGCTGAGCAACCCGAGTCAGACGGCTCACATAGGCTCGCGCACCTACGAGCTGTTCTACGCGGGAGAACAGATCCGCACGATCGCCTGGCACGAAGGCGGCGCCGCATACTGGATCCAGAACACGCTGACCAACAGCGTCGGTCCGCGCGAGATGCTGGCGATGGCCGAGCAGACGCTGCCCGTCATCAGTCCCGGCGCCGGCAGCGCCCACGCGACCCCGGCGATCGCGACCCTGCACGGCTTGCACCTGCCCCCGCGAGAACTCGCCACCACGAGCCTTACCTCCGAGCTCGCTGCGGTGCTTGGCTTTCTGAGTCTCGCCATCGTCGCCCTACTCGCGCTCGGTGTGTTCTCCCGCCAGCGCGAGCTGAGCAACCTGCGCGAACAGGTCGCCCTCGCGATGGCCGTCGAAGCACAACAACGTGCCCACTCGGCAGCGTCTCAATCTCCCGTCGTGTCTAAGACCTGAGAATGATGCTCTCCACCCTCGCCCATCGACTACCCGACCCAACGCAGAGCGACGCGCCCGACGCTCCCGAGCTGGGGCTGCTCACCCCGCGCGCGGCCGCCCGGTAATCGCAGCAGATGTGTGATCTCTCATCGTGAGAGATATCTCACCAGTGTCTTAGCTGGGATTTTGTTCTCACGGGGAATATGACTGGATGATCCTACCGCATTCACCCACCTAAGAGATGCCGGGCTGCGCAGGCTCGTACTCACCAAGCGCTAATACAGCAGCGCCCTGTCGTGGCCGCCGCCCGGGCCGGAACGAACTATGAAAGTACTCACGAATGGGATCGAAGAATCACGTAAAATTACCCCGATGAACAGTTCCTCCGAGCAGCGTGCCCTCGCACGCCCAGGGTCGCCCTCCACCTGGCGCACGAGCGGCCACGAGGCGCAGGTGTTCGTCGATGACAGCGGACGTCGCGCCCTGGGCGTGCGGCTCCTCTGCTTCGCGATCGCCGCGCTCTGCGCAGTCTGGCTCACGGGACTAGTGGTCGGGATGGTGGGCTTCTCCGGCTTTGCCACGCCTCGTCTGGCGGCCCTGGCGCAGGGGAGCGTCACGCACCGCACGAGCGCGCCCTTGGCTCTGGCCGATGTCGAGGAGACGGGGAGCGCCTCCTCGATCGGGCGCACCCGCTATCAACCGATCGCGGCTCGGCCGGCATGCGCGTCCTATCGCACTGGAGCAGGGACGCCGCCAGGACGGCGCAGGACGGCGCTTCACTCGGCCTGTCTGATCCAGCTCGCGGCCGCCGATCAGCACCGCGACGTAGCCTCGGCCTGAGATGAGCGCCGGTCGCCCTGGCCGGTCGGCGCGGTCGGTCTTTCGGGCTCATCACGTGATCGTGGGTTTCTGCATGGCGATGGTGGTCGTGCTGTTGCTCGTGGACGGGATCACGACCAAGACGTTGGGGGCTTCCGGCACGGACGCGCCGAGCGCCGACGCGCCGCTCGCCGCCTCGGGGCCGATTCTGGTCTCCGACGGTCACGGAGGTCTCGTCTCGCGGGCCCCCGCGCCGGGGAGGCGAATCGCGTTGACGTTCGACGACGGGCCGAGCGCGAGGTGGACACCGCGGATCCTGTCGATCCTCGAGCGCGCGCACGTCCCCGGCACCTTTTTTGAGATGGGTAGCAACGCAGTGCGCGCGCCCGCGCTCACCAGGCGGATCGTGCGTGACGGGTTCGAACTCGGAAACCACACGTTCACCCACCCCGACCTGGCGACGATCCCGGCCTGGCAGCGCGATCTCCAACTCGGGATGACCGAGAGCGCCTTCAGCGGCATCGTCAGACTGCAGACCCGCCTGGTGCGCCCGCCGTATGCCTCGACCCCCGATGCGATCACGCCCAAGCAGATCGCGGTGTGGGGGCAGATCGCGGCCAAGGGCTACACGATCGCCGTGACCAACTACGACACGCGCGACTGGAGCCAGCCGGGGGTGAGCTCGATTCTCGCCGCCGCGACGCCCGCCGGGAGCCAGGGCGGAATCGTGATGATGCACGACGGCGGCGGCAACCGGGCGCAGACCGTCGCCGCCCTGCCACGCGTGATCGCGCGCCTGCGGCAACGTGGCTTTCACTTCGTGACCGTCGCGCAGCTCGCGGGAAAGACTCGCGGCGCGTTCATGATTCCGGTCGGCGGCTGGGAACGCTTTCGAGGGCGCCTGTTCGTGGCGATGCTGGCGGTCGCACGAACCGTCACTACCGTGTTGACGGTGATCGTGTTCGCGGTCGCGGTGCTGGTCGCGTTGCGGATGCTGCTGGTGCTCGCGCTGGCGTCGGTGCAGGTTCGTCGCGGCCGCCGGCGCGAGGCGGATACCTCGTTCGTCCCACCGGTGTCGATAATCGTGCCCGCGTACAACGAGGCTGTCGGGATCGAGCGCTGCGTGCGCTCGCTCGCTCGCAGTGACTATCCGAGTCCGTTCGAGGTGATCGTGGTCGACGACGGATCGACCGATGACACGGCTGATCGCGTGCGTGCGCTCGGGCTCGCCGGGGTGCAGGTAATCACCCAGGCGAATGCGGGTAAGCCCAAGGCGCTCAACACTGGCCTGACAGCGGCGGCGAACGAGATCGTGGTGACTGTCGACGGCGACACGGTGTTCGAGCCTGACTCGCTGCTGCACCTGGTGCAGCCCTTCCGCGAGGCGGATGTCGGCGCGGTCTCGGGAAACACGAAGGTCGGCAACCGCACCGGCCTGCTCGGACGCTGGCAGCACATCGAGTACGTGATGGCGTTCAACCTCGACCGGCGCATGTATGAGGTCCTCGGCTGCATGCCCACGGTGCCCGGGGCGATCGGTGCGTTTCGCCGCGCAGCGCTCGTCGATGTGGGAGGCGTCTCGGGCGCCACCCTCGCGGAGGACACCGACGTGACGATGGCGATCGGGCGTGGCGGCTGGCGAGTGCTCTACGCCGAGGACGCCCGTGCGTGGACCGAGGCGCCGTCGACGCTGAGCGGCCTGTGGCGCCAGCGCAGCCGCTGGTCCTACGGGACGCTGCAGTCCCTGTGGAAGCATCGTGGCGCGTTGCTGCACCCGAAGGAGGGTCGGATCGGGAGTCGCGCGCTGCCGTACATGGTCCTGTTTCAGGTCCTGTTGCCGTTGGCGGCGCCGCTGATCGACCTGTTCGCGATCTACTCGATCCTGTTCCTCGACCCGCTGCCGATCCTCGCCTTCTGGGTAGCGTTCAACGCCTGCCAGATGGTGCTCGCGTGGGTTGCATTCGGATGGGATCACGAGTCGCGCAGTCCGCTTTGGTCGATGCCCTTGCAGCAAATCGTCTACCGCCAGCTGATGTACCTGGTGGTGATCGATTCGCTGATGGTCGCGCTGATGGGCACGCGCCTGCACTGGCACCGGCTCTCGCGAACCGGCGAGGTGGAGGTACCTCCACCGGCGCCGCGACCGACGACCCTATGAATGAGACAGCGTCGCGTCGCCCGCTCGCTCGGTTGTGCGTGTGCGCGTGTGCGCTCCTGCTCACCTCGCTGGCGGGGTGCGCGAGCAGCGGCGCAAGCGCGCCTATCACACCCCCGGGTGGCAGCGACGTGTTCTCGCCGTATGTTGACGTGACGCTGATCTCCCCTTTCGACCTCTCCGGCGTGGCGGCGGACGCCGGGGCGCGCTCGCTGACGCTGGCCTTCGTGACCGCCGGCACCGGCGCCTGCGAGCCGGCGTGGGGGGCCCAGACTCCGATCGATGCCGCTGCCGTGATGAAGCCCGCGGCTCGTCTGCGCGCAGCCGGCGTGGCGCTGCGCGTCTCCTTCGGAGGGGCGCAGGGCCCTGATCTCGCACGGGGCTGCGGCAGCGCGAGCAGCCTGGAGGCTGCCTACGCCTCGGTCCTCGATCGCTACCAGGCGGTGGCCGCCGACTTCGATCTGGAGGGCATAATGCTCACCGACCACACGGCGATCGTCCGCCTGTCGCGGGCCGTAGCGGAGCTTCAGGCTCAGACTAGACGCCCGCTCGCGGTCTCGCTCACGCTGCCGGCGTCTCCCAAGGGCTTGTCGAGCGCTGCGCTTGAGGATGTGCGCTCAATGCTTGCGGCCGGCGTGCACCTGAGCGCGGTGAACCTGCTGGCGATGGACTACGGCCCCGCCATCGCCCGTGGGCGTATGGGAGCCACCGCGATCGCCGCCGTGGGCGCCGCGCACCGGCAGCTCTCAGCGCTGAGGGGACGGATCTCCAAGTGGAGTGCCCTGGGTGTGACGGCGATGGTGGGCGTAAACGACGTGAGCGGTGAGATCTTCACACTCGCCGACGCGCGCACGCTGGCGAGCTTCGCCGCCCAGAGAGGCCTCGGGCTGACTTCGATCTGGTCGCTGGCGCGCGATAATCCGTGCGCAGGAAGCGAGTCTGGGGCGGTTCCCACATGCAGCGGTGTGAGCGAGCCGCCATACGCCTTCAGCCGCGTCTTCGGAGCGCACGCAACGACCGGCCTGCTGCCCCGCCGGGCAGTCGATGGGAGCTAGGGAGCTATGCGGTTCAGAATCTCTCCATCGCATTTCTTGCGCCGCCGCTCGATCACGGTAATCGGCGTCGTTGCGCTCGCCGCCCTCCTGTTCGCCAGCGGGACGGCCCGCCTCGCCGCCACGCCCACGGCACGCCTCGCGCAGCGTACTGCCAGGATCGTGGTGCGGGTTAACCAGGTCGGATTCCCCCTCGGCGCGGTAAAGACCGCGACCGCTCTGACGCGGGAAGCGCTCCATTCACGCGCGTTTGGAGTGGTCAACGCGCAAGGCCAGACGGTTCTCCGCGCGCGTGTCGGACCCGATCGCGGCGCCTGGAACCGCCGCTGGCGCCACGCCTACGCGCTTGACTTCAGCGCCCTGCACACGCCTGGCACCTACCGGATCGTGCTTGAACAGGCGCCTCAGATCCACTCTCCCTCTTTCGTAGTGGGTGGCACGAGCTACACCTTGCTGGCCGCGCGCGAGCTGAGCTTCCTGCGCGAGCAGCGCGACGGGACCGAAGTCGACTCCTCGCTGCTCGATCGCCAGCCCTCGCACCTCGCCGACTCCAGCGCATCGGTCTACCGGACGCCCGTCTACCGCAACGATCGCCTGCTCGGCGGCCTGACTCGTCTGGGCATCGCGCCGGTCGACGTCGCGGGAGGATGGGCCGACGCGGGCGACTACCTGAAGCTCGTCGAGACCGCCAGCTTCGTCGAGGACCTGCTGCTGTACACCCTCCGCGAATACCCCTCCGCGCTGGGAGCGGCTGAGCCCCAGCTCGCGGCCGAAGCCCGTTACGGGTTGCAATGGCTGGGACGCATGTGGGACCAGCAGAGCGGCGTCCTGCGCTACCAGGTGGGAATCGGGGACGGCAACGCCCGCATCGAAGGTGACCACGACTTCGGCTGGCGCCTGCCCCAGTATGACGAAACGATTCGCGCGAGATCGGGGCGCGGCGCCTACTACGTGCGCTACCGGCCGGTCTTCCAAGATGGGACCGCCGGGGCGCCGATCAGCCCCAACCTCGCCGGCCGGATGGCCGCCGCCTTCGGCCTGTGCGCGCAGGTCTTCCAGGCCACCGAACCCGCATACGCGCACCAGTGCCTGCTGTGGGGACAGACGATCTTCGATCGCGCGAACACGCACCCGCGGTCACTCGTCACGACCATGCCGCACGACTACTACCCCGAGCGCGAGTGGCAGGACGACCTCGAGCTCGGCGCCGACGAGCTGCTCCGCGCCACGGCCACGACAGCCGATCATGAAGGGCTTCCCCACCCCGACGCGCTCTACTGGTTCGAGCAGGCCGACCGCTGGGGGCAGGCGTACATGACAAGCCCGCTGGACGGGACCGACACCTTCAACCTCTACGACGTCGGCGCGCTTGCGCACGTCGAGCTGATGGCGAACCGCGTGTATGCGCCGGCGAAGGCGGTCGCGGAGATGCAGAGCGATCAGGCGGCCGTGCTCGAAGATCTCCACGATCAGCTCGCCGCGGCCGAGCGCGTCGCGGCGCGCGACCCGTTCGGGATCGGCTACGCCTACGCCAACGACGACACCGTCTCGCACCTGCTCGGGCTCTCGCTCGAGGCGCGCTTCTACGACCAGATCGCGGGAACGAGCGCCTATGAGGGATTTGCCCAGCGCCAGCTAGACGCCGTGCTCGGCCAGAACGCGTGGGGGCTCTCCTTCGTGGTCGGCGCCGGTAGCCGCTTCCCCGACTGCCTCTCCCACCAGGTGGCAAACCTAGAGGGCTCCCTGACCGGCGGTTCCCCGCTGCTGCTGGGGGCGGTCGTCCCTGGCCCCGTGGACACCGCCGAGCTGCGCCACCTCAGCGCCTCAGAAGGCTATCGGCCCTGCCCCACCGCTCAGAGCTCGGCCGGCAACCCTGATCCCTACGCCCAGTTCAACGGGCGAGGCGCCGCCTATGAGGACAACGTGCTGGCCTTCCCCACCAACGAGCCGAGTGACGACATCGCGGCGCTCGCGCTGCTGGCCTTCGCGCGCGAGGCGGCGGGTTGAGCTCGGGATCAGCGACGGCGCGATCGCGTCGCACGCCACGCCGGCACTGGCCGCCACGGTCGATAACAACCGCGAGGCTGACCCGCGAACCTGCGAACGCCGAGGGCCAGCCACCCATAAGCTTCCATGCTGACTAGGGTCTGAGCGCATCGGACGCCTCTCCCCCCGCTCCAAGCGAGTTCGCGTGGCCTTGGCGGCACTGCTCGTGCTGCTGCTCGCAGCCGTGTTCGGTGCCTACCTGTACGAGCACCACCGCACCGGCAGCGTGTACCACCCCCACGCCCGGTTCGTGCCACAACCAACGCCGACGCTGCCGGCTCACGGTCCGGATCGCTTCGCCTGGCCGCTCTACGGCTTCAGCAAGAATCATGCCCGCTTCTTCCCGGCGCCCACGAGCGTGCACCCGCCGTTTCGGCGGCTATGGGTACATAACGAGCACGCTCTGCTCGAGTTTCCGCCGGTCATCTACGGCAATCACATCTTCCAGTTGGCCGACGACGGCGTGTTGATAGCGATCAACAAGAGCACGGGCCGCACCTTTTGGGCGCACTCGCTTGGTGTCCTGTCCGCCTCCACGCCGGCCGTCACTTCGAGCACCGTCTACGCGACCGTCCTCTCCACGGGCAAACCAGGCATTCCCGGACGGGTGTTCGCGATCGACTACAAGACGGGCAGAACGCGGTGGTGGCGCGATCTGCCGAGCCCCAGCGAGTCCTCGCCGCTGCTCGATCGCGGAAGGCTCTACTTCGGCTCCCAGGACGGGACCGTGTACGCGCTCGACGCCCGCAACGGCCACGTCGCATGGACCTACCACGCGGGCGGCGCGGTCAAGGCCAGCCCGACGCTGTCAGGCGGGGTGCTGTACTTCGGCGACTACTCCGGACACGCCCAGGCGATCTCAGAGCAGAGCGGCCGGCAGCTGTGGGTCTCAGGCTCCGAAGGCGCGCTGCTCGGCAGCGGCACCTTCTACTCCACCGCCGCCGTCGTCTATGGCCGCGTGTTCCTCGGCAACACCGACGGGCGCATCTACGCCTACGACGCCTCCACCGGCCGGCTTGACTGGGCCGTGCAGACCGGCGCCTACGTGTACGCCTCACCCGCGGTCACCAATGCTCCCGGCCTCGGCCCGACGATCTACCTGGGCTCCTACGACGGGACCTTCTATGCGCTGAACGCCCGCTCGGGCAGCATCGATTGGCAATACAACGCGGGCGGGCGGATCTCCGGGTCGGCGACGATCGTCGGGCGCACCGTCTACTTCTCCGACCTCGGCCAGCACCGCACGTACGGCCTCGGCATCTCCACCGGGCGAATGCTCTTCCGGATGAACACAGGCGCCTTCGACCCGGTGATCAGCGACGGCACGGACGTCTACCTCACCGGCTACACCGGCCTCTACGGGCTCGCGCCCAGGTAGGGTTGGCTGCACGGTCAGGGAGCCTCAGCTCGCCCACCTCTCACTGACCCGTTCACCTCTCCCGCCGTGCTGCCTGCATCAAGCGCCGATCCGTCGGCGGCGGTGAAACCTGGAAGATCGAGCGTGATCCGGGCGCCTCCCTCGGGTCCTTGTCCGGCCAGGACGTGTCCAACGTGTGCCTCGGCGATCGCGCGCACGATCGCCAACCCCAGTCCTGTCCCGCCCGAGGCGCGGTCACGGGCTGCGTCGGTGCGGTGGAAGCGATCGAAGACGCGCTCGCGCTGGTCTGCGGGGATGCCCGGCCCGTCGTCTTCGACGACGAATCGCAGGTGATCTGCGCCCTCACGCTCGACCCCTAGACGCACGAGTCCGTCGCCGGGAGCGGTGTGTGCGATCGCGTTGCTGAGC
>DASRKZ010000176.1:0-5722 GCA_035648675.1 Solirubrobacteraceae bacterium
CTTGCGTAGCCCGTGGATGATGGCCGGGAGCGCCGCGATCGTCTCCGAGCGATCGCCGCCGGCGTCGTGCATCAGGATGATCGCCCCGGGATGCGCGCCGGCGAGCGCGCTCCGCACGATCGCGGGGACACCGGGGAGGGTGTAGTCGTCGGTGTCGGTCGACCAGAGGATCATCAACAGGTGCAGTTGGTGGAGCAGGTGGAAGGTGGTGGCGTCGAAGGAGCCGTAGGGGGGGCGAAACAGGCGCGGCCGCGGCCCGCCGAGCAGTTCGATGCGGGCGATCTGTTCGACGAGCTCTTCGCGCTGGTCGTGCGAGGAGAGGCTCGCCATCATCGGGTGGGTCTCGGTGTGGTCACCGATCACATCCCCCGAGTGCAGCTCGAGCGTGGTGCCGGCGGAGAAGTACCGCTCCTCCTCGCCGATCGCGAAGAACGTGGCGTGGACGTGCAACCTGTTCAGCGTCGCCACGAGCTGCTGGGTATAGGGCCCGGGGCCGTCGTCGAAGGTGAGCGCGAGCTCATGGCCCTTGCCGCCGCCACTGGTAACGGCGGGCGTGTAGGCGAGCACCGAATCGATCGCCTTTTCTTCTGCCTGGTGGTTGAGCGCCGCCTGCTCGGCCGAGGTCGGCCGTGGGACGGCCGTATGGGCGGAGACGGGGTCCGGTGTCTTGAGGTGGTGGGCGCCGCCGTGGGAGCTGATCGCGGTGATCAGCAGCGCGAGGATCGCCAGCAGCGCGAGGCTGGCAACGGCGCGACGGCGGCGAAACCGCTGGTGATTCTCGTCATCCATTTAGAGATCTCTCAAGGGCCGCGCAGCTTACCGAGCGGACCGGTAAACGATCTATGTTGACTTTTGATGCCCCCCTTCTGGATCTCGATCGGCGCGCTTTCGCTCGCCCAGGGCGCTCTCGTGGCGGTCCCGGGAGAGGGATCGCTCGGAGCGTTGAGGCGGTTACGCGGCCGCCGCTGGGCGGTGATCCCGCCGCTGTCGGTGGTCGCCTTCGTGTTCGGGGCGCGCGAGGCGGAAAACGCCGGCGCGCAGGCGCTCACGTATCTGGCGCTGGTCGCGGTGCCGCTGCTGGCGGCGCTCGCCCTCGGTTGGCTGACGTGGAATGCCCGTCCGCCGCGTCCGGCGAGGGCACTTTTGGCAGCGCCGTTGTTCGCGCTGGCATGGGTCGACCGCGGGGGTTTGGCGGGGGAGACGGCTGCACTGGCGCTGTCGGCGCTCAGCTGTGTCTCGCTCGGGGTGCTGCTCGCCGCGGTGACACCCCCGCGCTGGCTGGCGGCGGGCATCGTGGCGATGGCGGTGGCGGACGCCACGCTGGTCGTGTCCGACCTCTTGCAGCGGCCGAACGACGCGCTGAACGCCGCGCACCCGGCGGCGGGCCTGCCCCAGCTGCAGAACGCGGTGTTCGGCTCGGCGGTGATGGGTTACGGCGACCTGTTCGTCGCGGCGCTGCTCGGGGCGTTGCTGGCGGTCACCGTGGGGCGCTCGACCCAGATGCGTGCCGCGGCGCTCGCGGCGGTCCTGGCGCTCGCTTTCGACCTGCTGTTCTTCGTGGTGGACGAGCTACCGGCCACTGTGCCGGTGGCGCTGACCCTGATTGTCGTGGTGCTTAGCCGCCGCTCGAGGCGGTCTCGGCGAAAGGCAGCACCGGCGCCAGCGCCGGCGGGGCCTGTTGGCCGGCCTCCGGTCGGTCGAGCGGCGCCTCGGCCCGCTCGGACTCCAACTGGGCGATGACGGGACGGGCCGCGGTCTCAACCACCGCCGGGGTTTCGACCTCGCGCTCGGATGAGGCGCCGGCCACCTCGATGCGCCGCACCTGCGGGATCACGCCCCGTTCGAAGGAGCCGATTGCCTTGTTGTAGGCGCCCACAGCGGAGTCGAGCTGGCGGCCGACCTTCGCCAGCGGCTCGACGAAGCGCCCGAGCCGGCGGTGCAGCTCGCGCGCGGACTCGGCGATATCGCGGGCGGACTCGGCGATCAGCTCCTGCTGCCAGCCGTAGTGGACCGCCCAGAGCAGGCCGATCAGGGTCGTCGGGGTGGCCATCAGCACCTGCTGCTGGACGCCGTATTCGATCAGCGCCGGGTCGTTCCCGAGCGCCGCCTGGTAGATGCCGTCGGAGGGCACGAACATGACGACGAACTCGGGCGTGGAGTCGAACTGCCGCTGGTAGCCCTTGGAGGCCAGTTTCGTGATGTGCTCGCGGGTCTGCTTGGCGTGACGGGCGATGTGCGTCTCGCGCTCGTCGTCGGTGGTGGCCTCCAGCGCGGAGAGGTATGCGTCGAGGGGCACCTTCGAGTCGACCACGACGAGCTTTCCGCCGGGCAGCCGCACGAGCATGTCGGGCCGCAGCGGGCCGTCCTCGGTCTGGATCGTCGATTGCTCGACGAAGTCGCAGTGGGAGACCATCCCGGCCATCTCGACGACGTTGCGTAGCTGGATCTCGCCCCAGGAGCCACGCGTGGAGGGCCGCTTCAGCGCCGAGACGAGATTGCCTGTCTCCAGGCGCAGCGTGCCGACGCCCTCGTGCAGCTGGCGGATCATCTGCGAGAGCTGGCCCTGGCCTTCCTTGCGCTCGCGCTCGAGGCGACCGATCTCGCTCTCCATCTTGCCGAGCTTCTCCTGGACGGGCTGCACGAGGCCTTTGATCTCCTGGGCGCGCTGGGCCATCTCGGCCGAGGCGCGCTCCTCCTCGCCGCGGCGCTGGTCGGCGAGTCGCTGCGCAAGCGAGTCGCCGGTCTGCTTGAGGACGTCCGCCGAGATCGACTTCAGTTCGTCGCGTTGGCGCTCGCGGTTGGGCTTGAGCACGGCGGCGGCGCCGGCGGCGCCGAGGATCAGTCCGATCAGGATTCCGAGAAGCAGCAGCACAACGATCATCGCCTTCCAGCCTGGCTGACGGGGAGCCAACAAAATGACATCCGCCTCGGACGCCTTGCGGGCTTCCGCGCGGGGCGGGAGCCGTGCCCGCTTGACAGCTTGCGCCGGGGTGCCGTACCCGTTTGACAGCTATCAACCCGAGGAGTAGCGTCAAACGAGCCCATTCGGAGGGCGCAGAGGGGATCTGCGTCGACTAGCAGGTGGCAGGAGGAGGAGACACCATGATCGCTGTGACACGCAGGATGTCCCGTTCACGCAATCGGTCGATCGGGGGGTCGCTCGTGCTCGCTGTCGCGCTGGTCGCTTGCGCCGCGCTCGCGCCGGCCGCCGGCGCCAGGCCCGCGCCCCAAGTCAGCACCTATCTGGCGCTCGGTGACTCGATCAGCTTCGGCTACAGCGAGCAGGTGTTCGAAGAAAACAAGCCGAACGAGGCGCCGTCGTACTTCGAAGAAGGGTTCACCAACGTCTTCGCCAAGGATCTCGGGAGAGGATCCGAGGCCGGAAGGGGAGTCACGCTTGTCAACGACGCCTGCCCGGGAGAGACCTCGAATGGGCTGATCGGCGAAAACGCGGCCCTCGGCGGGAAAACCTCGACAGAACCGGCGGGACACAATCCGCAGGGGCCCGGCGACTACCACCCATGCGCGTACAACAACGTCGACGGCTTGCCGCTGCACAACTCGCTGAGCGTCGGCGGACAGTCGATCTCGCAGCTCGAAGACGCGCTGAGCATCCTCAAAGAAGGCCACCCGGCGCACCCGGTCGATGCGATCACGCTGAACATCGGCTCCAACGACGAGCTCGCGGCGATCACCGAGTGCAAGATCGAAGTCGCCGAAGAATTCAAAACAGGAGGCAAAAGCAAGTACGCCGCGACGCCTGAAGCGGCAGTGGTCACCTGCATCCAACAGAGCTCGGAAAAAATCACCGCTCCGCACATCCTCGCGAACATCGCTGACATCCTGGGCGTGCTGGACAGCACCGGGCTCGGCGGGGGCCACTACACAGGGCCGATCGTCCTGGTCGGCTTCTACAACCCGGACGCGTTGATACTCCCCGGCAGCGACGCATTGCAGGAGGGCCTCAACGCGGCAATCGAAGCTGACATCCTGCCGCACTTCCCGAACGTCACGTTCGCGAATCCATTCCCGGTGTTCAACAGGGGACACAAGCCGGCAAAAGAGCAGGCCTCGATCTGCAAGTACACCGAAATGTGCAACCCAAATGATCCCGGTGGAAGCTCGGACAACGGCGACATCCATCCGTCGCCGCTCGGGTACGAAGTGCTGGGAAGGCTGGTCAACCAGGCGTACCTGGCCAACCCGGCCGGCCCGTCCCAGCTGGCCCACTACTGATCCGCTGAGACCACAGCAGGACGCGCATCGGGGCGCCCGTCGATTGGACGGGTGCCCCGAAGTGCTGCTTGTAGTGCGCTTGCGCTGCGCCCGTCGAGCCTGACGGTGCGTTAGCGCGAAGCGTGTGTACCTGTGCGCCGGAAGAGCCTGCGCAGCCACACCGGGAGGATGGGACCTTTGAACAGTCCAGGCAGGATGAGCGATTCGAAGTGGGGAAGATCCCGGGCCTGCTCATCCGTATCGGCACTGGCGGCATGCGTGTGGCGCGTGTCTGAGGCGGGTGGACGGCCAGCGTTGGGGCGCTCCATGTAGCTCATTGTACTCCTGCCAACTCAAGAGCGATCGCCAATATCAGGAGCGTCAGCGCCTTTGCGAGCAAGAGGTCCTTGCGAGCAAGAGCCTGCTTGTTTGCAAATGTTTCCGTCGCCAGGTCCTCGGCCATGCCTCATCGTCCGGCGCGCGGGAGTGAGGGATCTCTCTCAAGCGGTCCGGGACCGCGTCTTTTTCGTTTGTAGCTGAGGCTTGGGCTTCTGCTCCCGTCGCGCCTGTGCCTCCTGCTTGAGCTGGGCTTGCTTTCCTGCGATCGCAGCGGTCTGCTCAGCGCGACGCTCCTGGGCGATGCTGCGTGATCTCGCGGCTTCCTCGCGCTTTTGTTGCTGATCCATGTCGGCCTCTCTGTGGAACACCCACTCTACGCGCACGAGCCTCTGCCCAGGTCGTGCTTACGCGTATATCGGACGAAGAAGCAGCCAACTCATGGCAAGCAGGGCAAGAAATGATGTCCGGCTCAGAGGGGTGTGCGGCGGGGCTAACGCGTGCCATCACGCCCAGCTTTTTCTCGTGCGCCCCGCTCAGGGCCCCTTCCGGCTCGGCGGAGGCCCGATGCAGCAACGTCCCTCGCTTAGGCCGCGGCGCTGTGGGGTGTTGCGGGCGCGGGCAGCGCTTCGAGGAGTGTGCGGGGGAGTCGGGTGCTGGCGTCCCAGACCTCGACCGCGACGAACTCGCCGGTATCGCGGTCGTGGTCGAGCAGGCCTCCGGGGATGCGCTCGCTGACGACGTCCTGGGATTCCCCGGTGGGGAACCAAGCGATGTCTGCGTCGGGGTCGTAGTAGGCGAATCTCATGGCTATGAGGGTACTACCCCCGGAAGGCCTTGGGCCAGCTAAGCCCAGTCGCTCGTGCGTGACACGGCCCTTGATTTCATTGGCCGCTATCGCAGGTGGGTAGAGCCCCACCTCAAGGACCCCGATCTCTGATTGGCCGGCAGCGCGAGCTTGGGGCTTTGGGGCCGGGTTTGCTTGGGTTGTGGGGGTGTCTTGCGAAGCTCTGTGTGGTTCGCTCTTGACAAGTCCCCTGGTTTGTGCGTAAGGTTGTTGGGTCATGTCATCCCATGGGGGGGTGGCGGGCAACGATAGATCAGGTTTGGGTTGGTCCCTTGGATCGATTTCAAGCGCTTGTAGGGGATGTTGGGGAGAGGGCCGGATCGC
>DASRKZ010000177.1:0-5443 GCA_035648675.1 Solirubrobacteraceae bacterium
ACGATCGTTCGCAACCTCATCGCCCTCGGCGCTAACCCGCGGGCAGCATGGCACGGCGTCTATACGGGACGCAGGTCCCTGTGGGCGCTCAGCCATATCCCGCAAGTCGATAACGCTCTGCGGACCCGGTTCTTCACCGACCGGGCGGGGCGCGAGCTCTCGCGGGAGCTGGTCGCCCAGGCGCTTGACCGCGCCAGGTCCGGTCTGCCGGTCGGCGAGCTGCCCGAGGAGGTCCGCGAGCAGCTGACCGACGCGATGATCGACGAGCTCTTGGCCGGCAAGCACGGCGAGGCGGAGATCCTGGGGTCCGGCGGGCTGTTGGGCGATCTGACGCGCCGGCTCGTGGAGCGGGCGTTGGAGAGCGAGCTGAGCGGGCATTTGGGCTACGAGCACGGCCAGGCGCCGCCGGGCGGCGCCGGCAACGCGCGCAACGGCGCCCCGGGGAAGACGCTCCTGACCGATCACGGCCCGGTCCAGATCGCCGGGCCCAGGGATCGCAACGGCACGTTCGAGCCGCAACTGGTCAAGAAGAACCAGCGGCGTCTGGCGGGCCTTGACGAGAAGATCATCGCGCTCTACGCCGGCGGGATGACCACGCGGGAGATCGAGACCTATATGGCCGATCTCTACGGGCCCGGCGTCGGGCGGGATACCGTCAGCCGTGTCACCGCCGCCGTGCTGGAGGACGCGAAGGGGTGGCAGACCCGGCCCCTTGAGCAGGTCTCTACCTCGACGCGCTCGTGATCAAGATCCGTGACGGGCAAGCGATCCTCAACTTCTCCTGCTACCTCGCGATCGGCGTGAACACCGACGGTGAGCGCGAAGTGCTCGGCATGTGGTTCCAGCGCTCAGAGGGCGCCAAGTTCTGGCTCCAGGTCCTGACCGAGCTCAAGCAGCGCGGCGTGCAGGACGTCCTGGTGTGCTGCGTCGACGGCCTGGCCGGGTTCCCTGACGCGATCGAGGCGGTCTACCCGCAGACCTGGGTGCAGACATGCATAGTTCACTATGCCGAGGTCCGGGTTATGCCGAGGTGGCCGCGAAGGGCTTGCAATCGGGCCGGTTCGGGGGTGCTGATGTCGGCATAATCCGGCCTGGCGGGGGAGGCTGTGCTCTCTATTTCCTGAAAGGAGAGCACTGATGAAGAATCCGTCAAGGGTGCGGCTATCCGGGCCGCTGCAGGAGTTTGGGCCGGGGTTTGTGGGCGAGCTTGAGCGTCTGGGGTACTCGCCGGTAGGTGCGACGCTGCAGGTGCGGCTGGTGGCTCGCGTGAGCGGTTGGATGCAGGCCGAGGGCCTGGTGCCTGGAGGGTTGAGCGATGAGGTCGTCGCGCGGTTCTTGGCTGAGCGCCGCGCGGCGGGTCACCGCGACTACGTGACAGCGCGTGCGATGGTGTCGCTGCTTGCCTATCTGCGCGAGCTCGGGGTGGTGCCGTCGGCCTCGCTGGCGCGGCCGTCGACGAGGGCCGAGGTGCTGGGCGAGCGCTTCGGTGGCTATCTGGCCGTCGAGCGCGGCCTTGCCGAGAGCACTGTCATTGGGTATGTCGATGCCGTCAAGCCGTTCCTGGCAGGTCTCGACGAGGACGGGCTGGATCTCTGGGAGTTGACCGCTGCTCGGGTGACGGCGTTCGTTGTTGCTCGCTGTCCGGGCCAGTCGCGCGGGGCGGCGAAGATGACGGTCACTGCGCTGCGGTCGCTGCTGGGGTTCTTGCACGTCGAGGGGTTGATCGCCGGGTCGCTCCTCGGCGCTGTTCCGTCTGCGGCGTCGTGGCGACTGTCGGGGTTGCCGCGCTTTCTCGAGGACGACCAGGCACAGGCGCTGCTGGACTCTTGCGATCAGCAGACCGTGGCCGGGCGGCGCGATCTGGCGATCCTGACGTTGTTGATGCGGCTCGGGCTGCGGGCTGGCGAGGTTGCCGGTTTGCGCCTCCAGGATCTTGACTGGCGCGCGGGGGATCTCGTCGTGGTCGGCAAGGGCCGCCGTTCCGAGCGGCTCCCGTTGCCCGTCGATGTCGGGGAGGCGATTAGCGGATATCTGCGTGACGGCCGACCAGACAGCGCTTTGGACCGGACGGTTTTCATTCGCATCAAGGCCCCTCACCGGCGGCTGACCACGGGCGGGGTCACCCAGGTGGTCGTCGCGGCTGGGCGGCGCGCCGGGCTTGGACAGATCCATGCGCATCGTCTTCGGCACACTGCCGCGACGTCGATGCTCAGGGCCGGAGCGCCGCTGCACGAGATCGGGCAGGTTCTTCGCCATCGTGAGGCGCTCTCGACCGCGATCTACGCCAAGGTCGACCGGACCGCGTTGAGTTCGCTTTCGCGGCCGTGGCCGGGAGCCGGCTCGTGAGCTCGCTCGAGCAGCACCTAACCGAGTATCTGGCGGTCCGACGGGCGATGGGATACAAGCTCGCGCGCGCGGGGAAGCTGTTGCCTCAGTTCACCGCGTGGATGGCCGAGCGCGACCAGTCCCTGATAACCACAGAGCTGGCGCTGGGGTGGGCGACCTGCCCGCCGGCGACTGGCTCGAACTGGCGCCACCAGCGGCTGTCAGTCGTCCGCGGCTTCGCCACTCATTTGCATGCGATTGACCCGGTGCACGAGGTGCCGCCAGCCGATCTGCTGCCGTGGCAGCAGCGACGCGCTGTCCCTTACCTCTATACCGACGCCGAGATCGTGGCGCTGATGGACAGCGCGACGGTGATACCGACGCCGCACCGCGCGGCGACGATGCGCACGCTGATCGGGCTGCTCGCCGTCACCGGGATGCGAGTCGGTGAGGCGATCCGTCTGGACCGCGGCGACATCGACATCGCAAACAGACTGCTGGTCGTGCGCGACAGCAAGTTCGGCAAGTCACGCGAGGTCGCGCTTCGCCCCAGCACGATCACGGCTCTGCAGTCCTATCTCGCTCGCCGTGACCGGCCCGTCCCGTCAGAGCCGACCATGGCGGTGTTCACGTCGGCCGCGGGCACCAGGTTGAGCTACTGCAACGTTCACCTCGCGTTCAAGCGGATCGTCGCGCACGCAGGGCTGCGGCCACGCTCGGCGAATTGCCGGCCACGGCCGCATGACCTGCGCCACACGTTCGCCGTCAACACGCTGCTCGATGCCTATCGCTCCGACGAGAACCCGGCGGTGAGACTGCCGCTGCTCTCGACCTATCTCGGGCACGTTCACCCCGGATCGACTTATTGGTATCTCCAGGCCTCGCCGGAGCTGCTCGCGCTCGCAGGCGACCGGCTCGAACGTCATCTGAATCTGAAAGGAGCCACCCGATGAGCATGCTCGCGCCGACGCTGCAAGCGTTCTTCACCGACCGGCTGACCCGGCAGCGCAACGCCAGCCCGCACACGATCGCGGCCTACCGCGACACGCTGCGTCTGCTTCTCGCTTTCGCCCAGAAGCGGACCGGCAAGCAACCCTGCCAGCTCGATCTCGACGATCTCGACGCGCCGCTGATCGGCGCGTTCCTCGACCACCTCGAGCACGAGCGCCACAACAGCATCCGCACCCGAAACGCCCGCCTGGCCGCGATCCGCTCGCTGTTTCACTACGCCGCGTTCGATCACCCAGAGCACGCCGAGACGATCAGCCGCGTGCTGGCGATCCCACCCAAGCGCTTCGAGCGGGCGCTGATCACGTTCCTCACCGAACCCGAGATCGACGCGCTGCTCGCCGCGCCCGACCGCGACACCTGGACCGGCCGGCGCGATCACGCGATGCTGCTGCTCGCAGTCCAGACCGGCTCAGAGCATCCGAGCTGACCGCGCTGAAATACAGCGACATACACCTCGGCGCTGGCCCGCACGTCAGCTGCCTGGGAAAGGGCCGCAAGCATCGAATCACCCCGCTGACCAAGCAAACCGTCGCGGTCCTGCGCACCTGGCTCACAGAGCGCGCCGGACACCCGGACGACCCCGCGTTCCCGACCCGCACGGGCCGGGCACTCAGCCGCGACGCACTCCAAAGACGACTCGCCGAACACGCAACCACCGCCGCGCTCGCGTGCCCGTCCATGGCGACCAAGACGATCAGCCCACACGTGCTCCGACACACCGCTGCGATGCAGCTCCTGCACGCCGGGATCGACACCTCGGTGATCGCGCTCTGGCTCGGCCACGAGCACATCGAGACGACCCAGATCTACCTACACGCCGACATGGCGCTCAAGGAAGCCGCGCTCGCCAGAACAACACCCCCCGACACGCCACCCGGCCGCTACCAGCCACCCGACAAGCTCCTCGCCTTCCTCGAGACCCTCTGATTATGCCGACCTCCACCAGCCCAATCCGCCCACCACCACCCACTCCCGCAACCCACCTCGGCATAACCCGGACCTCGGCATAGTGAACGTTATGCCGACATCGGCATAATCGCCACCAGATCCGCTCGAGCCTGCGGTTCGTGCCCACAAGGACAAGAAGAAGGTCGCCTCAGACCTCCGCAAGATCTACACCGCCGTTGACCGTGACCACGCCGAGCGAGAACTCGAATCCTTCGCCGAGACCTGGGATCAGCGCTACCCGATGATCAGCGCCAGCTGGATCGAGCACTGGGAGCGAATCGTGCCGTTCCTCGCGTTCCCCCCCGACGTCCGCCGAGTCGTCTACACCACGAACACGATCGAGGCGCTGAACCGCCAGATCCGCAAGATCATCAAGACCCGCGGCAGCTTCCCCAACGAGGACTCAGCCCGCAAGCTGCTCTACCTCGCGATCACAAACGCCCAACGCAACTGGCGCCACACCTACAACTGGAGCGCCGCGTTCGTCGCCTTCCGCATCCACTTCGGCGACCGGCTACCAGACACCGAAATCTGACCATCACACATTCACACAACAAGGCCACTGATATAATTCAGGCTCTCCGAGGGTGAGCGTAGGTGAAGTCACGCGAATGAGTGTTCGTGTGGGAGTGTGAGTGTGACTGGCCCGCAGGTGAGGTGAATGAGGGCGAGGGCGGCGTTGGCGGAGTGGAACCCGTAGGCGCGGCGGACGATCAGCTTTACCTTGTTGTTGAGTGCCTCTGCGCGGGCGTTGCTGAGTTTCAGGCGCCGGGCGGAGAGGATGCCCTCGCGGTGTTTGCGGATCGTGCGTCCAAGGCGCACGAACGACTCCAGGCGGCTGCGGGAGAGGCGGCTGAGGAGCCGGTCGATCAGCTGCGCGACGGTGTGCTCGCTGAGGCCTGCGGCGAAGATTCGCGGTCTCGACGTCCGGGAAGACCAGCAGGGCGAAGGGCGCGAGCCTATCGGTGAAGCTGACCTACCCCAATGCGCCGTTTGGCAGCCAGGCGAACATCAAGTCGGTCAAGGTGGATCTCCCCAAGCAGCTCCCCTCAAGGTTGACGACGTTGCAGAAGGCGTGCACCGCCGCGCAGTTCGAAGCTAACCCCGCGGGCTGCCCGTCGGCGTCGATCGTGGGGCACGCGAAGGCGCTCACCCCGCT
>DASRKZ010000178.1:0-4678 GCA_035648675.1 Solirubrobacteraceae bacterium
GTCCGTCCCTGCCGCCTCCTCGGCCGCCGCCTCCTCGGCCGCCGCCTCCTCGGCCGCCGCCTCCTCGGCCGCCGCCAATCCCCCCCCTGCCGGCTCCGGCGCGCGTGGCGGAAGATCGGCTGGTGCGCAGGCGATCTCGCCGTTGCTCGAGCAGGGCGTCACGACGAGCGGGCCGCGGGGGCTGACTCTGCGACGAGAGCGGCGCGGGCGGATCGCCCGCGGGCACAGGGATCGGAGGAGTCTGCGCAGACTCCTCTACCTCGAGCGGCGGCACCTCCGCGGGCTCCTCAACCGGGATCGGCACAGACGGCGCCCGCGGGTGCTCCCCAACCGGGATCGGCACAGACGGCGCCCGCGGGTGCTCCCCAACCTGGATCGAGGCAGGCGACGCCTCCGCGGCGGGCTCCTCAACCAGGTTCGGCACAGAGAGCGCCTCAGCGGGCTCCTCAGACGGGATTGGCAGTGCCTCCGCGGGCGTCTCGCCTTGGACCGGCGCGGGCGGCGTGGCCTCGACGGCGGGAGGGTCCTCCCGGGGTTCGGCGACAGATCCCGCGCGGCGGCGGCCGCGCTCTTCGCGGTCTCGCTCGCGTTCCTCGTCGGTGCGCTGCAGCGGTGACTTTGATCGGTTGCCACGGGCCAAGGAAAAGACCCTAACGCGATCGGGCCGTCAACCAGCCCTCCAGCATGTGCGCCGCGGCACGCGAGTCCTCGGCGGCGGTCGATGAAGCGCCCTCCCCGCGTTCCCGCTGGGCCATGCGCGTGGTGAAACGCTCGTCGTGTAACTCGACCGGCACCCGATTCCCGAGGCGCAGCGACAACGTCTGGGCGAACGCCCGCGTCTCGCGCGTCTGCTCGCTGTCGCCCCCCCGCAGCGACAGCGGCAGCCCGACCACCACCCGCTCGACCTCGCGCTCGCGCACGAGCTCCTCGAGCTTTGCCAGCCCGCGCCGGGTGCCGGGGCGCGGCACGATCTCGATCGGGGTCACGATCGTGCCCGTCGGATCGCTCACCGCGCAACCACAACGCGCGCTCCCGTAGTCCAGCGCCAATACACGCATCAGCCGCGCATCCATCCAGCGGCCGGTGCCCCCGTCGGCCATCCCAACCGGCCCTCCGTGCAGATCATCCGCCGAGCGCGGCCACGATCTCCGCGCGCGCGGTGGCGAGCGCCTCCTCCAGCTTCGTCGCGTCGCGGCCGCCCGCCTGGGCCAGCGTGTCGCGGCCGCCTCCGCCACCGCCGACGACCGCGGCCGCCGCCTTGACGATCGCGCCGGCTTTCACTCCCCGCTCGACGAGCTCCGGCGCGACGCTCACGACCAGCGCAACCCTCTCCCGCACGCTACTTGCAAGCACGATCGCGGTCCCGTCCAACTGCCCCTTCAAACGGTCGACCAGCTCGAGTAGCGCCTTCGCGTCCAGCGCCTGCACCGTCGCGGTGAGCACGCGTGCGCCCACCACCTCCTCCGCGCTCGCCACGAGCGCCGCCAGGTCGATCTCCGTGCCGGCTGCCGCGGCTCCACCCTGCTTCACCGCCCGCTCGAGCTCTCTGCGCTCCCGCTCACGCGCCCTCACAGTCTCGAGCGCCTGGTCGGGAGCGGTGCGCAGCGTCTGAGCGATCTCGCCCAGCAGACGGTCGTGCTCGCGTAGCAGCTCCACCGCCACCGGTCCCGTGACCGCCTCTATCCGCCGCACGTTTGCCGCGCTCGAGGTCTCGCTGAGGATGCGGAATGGGCCGATCTCGGCCGTCGAGCGCACGTGTGTGCCCCCGCACAGCTCGCGCGAGTACTCCCCCTCGCCGATCTCAACCATCCGCACGACCTCCCCATACTTCTCCCCGAACAGCGCCATCGCGCCAAGCCGCCTGGCCTCTGGAAGCGTGGTCGTGATCGGGCGGACGGGGTCGTTGCGGGCGATCCACCCGTTCACCTGATCCTCCACATCGCGCAGCTCCATGTCGGTGAGCGACTGGCCGTGGTTGAAGTCAAAGCGCAGCTTGTCCGGTCCAACGTAGGAGCCGGCCTGGCGCACGTGGCCGCCGAGGCGCGCCCGCAGCGCCGCCTGGAGCAAATGCGTGGCCGTGTGGTTGGACTCCGTGGCGTGCCGCGCCACCCGGTCGACCCGTGCCACGACACGCTCCCGCGCTCCCAGCTCGCCCTGCTCGAGCACGACCGCGAGCACCTGGTCATCACCAAGGCGAAACACGTCCTCCACACGCGCGCGGCAGTCGCCGTCCTCGCATTCGATCGTGCCCACATCCGCGACCTGGCCGCCGCCGGCCGCGTAGAACGGCGACTCCGCGAGCTTCACCAGGTAGCGCGCGCCCGGCTCCCCGATCCTCCCCGCCGCTTCGGCGGCGGGCCCGGCGGAGCCATTCGCGGAGACGCTGCGCAGGTCCGCCACCGTCGTCTGCTGGCGCTCGGTCTCATAGCCCGTGAACCTCGTCTGAGGGCCGCTCTGCTCGGCGAAGGCGCGGGCGCGCTCGCGGGCGCTCGCGCCCGGTGCTCCGCCCCCGCCGCCCGCTGCCCGCGCGCGGGCACGCTGGGCCTCCATCAGCCGCTCGAAACCCGCCTCCTCGACGGCGAGGCCCTCCTCGGCCAGCAGCTCCTTGGTGAGGTCGAAGGGAAATCCGAAGGTGTCGTGCAGCTGGAAGGCGTCCTCGGCGCGGATCGAATCGAGCCCAGCCTCGCGGGCCCTCTCGATCTGCTCACGCAGGTTCCGCAGCCCGTGCTCCAGCGTGCGCCCGAAGCTCTCCTCCTCGGAGGCCAGCCACTTGTCGATCGCCTCGCGCTGCTCCTCGAGCTCGGGGTAGGCGCCGCGCATCAACTCGCGCACCCGCTCGGCGTAGCGACCGAGGAAGCCGGGCGCCATCTCCAGGCCAAGCCCCTGCTGGATCGCGCGTCGCATCACCCGGCGCAGCACGTAGCCGCGATCCTCGTTTGAGGGCACCACGCCGTCGGCCACCAGGAAGGTCATCGCGCGCCCGTGGTCGGCGAGGATGCGCAGCGCCCGATCGGTGGCGAAATCCTCGCCGTAGGTACGACCGGAGAGCTCCTCGCCCAGATCGAGCAGCGGCTGGAACTGGTCGGTTTCGAACACCGACGCCTTCCCCTGCAGGATCGCCGCCATGCGATTCAATCCCAGGCCCGTATCGATGTTCCGCGCCGGCAGCTGCGCCAGCGTGGGGACCCCATCCTCGCCCACCGCCTGGTCGTACTGCGTGAACACCAGGTTCCAGTACTCGAGGAAGCGCTCGTTCTCGCCGCCCGGTAGATCCGCGGCGCTCCCGAGCTCCAGGCCGCGGTCGAGATACAGCTCCGAGCTCGGTCCGCACGGCCCGGTGGGGCCCGCCTGCCAGAAATTCTCCGAGCGCGGACAGGCCACGATGCGCTCGCGCGGCACCCCCGCTTCGATCCAGTAGCCGATCGCCTCCTCGTCGGGACCCAGCCCCAGCAGCTCGTCTCCCTCGAAGACCGTCACCCAGATGTCCCCCCCGCGCAGGCCGAACACCTCCCGGGAGAGCTCCCACGCGAACTGGATCGCCTCCTGCTTGAAGTAGTCGCCGAACGAGAAGTTCCCGAGCATCTCGAACAGAGTCAGATGCCGGGTGGTGTTGCCGACGTTGTCGATGTCGACCGTCCGAAAGCACTTCTGACAGCTCGTCAACCGCGGCGCCGGCGGCGCCTCCTGGCCCAGGAAATAGGGCTTCAACGGATGCATCCCCGCGATCGTCAGCAGCGCCGAGGGGTCATGCGCGGAGGGCACCAGCGACGCCGAGGCGATGCGCTTGTGCCCGCGCTCCTCGAAGAAGCCCAGGTACCGCTCGCGGATCTCATCCGAAGTCATCGTGCGGGTGATCTTAGGGGCCTACCAACATACATCTCCCGCTGACGGGACCGAAGGCCATCGGTCTCGTCAGGCGATCGTGCCGTGACCGACGATCACGTCACCCGCGTACAAACACGCGAACTGGCCCGGCGCCGTGCGCTCCGCCGGCTCGTCCAACTCCACGCTCACGTTCCGGTGGCGTCCCACGCCCGCCTCGCCGTCCAGCCGGCACGACAGCCGGCGCCCGCGCGAGCGCACCTTCACGCCGTCCACGCAGCCGCCGTCGCGATGGAGCGTCACCTCCCGTACCTGCACCCCACCGCAGAGCAGCTCCGTGCGCGGGCCGACGGTGACAGTGTTCGCGCGCGTATCTGTCGCAAGCACGTACAGCGGGTCCCCACCACCGATGCCCAGGCCGTGGCGCTGGCCGACGGTGAACGTATGCGCGCCCCCATGCGTGCCGAGTACATCCCCCCCACCGTCGAGGATCCTCCCCGGACGCCCACCCAGAGCGCCGTGGCGCTCCAGGAATGCTCCCTGGCGCGTGCCCGCGAGGAAGCACAGATCCTGCGAATCGCGCCTCCGGGCGACAGCCAGCCCGGCCGCCTCGGCGAGCTCGCGTACCTGCGGCTTGTGCATCCCCCCGAGCGGAAACCGCAGCCGGGCGAGCGACTCGGGCGCGAGCGCCGCCAGCACATAGCTTTGATCCTTCCCCGGATCCTCGGCCATCCGCAACAGCGGGGCCCGCGGGTACGAATCTTCGGTCATCCGCAACAGCGGGGCCCGCGGGTACGAATCTTCGGTCATCCGCAACAGCGGGGCCCGCGGGTACGAATCTTCGGTCATCCGCAAC
>DASRKZ010000179.1:0-8563 GCA_035648675.1 Solirubrobacteraceae bacterium
GCTGCGCAGGCGAACAGCCAGAGCAGCAGCGGCGCGAACGCCGGCGCCGACCACCATCCGAGTTGCAGGCCGACCGTCGTGAACAGCGCGTGCAGTCCCACGAGCAGCAGGACAACGACCCCGCCGAGCACGAGCAGCACGCGCAGCATCGCGTCCTGATCGGCTTCCTTGTCCGCGCGTGAACGCCCGGCGAACAACGAGTCCGCCCAGCCCGGCGGATGATCCATCCGGCCCCGATCGCCCCCCGTCCGCAGCTGCCTCCGAGGATCGCTATCGCTCATCGTCCACCTCCTTGTGCCTTGGGCTCTCAGCTAGGCTCGCAACGAGCGCCGCCTGGGTGCTCCGTCTGAACACGCCACGGCTCGATCTGACGCCCGGGCCATCGGCCGGCCTGGAATACGCGCGGGCAGGCGTCGATGAGACGGCAACCTGCTCGGCCAACCAGTCTTCGAGCATCACCCGCGTGAATCGCAAATGACGCCCCACGCGCAGACACGGCAAATGCCCAAGCCGCGCGGCATCGCGGACCCATGAGACCCGCACGTTCAACAGCGCTGCCGCCGCTTCGCAGTCGAGCAGCGGTTCATCCAACGACACCGCGGCGCCATCGGCCGGTCCAGAGGTCTTGTTCGTTCGTGTCATCTGCTCGCTCCATTGACTTGTCGTGGAACAGGACGCGATTCCCCCGTATGAGTTGGGGCAGATTCGTCCCTGTCCCCCTTAATGACCGCGAGCAGCCGAAAGCATCCATGTAATTTCCTGAGGGCCTGTTGGGGCCCTGTAGGAAGCGGGCTGACCGCCGCGTAGCGGAGCCCGTAGGGCGCAGCGAAGCGGCGGTCATGCAGTGGCGTCCGGTGCCCCGTCAAGGGTGTGGCAGGCGACGGGATGACTCGATTAAAACGGCTGGCCCCTCATGGGTGCCTTGCGTTGGATCTGTCTCCCGCCGCTTGCCACGGACGCCGCCATGACTTCATAGAAGCGTGCCTATCGCTCGACATGGCTTTGTCTGGCGGCCTCCAAATCACCAGCGCCAACCAGCAAATAAGGAGACCGAAATCGATGATCGCAGTAGGCGTGGACACGCACAAGGAAAAGCATCTCGCCGTCGCCCTGGACGAGCTCGGGCAGCTACTCGCAGAGACCGCCATCACGGCCGACTTGGCCGGCTACCGCAGGTTCGCCGGCTGGCTCGCAGGGTTCGACGGGCAGGTCTTGGTAGGTATCGAGGGAGCCGGCAGCTACGGAGCAGGACTATGCGAGTACCTACAGGCCGAGGAGATCGAGGTGTTCGAGGTCGAGCGCCCACGCCGCCGTGAGCGACGGACCGGCAAGTCCGATCGCCTTGACGCTCTCACCGCCGCGAAGAAGGTCCTCGCCCGTGAGGGCCTGTCGACCCCGAGGGGTTCTGGGACGCGTCTGGCGCTACAGATGCTGCTCGTCGCCTACCGCTCCATAGTTGGCGAGCGCTCACGGCTCTACAACCAGCTGCAAGCCCTCCACGTCGGCGCACCGGGTGCTCTTCGGGAACGGATCGGCCCAGCTCGCAACGGCGCGAAGCTCGCCGAGCGCCTCACCGGGATGCGCACACGCCCAACCGCGAGCCTGCAAGAGAACACCACCCTGCACGTCCTTCGCGACATCGCCAACCGCACCCGGACGCTCGATGCGCAAGCCGACAGCTACACCCGCGAAATCGACGCGCTGGTCCGCTCCCTCTCACCGAAGCTCCTTGACGAGCCGGGTGTCGGGCCGATTTGCGCCGGCAAGCTCCTCGCGTTCAACCCGGCGCGCTTCACCAGCGAGGCAGCATTCGCGCGCGCCAACGGCACCGCACCCCAACCCGCCTCCTCCGGCAAAACCGTCCGCCACAGACTCAGCCGTGGAGGCGACCGCCAAATCAACGCAGCGATCTACACGATCGCACTATCGCGCTCCGTCCACCACGCCCAAAGCCGCGCCTACATCAAGCGCAGAATCGACGAAGGAAAGACCAAGCGAGAGGCCATGCGCTCCCTGAAGCGACACCTCTCCCGCTACCTCTACAACCAACTCGCAAAAACGCCCTTGACAACATAGAAGCATCCAACGACTTTTGGTCGAGCCGCCGCTACCAGGCTGTCGTGAGCGACGACTACGCCCTCCGTGATGGATGTGAGACCCATAGCCGCCGGGCAGCGTAGAAGGCGCTGCTGTCCGGGCCGCAATCGTCGGCGCCGCCGCCGACGTCTCCACGATCACCGAGGGGTGCGCGTGCTGCGTCTCGATCGGCGCCTGTGAGCGGTTGGCTTCAGTATCACGACCTTCGGTGTGAGTGACGAAACGGCGGAGACCGCCAACCGCGACGGACGCTTACCGCTCGCTCTCGAGCGCGCGCTGTCGGCTCTGAACTCGGCGAACGCGCGCATGCCGGCGTGCCGGCGGGAACTCATGTTCGGCGTCGTAGGAGTTCGAGCGTGCTCTCCCAGAAGCCCAGGGCGAGCCGTTCGATGTTGGCGGTGCTGGTCAGTGTCTGCTCGGCGGGTTGCCGCTGCTCGGCGAGCGCGAAGAAGAGGTCGCCGAGTCCTCGGTCGTGCATGACCTCGTCCAATCGCCGGCGGTCGGTGAAGTGGCCGGGGAGCTGGGCCACGCCGGTGATGCCCAGCTCGCGGTAGCGGCCTCGTCCGCCCTCGTGGGCGAACTTCTGAGCGACCAGGCGGGCGACGAGCTCGTGGTCGATCTCGGCGGGGTGCTCGCGGGCGATGTAGGCGAGGTCCACGAGGTGCTTTGGGAGGTCCTTCGAGCACCATCCGAGCAGCTTCTCGGCCGCCAGCTCGTTGAGGCTGAGGCCCTGAACCTTGAAGGTGTTGTGCTCGGCGAGTAGAGGGTCGTGGTAGTCCAGCGGCGAGCGGGGCGGGTCAAGCCACTCGCCGGGGCGTACCGAGACGCTGACCTTCAGCGGCCGGCTGCGGCGGATCACGATGTCATCGAACGTGAACTCGACGGTGCCGCGAAACTGCTCTCGGCCGGCCTGATAGGAGAACGCCGGCTCGAAGGTGATGCCTTGCGAGTCGCCGAGCAGCGCCTGCTCCAGTTCGGGGGCGCTCACGGTCTCGGCCTGGCGATGCAGATAGTCGGCGTCCTGGATCGACTGGCGCGGACTGCTGTAGACGTGCGTCAAAAGCGTTCCGCCCTTGAGCACGAAGTGCTCGCTGTAGGGACCCTGGGCGATGTGGCGCACCGCGGCGCTCTTGGCGACCATCAGCAGCAGCTGGTTGCGTACCAGCCCGGTGCGCTCCTCGGCGCGCTCAAGGAGATCCTGGTTGGTGACGCTCACTTCAGTTCCTTAGCGGAGCTGACGAGTGCGTCGTCTTCGTAAACCCGCCAGCGCGGGTCGACCTTGGCTCCCCGCCGAGGCGCTCGTCCCGGTTGCAGTGGCACGGCGGACTTGCGGCCCAGGTGCGCCTCCAAGCCTGCGGCGCCCGGAATGTTCAGCTTCTCCATGTAGTACCCCAGCCGGCGGTTGAGCACCGGGCCGCCCATCCTGATCGCGTAGGCCACCAGCCGTTCCGGGTCGAGCGTGCCGTGACGCGCGGCCTGGTCGAGAGCGGCGATCACGACCGGCATCGGTCCCGCCAGGGCGGGCGCGTCGAGCGAGTCCAGGAGCGTCTTCTCCAGGTCGGCGACCCATACCGGCGCCTGGTAGGAATCGCTTTGCGAAAAGCCGAAGAACTTGCGTTGCGCGACGCTCACGAACCGCACCGTCTGGGCTCCCAGGCGCACCGGGCGCTTACGGACCGTCACGGCGCACAGCACGGTACGCGACTGCTGCTCGATCAACCCGTGATGCCACAGGCCCGTATGCCACGAGAGGTAGTAACTGTGATCCAGTCGTCTTAGCACGAGGTCCGCCACCGGCTCGAGATCGTCAAGGCGCGGACGGGGGCTGAGCAAACCAGGACGGTTGACGAGATAGCGGCCCGCCTGCAGGCGGTGAGCCTCTCCCTTGGCGACCATCCGCCTCAACAGACTTTCCACATCCGGCGGGTGCTGCCCGCGCGCGCTCGCGAACCGTGCCAGCTCGGGCCCGTCCAACGAAAGATCGAAGGCGCTGCTCGCCTGCCCCCGATCGCGCTCGTCGAGCGAATCCAGGTAGCCGTAAAGAAGATCTCGCGCTGTCGCCGGCCTAGCCATAACACCGGATATGTTACACGACTGGTCGCCCATCCGTGCTACGTTTCCAGCGAAACTGCTGGGATGGGCTCGGGCCTCACTCGCCTATGATCGGGCTCGATCGAGCAGCCGCGCTGACACATCGACCACTTTCCAGGCGTCTCGGCACGCGCTTGTGGACGCCACCACACCGACGGGCTCGGATATGTGCCGCCCAGTTTCGGGAGGAAATTCCGGGAGGAAGCTCTGCCGAGCATCATCCCTAGAAACACGAAAGCCCTGGGATTTCCAGGGCTTTCGATAAGTAGCGGGGGCGGGATTCGAACCCGCGACCTTCGGGTTATGAGCCCGACGAGCTACCAGACTGCTCCACCCCGCGTCGCTGCGTCAAGTTCTAGCAGAAGGACCGCTTAGAACGCGACCGCCTGCCCATCGCGGAAGAACCCGCCGGTGGGCCCGTCGTCGCTTGAATGCACCGTCTAGCATCTCGCCCATGCGAGCCGCGGTCCTCGACATCGGCACCAACTCGACTCGCCTGCTCGTCGCCGAGGTCGATCCGTCGGGCGAGGTCGAGGAACTGGTGAGGCGCTCGACCGTGACGCGGCTCGGCGATGGTGTCGATGCTTCGGGGTCGCTCTCGCCCGCGGCGATCGAGCGCACCTGCGCCGCCCTGGGGGAATACCGCGAGCTGATCGACGATAACTCCTGCGAGGCGAACATCGCGGTGCTCACCTCGGCGGTGCGTGACGCCGCCAACGGGCCCGCCTTCACCGAGCGCGTGCGCCGCGACTATGCGCTCGCCGCCCGCACCCTCTCCGGAGATGAGGAGGCGCAGCTGACGTTCCTCGGCGCCATGCACGACCGCCAGTCATCCTCCGAGCCGACGGTCGTGATCGACATCGGCGGGGGCTCCACCGAGTTCATCATCGGCCGCGACTCCACCGCCGCGTTCCACGTCTCCCTCCCCGCCGGCGTGGTGCGAATGAGCGAGCGCCACATCCACACCGACCCGCCCGCTCCCGCCGAGCTGCAGAGCCTCGCGCACGACACACGCGAGACGTTCCTCGCGGGGCTTCCCCCCGAGCGGCGCGCGCCCGTCACGCGTGGCATCGCCGTCGCCGGAACCGCCACCTCCGCCGCGTCGATCGACCAGGAGCTAGATCCCTACGACCCCGCCCGTGTCCACGGCTACCCCCTGCTCCTCGCCACCGTCGAGCTGCTCCTCGCGCGACTCGCCGACATGGACGAAGCGCAGCGCCGGCAGGTCGTCGGCCTGCTACCCGACCGCGCCTCCACGATCGTCGCCGGCATGGTCCTCCTCTCCGAGGCCCTCCGCGCATTCGAGCTCGACCAGGTGGAGGTCTCCGAGCACGACATCCTCCTCGGCGGGGCGCTCCGGCTGGCGGGAGTCGCCTGACTCCTCAGGCGAGGTTCGACTTGCGCGGGTAGACGACCGTGGGGTCCGTGAGGACGTTCACGAGCGCCGGCTTCCCCGCCTCGAAGGCGCGCTCGAGTGCGGCTCGCATCTGCTGCGGGCGCTCCACCAGCTCGCCGTGGCCGCCGAGCGCCTCCACGAGCTGGTCATAGCGTGTCTTCGGGCGTAGATCCGCCGCGACGGAGTATCCGTAGAGGAACTCCATCGGGTGCTTCTCGAGCGCCCAGATCCCGTTGTTGCCCATCACCCCGACGACGTTCACTCCGTGGCGCGCGAGCGTGTCGAACTCGATCCCCGAGAAGCCGAACGCGCCGTCGCCCTGGAGCAGCACCACCTGGCGCTTGGGATGGGCGAGCTTTGCGGCGAGCGCATACCCGGCCCCCGCTCCGAGACAGCCGAACGGCCCCGGATCGAGCCAGCAGCCCGGCTGGTAGCTGTCGATCACCCTCCCCGCGTAGGAGACGAAGTCGCCGCCGTCGCCGATCACGATCGCGTCGCGCTCGAGCATTTTCCCGAGCTCCCGATAGAGCCGCATCGGATGCAGCGGCGCCCGCGCGTCTTCGGATTCGTCACGCTCCCCCTCGCGCCGCTCGGTCTCGGCCGCCCGCAGATCCGCCAGCCAGCGATCGCTCCCCAGCGCCTTGCCGCCGGCCGCCATCCGCAGGTCGCCAAGAGTCTCCGCGAGCGCCCCGTAGCACTCCGCCGCCACCGCCCGCGGGTGCCTACGCGCGGGCTCGGCGACGTCGATCGCCACGATCTCCGTCTCCTCGCCGAACGACCCCCCGAAGCCCAGCCGGAAGTCCATCGGCACGCCCACCACCAGCGCCACATCCGCGCCCCTCAAGGCATCCCCGCGCGTGCGCGAGAAGAACAGCTCGTGGTCCGCCGCCACGCAACCGCGCGCGAGTCCGTTGAGGAACACCGGGATCCTCAATGTCTCCGCGAGCTCCATCAACGCGTCCTCGCCGTGGCCCCAGTAGAGGTCGGTCCCCGCCATCACCACCGGGCGCTCGGCGCCCCGCAGCAGCTCGGCCGCCCGTTCGATCGAGGCGCCGCTCGCGCCCCTGCTCGGACGCGCCGGTAGGCCCTCGAGCAATCCGTCGGGCTCCTCGGCCTCCATGAAGACGTAGTCCATCGGGAAGTCCACGAACGCCGGTCCTCCGTGTGGGGCGAGCGCCGCGGTGAACGCCTCGTCGACCAGGCCGGGGATCTCCGCGGTGCTCTCCGGCGTCACCGCGAGCTTCGTGAGCGGCCGCACGAACGGCACGTGGTCGATCTCCTGGAGCGAGCCCATGCCCCAGCGCATCGCCGGCGCGCGCCCGCCGAGGACGACCATCGGCGAGTGGTTCGCCTGGGCGCTCGCCATCGCGCTCATCCCGTTCGTCACGCCCGGTCCCGCGGTCAACGCGCAGACGCCCGGCTCACGCGTGACCTTCGCCCAGCCCTCCGCCGCGAACGCCGCGGTGGACTCGTGGCGCACGTCCACGATCTCGATCCCCTCCGCCTTACACCCGTCGTAGATCGAGAAGAGATGCCCGCCGGAGAGCGTGAACAGCTTGCTCACCCCATGCGCCTTCAACCGCCGCGCGACCAGCCGCCCGCCGTGGAAGATCCCGGCCTCCTGTGTGCTCTCCTGGGTAGCCATCAGGCGCGACTCTACCCAAGCTCAGTCCGTGGGCTATGCCCGGGGTGGGACTCGAACCCACAAGCTCTTGCGAGCAGCGGATTTTAAGTCCGCAGCGTATACCGATTCCGCCACCCGGGCCTGGGGCAATGCCAAGTCTATTTCAGCCCGCAACACGCAACTTTTCGCTTGCTACGGTGTAGATAGGGTTAGAAAGGAGGAGTGGAGCCACCGTGGAGGCCACCGCACTAACACGCAGCAGCATTCCGGGCCTCTCCAGGCCCTCCCCGTTGCTGCGCCTACAGTCCGACGAGAAGCTCGTCGCGCTCACGCGCCGGGGGCAGCACGCCGCCTTCGAGACGCTCTTCTCGCGCTACCAGTCGCGCCTGCTCTCCTTCTGCCGGCACATGCTCAGCTCGAAGGAGGACGCCGAGGATGTCCTTCAGGAGGTCTTCACCGCCGCCTTCAACGCGATCCTCGCCGACGAGCGCGAGATCAACGTGCGCCCGTGGCTCTACCGGATCGCGCGCAACCGCTCGCTCAACCACCTGCGCCGCGCCTCCGCGGTCGGTGTCGACTCGATGGACATCCACTTCGCCGAAGGGGGTATCTCGACCGGCGATAAGGTCCTGCGCCGCGAGAGCTTCCGCCAGCTGATCGGCGATGTCCAGCAGCTGCCCGAGACACAGCGCACCGCGCTGCTGCTGCGCGAGATCGACGCGCTCTCCTACGAGCAGATCGCCCACGCGATGGAGACGACCGTACCCTCCGTCAAGTCGCTGCTCGTGCGCGCCCGCATCTCCCTCGCCGAGGCCGCCGAGGCACGCAAGCTGAGCTGTGAGGAGGTCCGCCAGGAGCTCGGAGAGGTGGCCGAGGGGCTCTCCAAGCTGGGCGCACCCGCGCGCCGGCATGTGCGCGACTGCGAACGCTGCCACGCCTTCAAGAAGCATCTCAAGGCAAACAACCACGCGCTCGCCGCGATCTTCCCCGTCGGCCCCCTGCTGATGTTCAAAAAGCTGCTTCTCACCAAGCTCGGCTCCGCCTCCGCGAGCAGCGCCCACATGGCCGGTGGCGCCGGGGCGACGGCAGGGGCAACCGCAGCCGCCGGCGCGGGAGCTGCCGGAGGAGCGGGCACCGCCGGCAGCCTCCTCACCGCCGGAGCGGGCGCGCTGGCCACGAAGGCGGTGGCCGGACTGGCAGCCGCCGCGCTCGTCACCGCGGGCGCCGTCGCGGCCAACCACACCGGCCGGGTGGCACGCCACCACCACACGGCTTCCGCCCGCACCGCCGCCATCTCGGTGGCGAGCCCCGCCGAGGCGCCGGTCGTCGTTCGCAACCAGCCCCAGCCGATCAGC
>DASRKZ010000180.1:0-14811 GCA_035648675.1 Solirubrobacteraceae bacterium
AATGTTTCGCCCGGCCAGCGTGTCGAGGCGGTCGAGGACGTGCTCAACAAAGGTGATGAGATCAACGTGCGCGTGGTCGAGGTCGACCGCGAGCGCGGCTCGGGCCGTCCACGTCACGGCGGTAGTGACCGTTCCTAAGCAGCCGTCGGAGCATCGCATCACGACGCTGGACTCCGGTGTGCGCGTGGTCACCGAGCGCGTGCCGAGCGTGCGCTCGGTGGCGCTCGGCTTCTGGATCGGCACGGGCTCCGCGGCCGAGGAGGAAAGCCAGGCCGGGATCTCACACCTGCTGGAGCACATGCTGTTCCGCGGCACCGAGCGCTTCGGCTCGGAGGAGATCGACCAGATCTTCGACGCGATGGGCGCGGAGATCAACGCGGGCACCGACAGGGAAACAACGTCGCTGTACACACGTGTGCTCGACCGGCATCTGGAGCGCGCGTTCGACGTGATGAGCGACATGCTCTGGCGCTCGCGCCTGGAGGAACTCGAGGCCGAGCGAGAGGTCGTGCTGGAGGAGATCGCGATGTACGAGGACGATCCCCAGGACAAGGTCTTCGACGTGCTCGGCGAGGCCGTTTTCGGCGGGCACCCGCTCGGACGCGCCGTGATCGGCCGCGCCGAGGTCGTGCGCGCCGTCGACAGTGAGCAGCTGCGGGCCTTTCACGCCGAGCGCTACGTGCCCGAGAACGTCGTGATCGGCGCGGCCGGATCGGTCGATCACGAGATGCTGGTGGAGCTGGCGGTCGCGGCCGGGTCCGAGCGCCCTGGAGCGCATCCGCCGGATAAACAGCGAGGTGAGCCGGACTTCGAGCGGCGCGTGCGCTTCTTCGCAAAGGACACCGAGCAGTACCACTTCTGTCTGGGCGGCCCCGGATTGGCGCGCGACGACGAGCGCCGCTTTGCGCTGCGGGTGCTCGAAGGCGTGCTCGGCGGAACGTCCTCCTCGCGGCTCTTCCAGGAGGTGCGCGAGCGCAGGGGACTGGCCTATTCGGTGTTCTGCTTCTCGAGCCTCTACGCCCACACCGGCGAGGTGGGGCTGTATGTCGGCACACGGCCGGAGAACCTGAGCGAGGCGCTGGCGACGATCGCGAAGGAGCTAGAGCGGTTCGTCGAGGATCCCGCGAGCGCGGAGGAGCTGGACCGCTCGCGCGAGAACCTGAAGGGGCGGGTGGTGCTCTCGCTGGAGTCCACGGGCGCGCGCATGAGCCGCTTGGGCAACTCGGTCTTGAACGGCTTGCCGATCCTCTCGGTGGACGAGGTGATCGAACGGATCGACGCGGTGGATATCGCCGCGCTGCGCGAGCTCGCGAGCGAGCTGTTCGTCGCCGAGCGGCTGTCGGTCGCCTGCGTCGGCCCCGAGGAAGATGCCTTCCGCGCGGCGCTGAGGCCGCTTGAGGGCGTGGCGGCATGATCGCGGTGGCGGTCGCCGGCGCGGCCGGGCGCATGGGTGAGACGGTCTGTGCGGCGGTGGAGGGCGCCGAGGACATGGAGCTGGTCGGGCGCGCGGACCCATTGCTGGGAGTAGCGCTCGAGGACGTCCTTCCCGACGCCGAGGTCGTCGTCGACTTCACCCAACCCGACACCGCCCTGGGCAACGCGCTGAGCTGCGTGCGCGCCGGGGTGCACGTGGTGATCGGCACCACCGGGTTCGATCCGGCGCCGCTGCGTCAGGCGCGTCCGGCGGACGGCCGGCCAAACGCGAACGTGCTGATCGCGCCGAACTTCGCGATCGGGGCGGTGCTGATGATGCGCTTTGCCGTCGAGGCCGCCCGGCACATGGCAAAGGCTGAGATCATCGAGCTGCACCACGACCAGAAGCTCGATGCTCCCAGCGGCACCGCCGCGCGCACCGCCCAGCTGATGGCTGAGGTAACCGGCGGGAGCGAGCCGCCGATCCACTCGGTGCGACTCCCGGGCCTGGTGGCCGACCAGGAGGTTATCTTCGGCGATATCGGCCAGACGCTGAGCATTCGCCACGAGACGATCGGCCGCGAGTCGTTCATGCCCGGCGTGCTGCTAGCGATCCGTCGCGTGGGCAGCCTGGAGCAGTCCCCTGTCGTCGGTCTCGAGCAGCTGCTGTTCTGAGGAGCGGTGTGCGTGAGATACTCCAGCCCATGAGCGCTCTGGGCACGATCTTGACGGCGATCGTCACCCCCTTCGATGCGGAGGGAGAGGTGAACGAGGAGTCGTTCGTGGCGCTGATGCGCCACCTGGCTGAGAACGGCTCGGATGGATTCGTGGTCGCCGGCACGACGGGCGAGGCCTCGACGCTGACCGACAAGGAGCAGCTCGGGCTGATCGATCTCGCGGTGAAAGAGCGCCCGACCCTGCCCTCCGGTCCGGATGCCCGGGCGAGCATCATCGCGGGCGTCGGAACCAACGACACGCGCGAGGCCGTCCACCTCACCGAACGCGCCACCGAGCTCGGCGCCGACGCGATGCTGTCGGTGACGCCCTACTACAACAAGCCGAGTCGCCTGGGCCTCCGACGCCACTACGAAGCGGTGGCGAAGGCGACCGACAAACCGATCTTGCTCTACAACATCCCGGGTAGGACCGCCACGAACATGGCGCCTGACTTGCTGGAGGAGCTCGCGCAGATCGAGAACATCATGGGCGTCAAGCAGGCCAATGCGGAGGAGCTGCGGCCGATCGACGGCTTGGAGCTATATGCCGGCGACGACGCGACGTTCGCCCGCACGTTGGATCTGGGCGGCGCCGGAGGCATCCTCGTCGCCAGCCATGTCGTCGGCAACGAGCTGCGGCGGATGGTCGAGCAGCCGGAGAATCGCGCGGAGATCGACGCGTCGCTGCGGGATGTCTATGAGGCGCTGTTCCTAACATCGAGCCCAACCTGCACGAAGGCCGCGTTGAACCTGCTGGGCCACGATGTCGGCGGCTTGCGCCTGCCGTTGGTGGACGCCACCACGGAGGAGACCGAGGCGGTGCGGGCGACGCTTGAACGTCACGGTCTGCTGACGGGCGCCCACGCATGAGCTCGACGCTGCGCGTCCTACCCCTCGGCGGCCTGGGGGAGATCGGCAAGAACATGACGGTCGTCGAGCAGGACGGCCGGATCATCGTGGTCGACGTCGGGCTGCGCTTCCCCACCCCGGAGATGGTCGGCATCGATCTGGTGCTGCCCGACTTCACCTACCTGCGCGAGCGCGCGAAGGACATCGAGGCGATCGTCGTGACCCACGGCCACGAGGATCATCTCGGCGCGCTGCCATGGGTATTGCGCGAGCTCGACGCCGAAGGACACCTGCCGCCGGTCTACGGCGGACCGCTGACGATCGCGATGGCGCGCTCGAAGCTCGACGAGCACAAGCTGCGCGACGTGTCGCTGAACGAGGTGGCGATTGCCGACACGCTGGAGCTGGGGCCGTTCTCGATGGAGCTGGTGCACATGACGCACTCGATCCCCGACTCGAGCGCCGTCGCGCTGGGGACCGAGCGCGGGACGGTGCTGATCACCGGCGACTACAAGTTCGACCAGACGCCGGTCGACGGGCGGCCGGCCGACGTCTCGCGCCTGGCGGAACTGGGCAGGGAGGGCGTGCTGCTGCTGTGCGGGGATTCCACGAACGTCGATCGCCCGGGATTCTCGCCGTCGGAGTCGGGGGTTGGGCCGCACCTGGAGGAGGTGTTCGCCCGCTGCGAGGGGCGGATCGTGGTGACGAGCTTCGCGTCGAACATCCACCGCGTGCAGCAGGTCGTGGACGCCGCCGCCGCGCTCGACCGTAAGGTCGTGCTGGTCGGTCGCTCGATGCGCAAGAACGTGAAAATCGGCCGCACGCTCGGTCATATCGAGGTTCCGGACGGGATGCTCGTGGGACCGCGCGAGCTCGAGGACTTCCCCGACGAGCGGGTCGTGATCATCTCGACCGGCTCCCAGGGTGAGCCGCTCTCGGCATTGCGCCGGATGGCCTACCGCGACCACCGCCAGGTGGAGCTGCGCCAGGGCGACACGGTCGTGTTCTCGGCTACTCCGATCCCGGGAAACGAGCGCGCGGTGAACGAGACGATTGACCGGCTCTACCACATCGGCTGCGACGTGATCACGACCAGCGACGCCCCGGTCCACGCCTCCGGGCACGGTTACGCGGAGGAGGTCAAGCTGATGCTGAACCTGACGAAGCCGCGCTACGTGATGCCGTTCCACGGCGACTTCAAGCGGCTGCGGCTGCACGCGCAACTCGCCGAAGCGGTCGGTGTGGCGCCGGAGGACATCTTCCAGGGCGAGAACGGGCTGCCGCTGGAGATCTCAGAGCGCGGCGCGCGCTTCGGCAAACGCGAGCGGGCGGGGATGATCTTCGTCGACGGCGTGGAGATCGGCGACATGGCCGACGTGGCGCTGCGCGATCGCAAAATGCTCTCGGCCGACGGGATCTTCATCGTGGTCGTCACGATCGCCGAGCAGGACGGCAGCTCGGTCGTCGACCCGGAGGTGATCTTCCGCGGTGTGCCGTTCCTCGACCAGGCCGACGAGCTCTCCGACGAGATCAAGGCGACCGTCGACGCGACGCTGCGGCGGGCCGCCAAAGAGCAGATCCGCGAGGTGGACCTGCTCCAGGAGGCCCTCCACGACGATCTGGCGAAGCTGGTCTACGACCGCCTCAGACGGCGCCCGATGGTGTTGCCTGTGGTGGTCGAGGTCTGAGACTCTCCGACGCCGCGGGCAGGCGCACGACGAAGCGGGCGCCGTAGGGCTCGCCGTCACGCTCGCCAGTCGGCTCGATCGTGACCGAGCCGCCGTGGGTCTCGGCCACGGCGCGGACGATCGCAAGGCCCAGGCCAAAGGAGCCGCCACGGTCGCCGGCGCCGCGGACGAAGCGCTCGAAGAGGGTCTCGCGCAGGTGCTCGGGCACGCCCGGGCCGTCGTCCTCGACGACCAGCAGGGCTTGACCGTGATCATCGAGGCCGCTCGACACGCGGATCTCGGTGCCCGCCGGGGTGTGGCGGAGCGCGTTCTCCAAGAGGTTGATCGTGAGGCGGTGGAGTTCGTCGCGGGAGCCCTCGACAAGCACCGCTCCCGCCCGCCCGACGTCGAGTGAGATCTCGTGCGCGCCGCTGACCGGCCCCAGCTCGGAGGCCGCCTCGACGACGATCTGGTCCAGGGCACAGGGTTCGTGCGGGATCACGCGGCCGACGTCCGTGCGTGCCAGCAACAGCAGGTCCGCGACCAGCCGGCGCATGCGTTGCGAGGAGCGCAGGGCTGAGCGCGCCGCCTCTCCCTGGTCGCCGTGCAGTGATTCCGCGAGCAGCTCCAGGTTCACGAGCACGCTCGTCAGCGGCGTGCGCAGCTCGTGCGAGGCGTCGGCGACGAACCGCCGCTGGCGGAGGAGCATCGCCTCGGTCTCGCCCCGTGCGGCGTCGAGCTCGCGCAGCATGCCCTGCAGCGTGCGCGCCAGCTCGGAGACCTCGTCGTCGGCCTCGGACTGGGGCACCAGGCGGGAAGGGTCACGGGTGCGCGCGATCTCCTCAGCGACGGTGGTAAGCCGGGCGATCGGAGCCATCGCGCGACGCGCGATCGTCATTCCCGCGAGCAGCGCCATGCCGGTCCCGATCAGCACTCCGAACAGCAGCAGAAACTCGACACGCCTGACCGTCGCCTCGGTGTCCGAGACGCTGCGACCGTACTGGACGAAGACCTGGCCCTCCTGCTCGTCCGTGCCCTGGATGCTGACGGCGGCGGGGTGGCTGAGCACGCGGTAGCCGTCGACGTTCTTAGGCTGGAGCGAGGCGGGGCCCAGGGAGGGAGCCTTGTAGGTTTCCGCGATCACGGCGCCGCCGAGCGTGAGGATCCTGATCACGGCCGAGTGCGCGGGCCCGGCCAGATCCGCGAGCGGCGGTTCGATGCCGACGATCTGGAAAGTGTTGGGGTTGACTTTGATGCTCAGCTGCGAGGGCAGCTGCGAGGCGGTGTCGGCCACCTGCTGGTTGAAGTCCGAGCGGATGCGGCGCACCGTCAGCGAGCCCACGGCGACGGCGAAGCCGCAGAGGATCACGAATGTGAGCAGTGCCGAGACGCCGGCCAGGCGTACGCGGATCGGTAGCCGGTCGAAGGTCGCGGTCAGGCGCTCGGCGATGCGCCTGATGGAGCCGAATGGGTTACGCGTCGGTTTCAAGGTAGGCCCCGGGCGCTCTAGGCTCGAAGGACGTAGCCGGCTCCCCTGATCGTGTGCAGCAGACGCGGCTCGCCGTCTGCCTCGAGCTTGCGGCGCACGTTGGAGACGAACACCTCGATCGTGTTGGTCGTGGAGAAGGGGTCATAGCCCCACACCTCGTCGAGCAGGCGCTGGCGCGAGATCACGATTCGCTCGTTGCGCATCAGGTACTCGAGCAGCTCGAACTCGCGCTGGGTCAGCTCGACCGTGCGCTCGCCGCGCGTCACCTCGTGGGTGTCGGCGTTGAGCAGCAGGTCGCCGACGCGCAGGGGGGCCGAGCCACGCGGTGGGCGCCGGCGCAGCAGGGCGCGCATCCGCGCGAGCAGCTCCTGACGCTCGAACGGCTTGACGAGGTAGTCATCGGCGCCCGCGTCGAGGCCCTCGACGCGGGACTCCAGGGCGTCGCGGGCGGTGAGGATCAGGATCGGCACGTCGTCCTCGGCGCGAAGCGCGCGCGCGACCTCCAGGCCGTCGAGCCCAGGCAGGCCGAGGTCGAGGATCACGAGGTCGGGCGCGAAGGAGCGCCCGTGCTCGAGCGCATCGGCGCCGTCGGCGGCGGCGCGCACCTCGTAGCCCTCCATCCGCAGCGAGCGCTGGAGTGCCTGGGCGATGTCCTCGTCGTCCTCGACGACGAGGACGCGGGGTGCTCGGGAAAAGTCGTTCATGTGCTGGGTCTTTATGTAAGCGACGTGGAGTAAAGCAATGGTAAGGGAGGGTCTGGCGGAGAAATGTCGAAGTTGCGCGGGATGGCGAATACTCGCAAGCGCGTCCCCGCCCGTAAAGGCGGACGCAAACCGGCTGCCCGTCCCCGGGCAACACCGCGACCACGCGCGCGCGCTCACACGCGATCTACGCGATCCGCAGCCAGACGGAGGGGACGCTCAGGCAGGCGCGGGTTCTCGTGGCCAACGCCGAGGATGGCACTGCGGCTGCCGGAATTGGATCAGCGCCGGCGCGACGTGATCGGGCTGGGGTTGGTCGCCGTCGGCATCTTCATGGGCTTCATCTTGTGGGGACATGGGGACGGGGGCCGCGCCGGTCACGGGCTGGCGGTCGGACTTGGCTGGACGGTCGGTAAAGCGCGGGTGCTGGCGCCGGTCGCGCTGATCGGCGGCGGCGGAGCACTGCTGTTGCGCCCGGTGTGGCCGGCGCTGCGTCCGCTGCGGACGGGGGCGATCTGCCTGTCGGCGTCGATCGTGCTCGCGCTGGCCGCGGGCACGCTGGGCGTGAGCTCGGGGGTGGGCGGGGTCTCGTCAAAGGGAGCGTCGTGGACCTCGGCGTTCCTGCAGGCGCACGGCGGGGTCGCGGGCGAGGCGCTGTATCAGGGCTCGCACCGGCTGGTGCAGAGCGTGGGCGTGGACATCCTCGTGGTCTTCTTGTTCCTCGTCGGTGTGATCCTGCTGACGGGGGCCTCGCTGGCGAGCGCGATCCGCGCGACGGGCAGTGGCGTGGCGGATACGACGAGGATGCTGAAAGCCCACCGGCCGCGGAGCGCCGCTCCGGAGGCGCCCGAGCCGCTGGAGCCTCCCGAGCCGGCGCCCGAGGAGCTGATCGTGCGGGCGACACACGTGGAGGCCCCGGCACAGGAGGAGTCCCCGCAGGCATGGGAATCCGAGCCAGTCGAGGACCCAGTGGATGAAGAGCCCGAGGAGATCGAGACGGAGGAGCCGATCCCCGGCGTAGCCGTGGCCGATCCAGAGCAGCTCACCCCACAGGGGAGGCTGCGCGAGGCGGTCACCGACGACCCGGACTTCGTCTGGGAGCTGCCACCGGCGGAGCGGCTGTTGGCGCGCTCGACCGCCGAGCAGACGCGGCCGGACACGGCCGGACAGGAGCGCACGGCGACGAGCTTGACCGAGGCGCTGGGGCACTTCGGTGTGCAGGCGAAGGTGATCGGGACGGTCGCGGGGCCGCACATCACGCGTTACGAGCTGCGGCTGGCGCCGGGGACGAAGGTCGGGAAGGTGGCACAGCTGAAGGACGACCTGGCCTACGCGCTGGCGGCGACGGATATCCGCATCCTGGCGCCGATCCCCGGTAAGCAGGCGGTCGGCGTGGAGGTGCCGAACGCCCACCGGCGGATCGTGAAGCTGGGGGATGTGTTCCAGCAGCCGCCGAAGGACTGGTCGCCGCTGACGGTGTGGCTGGGCAAGGACGTCGCCGGTAAGGCGATTGGGGCGGACCTGGCGAAGATGCCGCACCTGCTGGTGGCGGGCACGACTGGTGCGGGCAAGTCCGGCGCGATCAACGCGATGCTCTCGAGCGTTCTGCTGCGCGCGACGCCGCACGAGGTGCGCCTGGTGCTGGTTGACCCGAAGCAGGTGGAGCTGAACCACTACGAGTCGATCCCGCATCTGCTGACGCCGGTGATCACGAGCCCGCGGATGGCCGCGAACGCGCTGCAGAATCTCGTGAAGGAGATGGAGCAGCGCTACGGGATCATGTCGATGGCGCGCGCGAGGAGCCTGATCGAACTGAACAAGTCGCGCGCGAAGCGCTCCGAAGCGCCGCTGCCGTACATCCTCTGCGTGATCGACGAGCTCGCCGACTTGATGATGGTGGCGCCGGCCGACGTGGAGGACTCGATCATCCGCCTCGCCCAGAAGGCGCGCGCGGTCGGGATCCATCTGGTGCTGGCGACGCAGAGCCCGCGGGTGGACGTGATCACAGGCATGATCAAGGCGAACGTGCCCTCGCGGATCGCCTTCGCGGTCTCGAGCCAGACGGACTCTCGCGTGATCCTCGATCAGAACGGCGCCGAGTCGCTGCTGGGGCAGGGGGACATGCTGTTCAGCCCAGTGGGGACCTCGCGGCTGCAGCGCATCCAGGGGGCCTACATCGACGAGGCGCAGATCGCGAAGCTGACGGACCTGTGGCGCAAGCAGGGCGAGCCGGAACTGCGCGAGGAGCTGCTGGAGGAGGTCGAGCCGACCCCTTCCGAGGCCGCCCCGGACGAGTTCGACCCCGACGAGGACCCGCTGCTGAGAGACGCGATCACGCTCGTGGCGGAAATGCAGACCGCATCGACCTCGATGCTGCAGCGCCGTCTGCGGTTGGGGTACACGCGCGCGGGTCGCGTGATCGACATGCTCGAGCGGCGCGGTGTGATCTCGGGCTACGAGGGCTCGAAGCCCCGCCAGGTGCTGATCACCGAGGCGGACCTGCCGCGAGTCCTAGCCAGCTTGGAATCCTCGCCCACCCAGCCGGCCACGGTCGCCAGCGACTAGCCTCTTGACAGAGATGCCAGAGATCGGATCAACGCTGCGCGCGGCGCGGATGAGCGCACGCATCGACGTGTCGGAGATCGAGGCACAGACGAAGATCCGGGCGAAGTACCTGCGGGCGCTCGAGAACGAAGAGTGGGATCTGCTTCCGGGGCCGACTTTCGTGCGTAGCTTCCTGCGCACCTATGCGCAGGCGTTGGGGTTGGACGACAAGGCCTTGGTGGAGGAGTACCGCCTGAACTACGAGCGTCCGAGCGAGGCGGCGCTCGAGCCGATCGTCTCGACTCCGCGTGGCTCTTCGAGAGGCCGTGTGCCCTCACGACCCTCGCGCGGGTATCTGGCGCTTGTGGGTGTCGTGGGGGTGGTACTCGTGTTGCTGGTCATCGGCCTGCTCAGCAATGGTGGAGGCGGATCGACGTCGACGACAAGCGGTACGACGGCACAGAGCAACGTCAAGCACGCCGGCGCGCACGCGAAAAGACCGACACGGCATGCCTCGCATCCCGTGAGCGGGGGGTCGACGCTCGTGGCGTTGTCGCTGCGCCCCAGCGCCGCGGTGTACGTCTGCTTGATCGACAACGACAACGGGCACAAGCTGATCCCCGGTTTGGAACTGCAGCCGGGCGCGAGTACCCAGACCTACCATGCGAAGCACTTCACGATCACCTTGGGCAACAGCTCGGTGACGATGTTCGTCGACGGGATCCGCAGGACCGTGGCGCCGTCGAGCGCGGCGATCGGCTACTCGGTCACGAAGGCCGGGCGCCAACGGCTGAAGGCCGGACAGCTTCCCACCTGCACATGAGTGGCCCGCCACGGGCTGGGATCGTCGTCACTGGGACGGAGGTGCTCACCGGCCGCGTGAAAGACCGTAACGGGCCGTGGCTGGCCGAGCGGCTGTGGGAGCTGGGCGTCGATGTCGCGTACACAACGATCGTGGGGGACCGGCCGGAGGATATGGAGGCGGCGCTGCGGTTCATGGGCCGCGAGGGAATCGACCTGATCCTGACGAGCGGCGGACTGGGGCCGACCGCGGATGATCTGACGGCCGCGGTGGTCGGCAGGGCGCAGGGTCGTGAGATGGTGCTCGACGAGGCGCTGGAGGAGCGGATCGCGGAGATCTTGAGGCCGCTCGCGAAACGCTGGCCGAACCTCGACATGGACGCGATCTCACGTAGCAACCGCAAGCAGGCGGTGATCCCGGAGGGATCGACGGTGCTCGAGCCGATCGGCACAGCCCCGGGGCTGGTGGTGCCGCCGAAGGAGCCAAACAGCGCACCGACGGTGGTGGTGTTGCCGGGTCCACCGCGCGAGCTGCAGCCGATGTGGAGCGAGGCGGTGAAGACCGAGGCGCTGCGCCGGGCGATAGCGGGCGCGACCGAATATCGACAGGTGATGCTGCGGCTCTACGGGATTCCCGAGTCGGAGATCGCCGAGACGCTGCGGACGGCCGAACACGAGGGCGTGGAGCTGCGCCGCCTGGAGATCACGACTTGTCTGAAACGGGGCGAGGTCGAGGTCGTGACCCGGTATGAGCCGGGCGAGCAGGAGGTGTATGACGCGTTCGAGGCGGTTGTGCGACGGCGCCACGCCGACACCCTGTTCTCCGACGACGGCAGCACGGTCGACGACCAGGTCGCGGGGCTGCTGCGCGGCAAGGACGGCGCCGCGACCCAAACAATCGCGACGGCCGAGTCATGTACCGGCGGTCTGCTCGCGGCGCGGCTGACCGATCCGCCGGGTGCCTCGGACTACGTGAAGGGTGGGATCGTCGTGTACTCCAACGACGCGAAGGTCGCGCAGGCGGGCGTCTCGCCGGAGCTAATCGAGCGGCACGGTGCTGTGTCGTCGGAGGTGGCAATCGCCCTGGCCGAAGGAGCGAGAACGCAAATGGGAGCCGACGTGGGAGTGGGGGTGACGGGCATCGCGGGACCGGGCGACGGCACCGAGGAGAAGCCCGTGGGACTCGTATGGCTGAGCGTCGCAACGGCCGGCGGCGAGCCCCTGACTCGCTCGGTCAATCTCCCGGGCTCGAGAGCCGACGTTCGCGACCGGACGACGAGCGTGGCGATGCACCTGATCCGCCGCGCGCTGCTGGGCGAGGCCTGAGCAAGAGCTTTATCTGATTTATCTGATAGCATGTTTGCATGATCCGCATGAGCGCAACCGAGGTGGCTCGTAACTTCTCGGCCGTCGTCAACCGCGTCAATGCCGGCGAGGAGATCGAGGTCATGCGCAACGGCACACCCGTCGTCGAGCTGCACCCCCCCTCCAAACCACGGAGGCTCAAGGGCGATGCGTGGCGGAGGTTCGTAGCGAACCTGCCCACAGTCGACAAGGACTTTGTCCGGGATGTGGAAGAGGCACGCAGAAAGCTTGGTCGTCCCAAGCCCGCATGGCCTTCCTGATCGACACGTCCGTTCTGGTCGATGCGGAGCGTGGAAGAACGGCGCTCGACCGAGTCCCTGCGGACGAGGAGCACTCGATCAGCGTGATCACGGCGAGCGAGCTACTGCACGGCGTCTACCGCGCCGATGATGGTCCCCGCCGGATGCAGCGTCAAGTGTTCGTGGAGAACGTGCTGGCCGAACTGGAGGCGCTCCCGATCACCAACGAAGTTGCGCAGGGCCACGCGAAGGTCTGGGCGGCACTCGAAGCGGCTGGTGAAATGATCGGCGTGCACGACCTCTGGATCGCCGCCACCGCGTTGACTCACGACCTCCAGGTTGCGACAACCAACGCGCGCGAGTTCGAACGCGTCCCGGGGCTGTCCGTGCTCGGACTCTGAGATGGTCGAGGGCTGAGAGGATTGCTTCCTTGCCGGTAGCATGATTTGTAGTACACTGTTTATGTGGCCCGCGCCCTTCATGTCCGGCTCGATGCCGACTCCCAAGCGGCTCTCGCGGTGTTGCGTGCGGAGGGGCTGAATGACTCGCAGGCCGTCCGCATGGCACTGACCGAGGCGCGCGCACGTCGCCGACGGCGTGCCTCACTGCGCAAGGAGGCGCTCAAGCTCGCCTCCGATCCGGCAGATCGCGCCGAGCTCGAGATACTGCGCGGCGAGCTGGACGGACTCATGCCGGAGTGGCCCGCCGACTGAGATGGAGCGCGGTGAGATAGTCCGGCTGACGGCGCCACGCCGGGCGCGTGGCCACGAGCAACAGGGCTCCCGGCCGGGGGTGGTTGTCCAGGCAGACGAGCTGCTCGCTCTCAGCACCGTCCTGGTCGCACCGACCTCCCGGTCTGCCATGCCGGCGACGTTCCGCCCGCTCGTCGAGATTTCCGGAGTCACGACGCGCGTCTTGACCGACCAGTTGCGGGTGTTCGACGCGCAAACCCTCAAGAGCGGCTTCGGTCGTCTCGCCCCCGAGGATCTCGAAGCGCTGGATGAGGCGCTCGCGCTGGTGCTGGGACTGCGCGTCTGAGACGGCCTCCAGGTCGCGACTACCAACGCCCGTGCTTTCGAGCGCGGGGTGGGGCTTGACATTTGCTCACCGGGGGGGTACGTTAAATATGCATCGGCTTTCCGTGGTGGATTGTCGGGCGACGATAGATCAGGTTTGGGTTGGTCTCTTGGGATCGACGTAAGCGCTTTGCAGGGGATGTAGGGGAGAGGGCCGGATCGCATGATGAGGGGTTGTTTTCGCGTGAGTCCACAGGGGACAGATGTGATGGGGATCGCTTTGCGCCCAATGAGGCCCTTAGCTAGATGTGTCAGCGTCGCTGACACATCTCTCTCTCTCTCTCTCTCTCTCTACTCCGGGTCTCTTAGGCAAAAAGCCTAGTTCCGGCGCCCAAAGGGGCGCCTCAGGTGGCTCTCTAAGTAGCATCCGCCGCGCTTCGGAGTGCGGTACTTGTCGTTCTCGGTCTGCCCGCGGGTCATTGATGACCTCTGGGCGGCGCGAGTGGGCAGCGGGAGTTAGGGGTCTGTTCGAGCGCCGCTGCCGTGTCCCTCATCTGGTGGTGACGTTCGAGGAGGCTCCGTCGTGTGCTCCCACACGCGACGGTTCTAGCGCTGAGCGCCGTGGCTCCTGCTGGGGGCCGCGGCGCTCCCCGACAGTCGCGCTGTCTTCGGTGCGTCCTTGCGTGTGTGTCTGGAGGCCTGTGGCTGTGTCTTTTAGGAGAAGGGGCCGGCCTTGTGGGCTGGGGTCGGTTCAATCATGCCCCGGGTGGGGCTCGTTTAGGGAGGTCTCATCGTGCTGAGTAGAGTTAGGGTTTCGCGCTGCAACGTATTCGTGGTGGCGTCGATGCTCAGTGTGTTGGGCTTTCTTGTGTTTGCCGGTGTGCCTGCTTCGGCGGCGGTTACCCATACGTATCTTTCGCAGCTGACGGGGTTTGGTGAACCGACGGCGGTCGCGGTCGATGCCGCGGGTGATGTGTATGTCGTCGATTCTTCTGCGGGGACGGTTGACCGGTTCAGCTCGGCTGGGGCTCCGCTTGCGTTCTCGGCGTCGGAGTCTTACGTCGAAGGGTCGAAGCTGACGGGTACTCCGGGCGGGTCCTTTGGCGAACCTCGTGGTGTCGCGGTCAACGATGAAAACGGCGATCTGTATGTCGCAGACCGTACCGCTGGGGTTGTGGATGTGTTCAGCTCGACCGGGGTGTATCTGTCGCAGTTGACGGGTCCACCGGCCACTGCGCCGGTCCCTGGGCCCTTCCAGTGTCCGTGGGGTCTGGCTGTCGATCAGTCAACCCACGATCTATATGTAACTAACACGTGCGAAGGCGCGGTTGTTGATGTGTTCAGCTCGACGGGGGTGTATGTGTCGCAGTTCGGTGCTGGTGTCGTCAACGGGTTTTCCCGGGGTGTGGCGGTAAACGATCTGACGGGGGATGCCTATATCGAAACGACCAGCGAAGGCGGGGGCAGCTCGAGTGAGGTTGACGTCTTTGGTTCTATGGGCAGCTTTTTGACGCCGGCATGGAACGGTGCCGGCACGCCTGAGGGACCCTTCGGCTTCGATACTCTGCATGTGGGGTTGGATCCCACGACACACCACGTGTATGTGATTGACGCGAGGTCTGGCGTGGTTGACGAGTTCGCCGCGTCGGCCTCAGAAGAATATCTCGGGCAGCTGACGGGCACGCCGGCGGGTCCGTTTAGCGGACCGCAGGCCGTCGCGGTCAACCCCGCCAACGGGGATCTCTACGTCGCTGACGGCGGAGAAGGAAGTGGCGTGGTCGATGTCTTCGGTCCCGCGATCGAAGTGCCGGGCACGAGCGTCCAGGCAGCAACCGGCTTGACGACGACCACCGCGGTGGTCAGTGGCAGCGTCAACCCGGCCGGTATCCAGGTCACTGCCTGCGAGTTTGAATACGGGACCAGTACCTCCTACGGGCAGAGCGCTCCCTGCGAACCTGCCCCCGCACAGATCGGGGCGGGCAATAGTCCCAAGGCGGTCACCGCGAATCTC
>DASRKZ010000181.1:0-6982 GCA_035648675.1 Solirubrobacteraceae bacterium
GCGAGAGGGTGGGATGGGCGCCCGGGGGGCGTTGTAGTGGAGCCGGGCGCAATGCCGGGAATGCCCGGGGCGCCATCAGATCTTGATCAGCTGCGGTCGTGCGAACGACGCCGATTCGGGGATCGCCACGCCGGCGTCGGTCTGGAACCACTGCTCGAGGAGCGAGCAGTACATCGCACGAAAGTCGGAGGTGTTGACGAGGTTTTCGTTTTCGTCGAGTTTGCTCAATCCGGGGAATTCGCCGATCATTTTGCCGGCGGCCTGGTTGCCGATCAGGAACGCGAGACCGGCGGCGCCGTGGTCGGTGCCCGAGCCGTTTTGCGGCGCTACTGCTCTTTCCGTGGGTAGGGTGAAGAGCCTGGTGGGGTAGCTTCGCCGTCTGGCTATGCGTCGAGCGCCGCCTCGGTGACGGGTGGCGTGTCGCGAGTCGAATCGGCGTTCTGGAGCGCTGTGGAAGAACCCCGAGAACCTGACCGTCCACCAGCAGGCCAAGCTCGCGTTCATCCAGAAGCTCAACACCCCGATCTTTCGTGCCTATCTACTCAAGGAGCAGCTGCGCCAGATCTACCGAGTCCCACCCAAGGACGCGATCGAGCTGCTGGAGCACTGGCTGAAATGGGCCAGGCGATGTCGCCTACAACCGTTCGTCAAGCTCGCCAAGACGATCACCGAGCAGCGATCGAGGGTACAAGCCGCCATCGTCAACGGGCTGTCAAACGCACGCGTGGAGCAGATGAATACGCAGATCAGGCTGATCATGCGCCGCAGCTTCGGCTACCACTCACCAGACGCCGTGATCGCGCTCGCGATGCTCTCACTCGGAGGTCTCTGCCCACCCCTACTAGGCAGGTAAAACGACCCACGGAAGCGTCAGTAGGTCCACAAGAAGTGATGGCCGCTGAGCGCTGGAATGGCAAAGAATGGACCTTCGAGAAACCCGCGAACCCCTCGTGAGGCATCGCGCTGTGCACGCTCTATCCGACACTACGCCACCGATCCACCCGCGCGCCCGCCGTGAGACCAACGACCGACCGAGGCCGATTTGATGTCTGAAGGACCCCGGCGCATCTCTTCCCTCCCCGCCGGGCGGCAGCTGCTCGCGACTCGCCCGGGTCGAGCCCGGTGCCCCAGATCTGCCTGGCGGGAGCCTCGCCGCCGGTGCGCCAGGCATGGCGGCTGTCGCACAGCTACCACGCGCGAGGCAGGTATGTGGCATCTGTGAGCGTGTACGTCAACTGCACCCGCGATCATGTCATGGTGACCGTTCCGGTTGACGTGAGGTGACGAAACCGGCATTACGGCACGGACGGCGTGAGTGAACCGTCCCCAGCTCATCTCTGCTTGTGCAGAGGAGCTGCGCCAGCGCGCGGGTCGATCCGCTGCAGGCCCGCGACCGTATCGAACCCTTTGTCGGCGGTCACGATCCGCTCGATGCCGTGCTCCAGGCAGGTCGCGACGTGGACCCGGTCCTTTGCGCCGATCTTGCTGTGCGGCAACGCCAACGCGCGGGCGAAGATCTCGTCCGTCACCGCCAGCACAGGTGAGAACAGCTCGTACGCGTCTGCCGTGAGCCCGTCGATGCCCCCCACACGGTCCGTCAGCTCCAGATTCCAGACCTCCTCCAACACCACCGTTGAGATCTGGGCGTCGACTTCGTCGCGCTCGATCGCATCGAGTATCTCCAAGCACGAATCGCGGTACGCCGATGGCGGCGACGATCGGCTATAGATCAGAATGTTGGCGTCGAGGAAGAACGTCGTCACGGCTCGCGCTGGTCTTGGAGCTTGAGGAATCTTTCCGCGGATGTCTCCTCGGTTATGCGGTTCAGCTCCTCCGGCGTTATGAACGGAATCGTCGGTCCTGATCTGATTCTTTCCATGGCTGCTTTCCGCTTCGCCTGGCTGAACTTGTACTTCCTCTTGCCGTAACGCTCGTCGATCGCCGCGCGCACGAGCCCGCCGACCGACTCCCCGCGCGTCCGCGCCTCCGCCTCCAAGCGACGCTTCTGCTCGGTGCTCACCAGAATCTGTAGACGCTCCTTGAGCATGTGCATATCATACACATGTCGCCCTACCCCGGCTCGTTTTGCAGCGAGCGCCACAGGTAACGGCACGCCAGCGTGCGGTGCGGCTTCCACGGCTCGGCGATCTGCTCCATCGCGATCGGGTCCGGTAGCGCGTCCAGCCCGTAGGCGAGTTCGATCGCGCGGCGGATGCCGAGGTCGCCGACGGGGAGCACGTCGGGGCGCTCCAGGTGGAACATCAGGAACATCTGGGCGCTCCACAGGCCGAGGCCCTTCACCGCCGTCAGCTCCGCGATCACCTCCTCGTCTGGCAGGTCGTCCAGCCGCTCCAGCTCCAGTTCGCCAGACAGCGTGTGCTCGGCGAGGGATCGCAGGTAGCTCACCTTCGCGCGTGACAGCCCCGCGGCGGCACGCAGCTCTTCGGGCTCGTCGTTCAGGATCTCCTGCGGCGTCGGCGGTCGGTCGCCAAAGCGCGCCGTCAGTCGTCCGTAGATCGACCGTGCCGCCTTCACCGACAGCTGCTGGCCCGCGATCGTGCGCACCAGCGCTCCGTAGTAGTCGCTCTTATCGGGGCGTCCGTCGCCCGCGTTCGGCAATTTGCCGACAGCCTCGATGATCCCCGCGAGGATCGGGTCGCTTCTCCGCAGCTGGGTGAGGCCGCGATTAGACAGCGGAAGCTGCCTCGAACGCGACCGGCTCGCCGTCGAGCGCGTTCAAGGCGCGGCCCACCGACATCGCCAGGCACGTGAAGCTCGGCGTGTCGCGCACCGTGTAGGCCGAGGCCTCGGTCGTCCGCAGACGCTGCACCAGGTCCAGGAACGTGCCCACGTCGTCGGTGTCGAACGCCACCACGAACTCCTGGTCGTCCAGCCCGAACGAGTACGTCGTGTGGTTGTCCACCCCCGGGTATTCCTGCCCGACCGTGATGTGGCCCTGCATGATCCGCCAGCGCTCATCCGCCGGCAGCGCATACCAGGCCCTCGACTTCACGAACGGGTACACGAACACGTACTTCCCCCGGAACCCCCGCGGGGTCGTGCGCTCGTCCTCGGAGTACTCCGAGCTCTTCCTCATCCCCAGGAACGAGTAGGGGATCTCCGCCCACTTCATCAGGCCGCTCTGCCCCAGCACGACGTGCAGCTCGTGGATGCGGTCGAGGTTCTCCGCCTCGGCGATCAGCAGCAGCTCCGCGTCTCCGCGCGTGCCCACCAGCGAGAAGGCCTGCAGCAGGTGGCCGTCCGCGAAGTCCTCGCAGGCCGCGTTGAACTCGCGCTTGTCCTGCTCGCGTCGCTCGTCATCGAGCCTGCGCCAGGCGGGGTCCATCTTCAGGAACGTGTACTTCACGAAGTGCCGCGCGCTCATCCGCCGATTATCGCAAGCCCAAGCGCCGGCCGGGCATATTTGCGAGAGGGCCCTGTTGGCCGACCCCCTCGACGGATACAGTGGTAGGCGTGCGGATCGCACTGCTGTCGCCGTATTCGTGGACCTACCCCGGTGGTGTCACTCGCCATATCGAGGCGCTTTCCGCTGAGCTGACCGCACTTGGCCACGATGCGCGCATCCTCGCGCCGTTCGATCCCGACGACGCGCTTTCGCGGCGCCTGCACCGCGGGGCGCGCCCCCAGCGCCTGGACCCCCCCGAGCGGTTCGTCGCGCTCGGGCGCACCGCCGGCTTCCCCGCCAACGGCGCCATCTCCAACCTCGTCTCCACCCCCGGCGGGGTGCTCGCCCTGCGTCGCGAGCTGCGCGCCGGCGGCTACGACGTGCTCCACATCCACGAGCCGGTCGTACCGCTGCTCGGCTGGGACGCGCTCCGCTCCACCGCGGCCGAGCTGCCGCTCGTCGGCACCTTCCACACCTACTCCGAGAACGTCCTCACCAACGGCGTCGGGAACCTGCTCGGGGCCAGGCGGCGGATGAACCACCTGCACGCTCGCATCGCCGTCTCCGAGGCCGCCGCCTGGACCGCCCGGCGCTTCTACGGCGGGCGCTACCGGATCGTGCCCAACGGCGTCGACCTCGGGGCTGCGCAGGTCGACCCGCTGGGTGAGCCCGGTCTTCACGGCGATCCCGGCCGGCATGGCGAACCCAGTCTGAACGGCTCGGCCGCCCCGCTGCGGATCCTGTTCATCGGCCAGGCCGTCGAACGGAAGGGCCTGCCGGTGCTGCTGCGTGCCTTTGAGGCACTCCGCGAGCAGGTGCCGGCGACGCTCACGCTCGTCGGGGCCTCCCCCGATGAGGTCGCGCACATGATGCTCGACGATCGCGGCGTCCATGCGCTCGGCAAGGTCTCCGAGTCGCGCAAGCTCGCCGAGCTCGCCCGGGCCGAGGTGCTGTGCGCTCCCTCGCTCCACGGCGAGAGCTTCGGCATGGTGCTCACCGAGGCGTTCGCCGCCGCCACGCCGGTGCTCGCCTCCGACATCCCCGGTTACCGCGACGTCGTACGCGACGGGGTCGAGGGTCTGCTGACGCCTCCCGGCGACGCGCTCGCCCTGGCCGAGGCACTGCGCTCGTTTTCGCTCGACCCCGCCGCCCGCGCGCGAATGGCCGCCGCCGCGCGCCTGCGCGCCGAGCGCTTCGCCTGGCCGCACGTCGCCGCCGAGGTGCTCGACTGCTACGAGCAGGCCCTCGCCGTCGGTCGTCCCGCGACGCGCGCCGCTCGTGTCGGGGTTCGCCTCGGCCTGGTTCCCGCCGATCTGTTGCCGCGCGTCCCCGCTCAGCGCCTGCCGAGCCTCGAGACTGCCACAGTCTCCACGTCGGCCGTCCCGGACGGGTCGGGGACCGGCGGGCGCGAGCGCTCGCGGTTGGCTCAGCGCGCGCTCCGGCGCCTCGCGCTCGTGGCGGTCTCACTCGGCGGTCTCGCGCTCGCGCTGCTTGCGCTCGTGCACATCGGCGTCGGCCAGGTGGCCGCGAGCCTGCTCGCCTCCAGCCCCGGTCTGCTCCTCGCCGGCCTCGGTTTGATGTGCGCCTCGATGTTCGCCAGGGCGATCGCCTGGCACGCGATCCTCGCGGCCGCCCCGACCTGGCGCAAGGCCAGACGTCGAGACGCGATGCAGGGCACGTTCATCGGCGTCCTCATGTCGGCGACGCTCCCCGCGCGCCTCGGCGAGCCCTCGCGCGCGCTGATCGTCGCGCGTCGCCTCGGCCGTGCCCGCGAGACGCTGCCGGTCGTGCTCGGCACGATGGTCTCCCAGACGCTCCTCAACCTGCTCGCGCTCGCCATCCTCGGGATCGCGATGTTCTCGAGCGTCGACCTCTTCAACGGCCACCACGGCGCCCTCGTCGCCGTTGCGCTGGCGCCGGTCGGCGCGGTGCTCGTGGTGCTGCTCGCGCCCGTGCTCCTGCCGAGCGCGGCGGTCTCACGCTCACTGCGTCTACAGGTTCTGATGGCCGCGCTGCGCGCTTCCCTGGTGCGCGTCCGCGAAGGGTTGCGTGTGTTCCGCCACCCGCGCCAGGCGGCGCTCGCCACGACCGTCCAGCTCGGCGCCTGGGGTTTGCAGTGGGTCGCGTGCTGGCTGCTGTTGATGGCCCTCGGCCTCGCGGGCCACGTCGGAATCGCGGGCGCCGCGGCGGTGCTGTTCGCCGTCAACGTCACCGCGGTCATCCCAGCCACCCCGGCCAACATCGGCGTCTTCCAGGCGGCCTGCGTGGCTGTGCTCGTCGGCGCCTACCACGTCTCCACCCCCGACGCGCTTGCCTACGGCATCGTCCTGCAGGTCGTCGAGGTCGCCGCCGCGGTGCTGATGGGCATACCCGCGCTCATCACCGAGGGCCTCTCCTGGAAGGACGTGCGCCTGCGGACGATGTCCGGCGCGCCGGTGAAGCTCAGCCCGCTGCCGGCGGGCAAGCGCTCCGGTGTGGCCAAGGGCACGGCCTCGGGCGTCATCGAGGGGTAGAAACGCCGATGGGGAGAAGCCGCTCTCAGGCGGCGGTCGAACCGGCCACGGCGTGGGGCTCAGGCACCGGCTCTCCGACTTCGCGCATCAGTTCTATGTGCATCGGAATCGCCTCGCTGATCAGCTTCTCAACTTCGGCTTTTGTTTTCCCAACCGCGACGCAGCCGGGAAGGTCGGGAGATGAGGCGCCCCATCCTCCATCCTCACCCATCTCATAGACGACTAAATACTCGGTCATCGCAACTCCTCGATTCCAGATTTACGTCTGATGCTTGCCAGTTGGCCAACAGGGATAGTACTGCTTCGCTTGCCTGCGACTGTTACCACTGGTGAGAGGTCTGGATGCTTAAACTGGCGATGACTCCCACGCTCGCGCACCTGTCGCCAGCCACGGGCTTCGAGAATCAAGATCGCCTCGCGAACAGTCTTCGCCATATCCCCTGATCCGACGGGACGAGGCGAAACGGGACAAAATTGGTGTAGCCCGTGTCAGGAGGTTAGGGCGGGCTCGTCCTCGGCTTCGACGACACCGTCGGGCGGATCCTCGTCGGTGATCTCGCCGAACAGCGAGGGATCGCGGGGGGAGCCCTTGATCACATCGTCGGGCGAGCCGTCGGGGAGGAGACGGCCCTGGCGCGTGCCGAAGTAGATCGCCTGCGGGTGGTGGGCGATCAACGCGAGCGTCGACTGCTCGGGCACCGGCGCGTAGCCGTCGGTGATCTTCATGCCGATGTCGCCCAGGCCGAGCAGTTGCTCGACCTTCAGGTGCTCCGACTGCTCGGGCACCGCGGGGTAGCCCCACGAGTAGCGACGACCCTGGGTCGCCGGGATGTCGAGCATCCCGCGGGCCTCGTAGTGCAGCCACTCGGCGAGCCCCTCGGCGGTCTGGACGCCGAGACCGTGGACGAACAGCTGTTCGGCGAACTCGCCGTCGGTCTCGAGCTTGGCCATCAGGTCGGTTACCTCCGAGCCGACGGTCACGGCCTGCACGGCGATCACGTCCAGCTCGGCGGGAGGCTTGCCGTTTGATGAGGTCCCGCCCGCCTCCCCGCCGAGCTGGACG
>DASRKZ010000182.1:0-6507 GCA_035648675.1 Solirubrobacteraceae bacterium
TTCAGCTCGGTCGGGATCGTGCTGTTGTTGTTCCTGGTGGTCAACGGTGTCAGCAACGACATCGGTCGTCTGGCCGGCTGAGCACGCCGCTGGTCGGGCGCTCAGGTGGCCTCGTGCGGCGCGCGCACGCAAACCCAGCTCTTCACGAGCGGCCCAATTCGCTCGGCCTGCGCCGTCCCGAACAGCGCTTCCATCTCCGCGCGGCGAAGCAGCGAGATGTCTTCCCACTCGCCGGTCGCTCCCAGCTTCCAGTAGGGGCGACGTAGCGCCGCCGGCAGCCAGTGCGCGAAGGGCAGCAGCGCGTGGGGCTCGAGCGGGAACGAGAAGGCGGGGGTCTGCACGAACCAGCCGCGGCCGACGCGGCGGACCTCCGCGGCGAACGCCGCCCGCCGGGGAGGCGGGACGTGCTCGATCACGCTCGAGCAGTAGACGAGCTCGAACTCCCCGTCGGCGAACGGCAGTCCGATCGATGCGTCGGCTTGCACGAACGGGCCGGGATAATTAGGGCGCTCGCTCAGGTCGACGCCGGTGATATCGAGTGTCGGCTCTAGGGCGCGTAGGCCGATCCGCCCGCAGCCCACATCCAGCACGCGCGCTCCCGCTGACAGCCGCGTGAGGGCGAAGAAGCGCGCGTGGCGCCGGGCGCGAGCGCGGGCGGCCAGCGGCGAGGCCAGGCGAGCAAGCGGCCCGCGGGCCGTGGCGTAGATCTCACGTGAGGAGCCGGTCATCAGTCGAGCAGGTTAGGCGCTGTACGGATCAGATCCTCTTGCTTGACGGTCTTGACTTGACGGACTTGACATAGTAATCTTGGGTTATGGCGTCCTATGTCGCGGCTATGCAGGCGTTCGAGGAGACGCTCGAGCGGCTCGATTTTCCGGAGGGCCGGCTGGCCGATCCCGAGGCGCAGGCGCGCTTGGGGCGCCGCGCTGCGCTGCTGGCGACGTCTGAGCTGATCTGGGACGAGCACCTCGGCCCGTTGTATGACTGGTCGGATGTCGCAGCCGTGCTCGGGACTGTCAGAACGCGACAGGGAATCAGCGACCTCGCCAAGCGCTATCGTCTACTGGCACTGCCGACGAAGGGCGGCAAGCTGCTCTACCCGGCGTTTCAGTTCCGCGGCGCGCGGACGATTGCGGGGCTCCACGAGCTGCTCGTCGAGTTGGATGGCTCCAGCGCCAGTCCGTGGACGCAGGCGTCGTGGTTTGTGACGGGGCAAGATGAGTTGGACGGGGAGTCTCCCGCGGCGTATCTCAGCCGTCACCCCCTCGACGAGCGCGTTCTGAAGGCCGTTCGCCGCGTGGTCGCACGCCTTGCCGCCTAGACACGCGCCGTCCTTCCTGTCGGCGCCGCCGCGGGATCTCGAGGAGCTGGCGGACTTCCCCGAACTCGTGCTGCGCGCCGGCGCCGAGATCCATCGCATCCACTCCGCCGAGCTCGGCGCGTGGTATTTCAACGCCGAGGACACGTGGCGCTTTGACCCGTGCTCGGTCGCCGGTCTCGGGGCGTGCCATCTCGCCGAGCGTCCGGTGGCCTGCCTGCTGGAGATCTACAAGGGCGTGACTGTCGTCGATGAGCAGGACGTCGCCGGCAAGGCTCACTTTACGGCCACCATCGAAGCCGACATTCGTCTGGCCGACTGCTGCGCCCCGGCTGCGGGCGAGTTCGGTGTCAACGGCGAGATCCACACGACGACCGACTACGACTTGACCCAGGCCTGGGCGGCGGCGCTCGCCCGGGCCGGCTTCGTGGGGATGCGCTACTTCTGCCGTTCGGACCCGGCGATGTCTCTGATCGGCTACGCGCTCTTCGATACAGCCGGGCAGGCGCCGCCGGGGCGCCGGCCCGCAGGTCGCGATATACCGATCAGTGAGGATATCCTGCGCGAAGCTGAGGACTACGGGCTGCGCGTGCGGCCGACGCCCTGAGCGTCCCCGCCAGACAGGCCGGCGAAAAAGCGCTGTTCGAACCGGGCATCGACTTCGGGCGGCCTTTCACGCCCGATTCACGGCTGTGCCGATTCACCCTCGTACAATTGCCCTATGGCCTCCAAACGACAGATCCAGGTTGGCGCGGTCCCGATCGGCGGCGGCGCGCCGGTGGCGGTGCAGACGATGACGAAGACGGAGACGGCCAACATCGGTCCGACGATGGAGCAGATCCGCACGGTTGCCGACGCCGGCGCTGACATCGTGCGTGTGGCGGTGCCCCGCGAGCAGGACGCCGAGGCGCTGAAGAGCATCGTCGCGGAATCCCCGATCCCGGTGATCGCCGACATCCACTTCAATCACACGCTCGCGCTGAAGGCGATCGAAGCGGGCGCGCATTGCGTGCGCCTGAACCCGGGGAACATCGGTGGACCGGAGAAGGTCGCCGAGGTGATCGCTCTGGCGAAGGTCACGGGCACGCCGTTGCGTGTGGGCGTCAACTCGGGCTCGCTGCCGAAGCACCTGCGCCAGTTGGAGTACGACAACCCGGTCGAGGCGCTCGTGACGGCCGCGATCGAGACCGTGCAGTTGATGGAGCGCCTGGACTTCGAGAACTTCAAGGTCTCGATGAAGTCGACCTCCGTTCCGAACACGATCGCCTCCAACCGGATGCTGGCCGAGCGGATTCCCTACCCGCTGCACCTCGGCGTGACCGAGGCCGGCACGAAGTGGTCGGGCTCGCTGAAGTCGGCCGTCGGGCTCGGAACGCTGCTCGCGGACGGGATCGGCGACACGATTCGCATCTCCCTCTCCACGTTCCACGCCGAGGAGGAGGTGAAGGTCGCCTGGGAGATCCTCAAGGCGCTGAAGCTGCGCGAGCGCGGCCCCGACCTGATCGCCTGCCCGACCTGCGGGCGACTGCAGTTCGACATGGACAGCGTCGTCGTCGAGGTCGAGCGCCGCCTGGAAGCCTACGAGGACCCGATCGAGGTCTCGGTGCTCGGCTGCGCGGTGAACGGCATCGGCGAGGCCCGCCACGCCGACTTCGGCATCACCGGCGCGAAAGACATGGGGATGATCTACTCGAAGGGCGAGCCGCTGAAGAAGGTCCCCACCGAGCAGCTCGTCGACGAGCTGTTCAAGGAGATCGACCGCTACTACGCCTCCGGGAAGACCGTCCAGCGCGACGAGAGCGCCGCCGCCGAGGCGCGCGCGTGGCTGGCCGAGAACGAGGACGACACGCAGATGACTCCCGAGCGCGTCGCCGCGATGGAGGCCGCCGCGGCCGACGAGGCCGACGCGGTGCTCGAGTCGATGCTCGAGCCACCGATCGAAGATCGGCCGGCGCCGCTGGACGAAGAGGTCTCGCCCGTGGCCGGCCGGCGCTTCAGCCGCAGCTGAGCGCCCGCCGGGTCCGAAGGTCCGTCAGGAGGTCGCCGAGAAGCGCTCGGCGACCTTGTCCCAGTTGACGACGTTCCACCACGCGTCGATGTAGTCGGGGCGGCGGTTCTGGTACTTCAGGTAGTAGGCGTGCTCCCACACGTCGACTCCCAGCAACGGCGTCTTGCCGTCTGAGATCGGGCTGTCCTGGTTGGCGCTGGGAACGACGGTCAGGCCCGAGCCGTCGTGCACGAGCCATGACCAACCGGAGCCGAACTGCCCGACGCCGGTCTCCTTGATCTTCGTCTTGAAATCCGCGAAGGAGCCGAACGCCGAGTCGATCGCCTGCGCGAGCTCGCCGTCGGGCTCACCGCCACCGTCCGGAGAGAGGCTCTCCCAGAAGAGCGAGTGGTTGTAATGGCCGCCGCCGTTGTTTTTGACGGGCCCCTTCTTCTCGCCGAGGCTGTCGAGGTTCTGCAGGACCTCCTCGATCGGCTTGTCGGCCCACTCGGTGCCCTCGAGCGCCGCGTTGGCCTTGTCCACGTAGGCCTGATGGTGCTTGTCGTGATGAAACTCCATCGTCGCCTTGTCGATATGCGGCTCGAGCGCGTCGTAGGCGTAGGGAAGCGGCGGAACGGAATAGGCCATTGGGGCTCCTTGTCGGGTCTTGATCGAAGATTGCTCGGTGACTGCTGTTCTATCAAAGGGCTTCGCCAACCAGAGGGACGGCGCGGGGCGGGGCGGGGATCATCTCTTTAGGCTCTGCTCTCTGATGCCCGTCCCCAACACCCTCCAATCTCCCTGACATGACACGCCTGTCCGGATACCTGCTGCCCACCGAGAAGCAGCCGCCCGCGGACGCGGAGGCGATCTCGCACAAGCTGATGGTGCGCGCCGGGCTGGTCCGCCAGATGGGCGCCGGCATGTGGACCTGGCTGCCGGCGGGCTGGCGCGTGCACCAGCGCGTCGTTCAGATCATTCGCGAGGAGATGGACGCGATCGGCGCCCAGGAGATGCTGATGCCGGTGCTGCAGCCGGCCGAGCCGTGGCGGAAGACCGGGCGGATCGAGATCGACGAGCTGTTCAAGCTGACCGACCGGAAGGGCTCGGAGCTCGTGCTGGCGATGACCCACGAGGAGGCCGTCACCTTCCATATCGCCCAGACCGTGCGCTCCTACCGCGACCTACCGCTGATCGTCTACCACTTCCAGGTCAAGGAGCGCGACGAGCCGCGTCCGCGCGCGGGAGTCCTGCGCACGCGGGAGTTCGTGATGAAGGACTCCTACAGCTTCGACCGCGACCGGGCCGGCATGGAGGAGTGCTACGCGCTGCACGTGGGAGCCTACGACCGCATCATGGAGCGCACGGGCCTGCGCTTCTATCGCGTGGAGGGCGACGTCGGGATGATGGGCGGCCTCGGCGCGCACGAGTACATGGCGCCATGCCCGGCCGGCGAGGACGAGGTCCTGCTGGCGGGGGCGGGTGGGGATCAATACGCGGCGAACGTCGAGGTCGCGCTGAGCAACCCCGGCGTCGAGAAGGTCGGAGATGAGTACTTCAAGGACGGCGAGCGGCTTACGATCGAGCCGGCGATCGAGATCGGCAACATCTTCAAGCTCGGCACTCGCTACTCCGAGCCGCTCGGAGCCACCTACCTGGATGAGACAGGGGCCGAGCTGCCGGTGTGGATGGCCTCCTACGGCATCGGGCCCGCGCGGATCGTGGCGGCGGCGGTCGAGCAGTTCGCCGACGAGCACGGCATCTCCTGGCCCAGAGCGCTTGCGCCCTTCGCCGTGCATCTCCTCGCCCTCGGCAAGTCCGGGACTCCCGAGCGTGAGGCGGCCGAGACGCTCTACACCACGCTCGTCGAGGGCGGGGTGGAGGTGCTCTACGACGACCGCGACCTCGGCCCGGGGGAGAAGTTCGCCGAGGCCGAGCTGCTCGGTTGCCCACTGCGACTTACCGTCGGACGCAAGTCTCTGGAGTCGGGCGAGATCGAGGTACAGATACGCCGCGGACGCAAGGCCGCCGCCGCTCTCCCGCTGGACGGCGAGCCCGCCGAGCTGGTGCGGGCGGTGGACGAGCTGTGGCGGAGCCTCCCCTAGACCGCGCCGAGGATGGCGCGAGCGCGAAGCGACGGTTGACCGCACGCCGGCTGTTCGGCCTCGACCGCTCCGGGCCGCCGCCGGCGCAGACGTTGGCCGGTCAGCCACTGCGGCCTTGGACGGTGCCCAATGCGATCGGCTTCACGCGGCTCGCGCTGATTCCCGTGTTTCTCGTAGTGGAGCTCTCCAGCGGCGGCGGCACGGACGCGCTCGGAGCGATCCTGTTCGCGGTGATCGCCTGGGGTGACTACGCCGACGGGATCACCGCGCGTATCACCCGCCAGTACAGCCGGCTGGGGGCCTTGATGGATCCCGTGACCGATCGTCTGCTGGTGGTCTCCGGCGTCGTCGTGTGCTGGTATTTCCAGCTGCTGCCACGCTGGGCGATCGCGGTGCTGGCGGCACGCGAGCTGACGATGCTCGTGCTGGGCCGCTACAGCCTGGCACACGGCGTGGAGCTGCGCATCAACTGGCCGGGACGCCTGGCGGTGGCGCCGGTGATGGGAGCGTTCTTCTTTGCGATGGTCGGCTGGCGGACGGTCGGTGAGGTGCTGCTGTATATCGGCCTGGCGCTCGCGCTGATCGCGACCTGGCTGTATGTGCGAGACGGGAGACTCTCAAGCTCAGCCTGACCTTTTGGGCTATACTGAGCGTTCCGGCGGTGTGCCGGTATGTCCTGCCAGGTAAGCCCGGCGTGAGTCCGTGAGAGGAGAAAGCCCGCGATGGAGACGTTTCCCGACCTCGGCTCGCTGTCGGATGCCGAGCTGAAAGACCTGATTCAGGAGTTGACCGATGAGGAGACCGAGATCTCCTACAAGCGGAGAATCCTGCACGGCAAGATCGACATCCTGCGCGCCGAGCTGGTCAACCGTCTGCGCAAGAAGCACGACGGTGGCGAGGCGCTGATCACCGGCGACGACGTCCAGCGGCTGACCGACATCCTCGCTCACCGCCAGCCGGATCCCTCCGCGTAGAGGGTTTCGGGTCATGGCCCTGCACTGCACCGAGTGCGGCTTCGTCAACGACGAGGTAGCCAACTACTGCCAGCGCTGCGGTGCCCTACTCGCACGCGCGGAGGGCGCCGGTGGGGTGGGTGG
>DASRKZ010000183.1:0-4424 GCA_035648675.1 Solirubrobacteraceae bacterium
TCCATGCGCATCTCGGTCAAACCTTCGCAAAAGCGCCCCACCCCCACATCTCGCCACACACCGCTGGGCATCGAGGCTGGCCGCTTCCCCGTCAGCACCAGACTCGGAGCTGGTCCGTGGTATGTTGAACGCAGAAACGGACAGATAGTGTCCTGGTCGGTTGCTCTCATCCCATGACGTCGATCGCTCCGCGCCAACTTCCCGACCATCTGCTCTCTCAGGGCGTCTCGACGTTCACCACCGCGGACGCACAGGAGCTCCTAGAGGAGTCCTCGTCTGCAGCGGTGCGCAGATCGCTGTCACGACTGCACGCAGGTGGGCAAGTGTTCTCACCCGCACAGGGCTTCTGGGTGGTGATCCCTCCCGAGTACCGCTCCTGGGGCGTCGTCCCGGCCGAGCGCTTTATCGACGAGATGATGCGAACGCTAGGTCGCGTCTACTACGTGGCGCTGCTCTCAGCCGCGTCCCTGCATGGCGCCGCACACCAGGCGCCCCAGGTCTTCCAGGTGATGTGCGTTCCACCGCTGCGCGACCGGGCGGTCGCTCGCGTCCGCCTGCGGTTCTTCAGCGGCCGACACGTGGCCGGCGCCCCAACCGAACCCCGCACCGTGTCAACGGGCACGATGCTCGTGGCGACACCGGAGTTGACCGTCGTCGACATGGTGGCGCTCCCGGGCGAGAGCGGCGGCTACGGCAACGTAGCCACCATCCTGGGAGAGCTCGGAGGCCTTGACGGCTCCTCGCTGGCGGCACTCGCCCGTCCGCGTGGCCGAGGCCTCACACGTCGTGTCGGCTGGCTCGTCGAACACTTCGGGCACTGTGACGATCTCGAGCCTCTACGAGAGGCAGCCGCTCCCGGCGAGGGCGAGCCCACCCTACTGCGCGCCGGCGCCGGCCGGCGTGGCCACCTCGATCGAACCTGGGGTATCCGCGTGAACACCGACGTGCTGGCCGATCTGTGATCGGTGAACCTGTGATCGTAGCCCTGTGATCGCGTACGACTACATCACGCAGTGGGGCTTGGGCGCCCCCTGGCCAGCGCGCCGGCAAATCGAGCAGGATCTGATCCTCTCACGGCTGATCCTCGAGATCGCCGGAGACCCCCTGCTCGGAGGGGAGCTGGCGTTTCGCGGCGGCACGTGCCTGCACAAGCTGCACCTGCCCACGGCGCTGCGCTACTCCGAGGATCTCGACTATGTCCGCGGCACCCGAGGCGCCATCGGGCCATACATCGACGCGCTGCGAGAAATCACCGTGCGCGTCGGACTGATCGAGAAGAGCCGCGAGCTCACCGGCCAGATGACGCACTTCATCTGCACGGCCCCGACCGAGGACGGCGGGGAGATCCGTGTCAAGATCGAGATCAACATCGCCGAGACCGAGTCGTCTCTCCCTCGCATCACCCGCCCCTACGCCGTGGACTCACGCTGGTGGTCCGGTCAAGCCGACGTGAACACGTTCCAGATCGAGGAGCTGATGTCAACCAAGCTCCGAGCCCTATACCAGCGGCGCAAGGGACGCGACCTCTTCGACCTCTGGCACGCACTCACCGACCTGCACCTCGACGAGCAACTCGTGATCGACGGCCTCGCTCACTACATGGGCGACGAGATCTTCACCTATCGCGAGCTCGCAGCCAATCTCGCCGCCAAGCTCGAGCACCCCGACTTCATCACAGACCTCAACACACTCACCGTTGAAGATCCCGGCGGCTACGACATCCTAGCAGCCGCCGACCTGGTGATGGAACGCCTCGGAGCGCGCCTGAAGAACGCGCCGAGCAGCGCCGAGATCGCCAACGGCGCCTGGCGGGAATGACTCGATAGACAAGAGCCAGACCCCGGCCCACTGTGGTTCGCGCACCACGCCCCAGACGCGGGGCAGGGATGCCCCGCGCCCACTCCCTTGGAGGCCTTGATTACCTGCGCGGATGCGGCCCAAAAATACACCCATATGGCCAAATTCGAACCGCCGGCAGGCGGTGGGCACGCAGCATCAGGAGACATCCGTTTCGTCCTGAAGATGCCCGCCGCAAAGGGCTCTACGGGGGCCTTGCCAGCACCCCTATCGGCTGCCCTGTCGCAGAGTTAATGCTTCACCGGCCCGATCTAGACGAATCGGAAACAGTCTGTGGCCAAACCGCTACAGAGGTCCGTAATCCACCCGGCCGGCGGACGGGAGAACCGCTGTCAAACCGCCCCTTTCCCACCCATCCATGCGCATCTCGGTCAAACCTTCGCAAAAGCGCCCCACCCCCACATCTCGCCACGCACCCCTGCGCATCGGGGATCGGCGCGTATTGAAAACGCTGTGTCGCCCAGGCCGGCTCCGGTGCGGGGGGCATGCTTCTCCTCGAGCTGCGCCTGGGCTCGCACAGCCAAACCGTCGTCGAGCGCCTCCTGTTCGGCGCTGGTCGGGTCCGGGTCGAGCCCGGTGGAAGTGTCCGTCGTATCGGCGCGACACGGATCCTCGTGACGAGCGAGCACGAGCGTCTACGCGCGAGCAGATTCGGCGACAGCGCCGCCGCGATCAACAAGGTGGGAGCACAGGGGCATGGACGTACACTGACCTGCGTCCTCGCCGGTGAGCCGGTCGCGGCGCTCTCCTACCACCTGGAGAACGACGCGGTCTTGCTCGTGACCGCGATCGCCGTTCTCGACGACGACGCTCATTCGAAGGTGACCGAGTTCAGTCGGGTGCTTGCGGGCGTGCTCCTCTGCTACCTCGCCATTGCCGCCGAGAAGCGAGGCTTGCCGTCCCGGCTCGGATTCGCTCCTCCATCGGCCGAAACCGCGCTTGCCGATCGTCTCGGCTTCCGTTCAGCAGCGCCGCCAAGCGCCTATCGAGCCGCCGGCGCTCGATACATGCAATGGAATCCACCGCGCAAGCTGTGAGGCTAATCCCCTGCGGGAGCCCATCCGACGGTGCTGTGCCCCGGCTCGGAATCGCGCTTCAGCGTAGCCTCAACCTGTGCAGCCAGCCCTTTCGGCAACCGCCTGCGTGCCTCGATGATGAAAGCACCGACATCAGGACTCGCTGACAACACGGGAACCTGCTCCAGCGCACGGTCAACCTCGGCGCCGACGAGCTTCTGCGCCTCAGCGCCCGCACTGGCCGCACGCTCCACAAGCGCCGCAGCGACGCGACTCACCCGCGCTCGCCGGTATATCGCCGCCAAGCGAACGACCTCGCCCGCCGGGATGCGCTCCTGGTTAGCCGCGGAAACCCGCACTACGTCACCCCGACGCGAGAGCGTGCTCGGGCTGACGCCGATGAGCTTCGCAGCGGTACGCAAGGAGGGGTAGGCCTCCACGGGGAGCTCGGACTCCCGCTCCTCGCGCGTAGCTCGCCTGCTGACGACAGACGCAGACCGGGCTCGACCACTGACGAATTGAAGACCCATGACCCCAACCACTATAGCAACGATCGCAACACCAGCAACGATACGCGTCCTGAAGCAGTGATCCGTGCAAATCTGTAGCGGAGGTTTATAATTGCATGGATGATCGAGAGGCGGGTAGCTGCTGAAGTCGCTGCGCTGCTGGACCAGGCGCCGGCTGTTGCCCTGCTCGGCCCGCGGCAGGCGGGGAAGACGACGCTCGCCCTGGAGATCGCCGCCGGGCGGCCGTCGGTCTATCTGGACTTGGAGTCCGCGACGGACCGGGCTCGTCTGACTGAGCCCGAGCTCTACTTCGCCGACCATGCCGGGGAGCTCGTGATCCTCGATGAGATCCAGCGCGCGCCCGGCCTGTTCGAGACGCTGCGCGGCGTGATCGACCAGGCCAGGCGCGAGGGCTCCGGGACCGGCCGGTTCCTGCTGCTGGGCTCCGCCGCGATCGACCTGCTGGCCCAGTCGGGTGAGAGCCTGGCGGGCAGGATCGCGTTCGTCGAGCTCGCGCCGTTCGACATCACCGAGGTGGGCGAGGAGCAACTGGATGAGCTGTGGATTCGAGGCGGTTTCCCCGACAGCTTCCTCGCGGCCAGCGACGCGATCAGCCTGCGCTGGCGCCAGGACTTCATCCGCACATACCTCGAGCGCGACATCCCTCAGCTCGGCCCGCGCATCCCGGCCGAGACGCTGCGGCGGCTGTGGACGATGTTCGCGCACCACCAAGGCGGCCTGCTCAACGCCGCCCAGCTCGCACGCGGACTCGGCGTGAGCGGTAGCACCATCGCTCACTACCTCGACCTGATGGTTGACCTGCTGCTCGTGCGGCGCCTGGCACCCCGCCTGGGAAACGCCGGCAAGCGGCTTGTGCGCTCACCGAAGGTATATGTACGCGACAGCGGCCTCGTGCACGCCCTGCTCGGGTTAGCCGACAAGGAGGCGGTGCTCGGACATCCGATCGCCGGGCCGAGCTGGGAGGGCATGGCGATCGAGAACCTGCTCGCGGCGGCGGGGGCGGGCGGGGGACAAGTCGAGG
>DASRKZ010000184.1:0-5376 GCA_035648675.1 Solirubrobacteraceae bacterium
CCTTGATTGACATCGCTGCCTCCGGCTGAGAGGAGGAGGTGGGCTGGGGAGGGCGAATGCGAGGAGATGCCCTCCGCTTCCGTCCGAGCGTCCGCCGCGACCGGCCGCACTTCCGCACGCCGCCCCGGCCGCCCCGGCCGCCCCGCCCCGGCGCGCGTGCGCTGGGACCGGATGGGCCGTGTGGCGATGCTGGGGGTGCTGGTGGTCCTCGCGTGCCTGTACCTGAGCGCGGGAGTCCGTCTCGTGAGCACGTGGCGCGAGGCGCAGGGAGAGAGCGCGAAGGTGGCGGGGATGGAGCGCGAACACAAGGCGTTGCAGCGCCAGCACGAAGCACTCGGCAAGCCGGGGGCAATCGAAGCGCAGGCGCGACGGCTGGGCCTGATGAGGCACGGCGAGCAGCCGTACATCATCAGCAACCTGCCCAACAACTAGTCCACGACCGCGGGGCCGCCGCCAGACTGGCGCCGAGACCGCGGGTCCACACGGGGCTGCGCCGCGAGACCGCGGGTCTGTCGCCGCCGGCCCGCTAACCTCGGCGCGGGTGTCCTTCGAGAACGCGATCTACCAGTGGCAGCAGGGCGAGCGCCGGCTGCAGGCCGCGCCGGCTGAGCGGGGGCGGCAGTTGGAGCTGGTCACAGAGGCATTGGTCGCGGAGCTTCGCCGGCGCCTGGGCGGGAGGTTCAGCGCGGAGGAGCTCGTGGAGCTCTACGGTCGCGGCACCGCCTGGTGCCTGCAGGCGGCGATGAAGCTGGCCCCGGACGATCCGTGGGCATGGGACTCGGGCATCGTCATCGACGCGGCCTTCGGGAGATATCTGCGCGAGGCCTCCGACTATGCCGGGGGCCGCCGGGAGATCAACGCCTGACCTACTCGGGGACGCCGCTTCGCGCTGCTCGGCGACGCCTAGTCGTCGCTGTCGCTGCCGGTGCGGCGAATGACGATGCGGTCTTCCTCGACGAGGACCTCCACCGGACGGTGGCCGGCCCAGTGCTCGGCGTAGATCGGGTTGTCCTGCACGGCGGGGTCGAGCCACAGGCCGTAGCCCTCCTCGCCGTGGTCGAAGGTGCCCTCGAGGGGGCCGGCGTTGGGACGCGCCGGGCGGCGTCCGCGGCCACCACGACGGCTGCGGCCGCGGCGGCGGGGGGCGTCCTGCTCGTCGCTCTCCGAGTCGCCCTCGTCCTCCTCGGGCTCCGGCGGAGCTTCCGCCTTGATGCGCTCGGCCTCGATCTCGGCTGCCTCCAGCTCGGCGGCGATCAGCGCGTCGTCCTCGGCACGGAGGTCGATCTCCTCGTAGTCCGTGGCGCCCGCGCTCCCGGCGGCGTCCTCATCGCCGACGAGCTCGTTCTGGCGCTTGAACTGCTCGATGTCCTGCACGCTCACCTCGAGCTGGTGGGCGACCCAGGCGTCGGTTCGGCCTTGCCGTACCCAGACGCGGATCTGGTTCAAATGTGGGCGCAATGATCTACGAGCCATGAGCGGTCCGGGAGACTAGCGCATAGCGGTCACCGGCACATGCGGATGGTCCCGGAGGTCGCTCGGGGTTCACTTCCCCCGGCCCTCAGACTATGCTTGGCCCTTCGGCTGCGGGGGCGGGCCACTTGGCTTTAGGCAAGAGAGGAAGGACATCGAATGCTGGTCCTGACGCGTAAGTCCAACCAGAGCATCATGATCGGTGACGATGTCGAGGTGTCGGTCCTGTCAGTGATGGGCGACAAGGTCCGCATCGGTATCCAGGCTCCGCAGGAGATCCCGGTGTTCCGGACGGAGATCTACCTGGAGATCCATCGCAAGGATGGCGAGGGCGCCCCCGAGCAGGATGTACGCACCGAGGTAAGTGATGCCCTCCGCGCGCTGGGCGAGGCGCCTGGTTCGGATGAGGGTCAGCCGAGCAAAACGTAGAGCGTGCGGAACATCACCACGGTGACGATCACCGCGGTCGCGATGAGCGCGAGGACGAGTAGGACGAAGCGCATCGAACCGCGCTTGTGACGGCGGTCCACCTCGCGCTTGAGCGCGCGCTGCTCGGTCGTGCGCCGCAGCGAGGCGCGGCGGTGGCGCTCGAGCGAGATCTCTTTGACGAACGCCCGCTCGAGCTCACCCAAGCTCTGTTTCATCCTCACGAGAGCGTCTTGGCCCGCTCGTAGACGGCGACGAAGCGGAGGTAGTTCTCGGCGATCTTCCGCGCTCCGGCCGAGCGCTCGATCTTGCCGTCGACGTAGGCCTTCAGCGGCTCCCACCAGATCGAGCGTCCGATCGCGAAGCCGACGAAGCCGTCGACGGGGGCGGCCTGGGTCAGCCAGTGGTCGACCTTCGCGTCGTCGGCGCCGCGGCCGAGGACGACGCACACCACGCCATCCCGCCCGCCGCTGCGGGCCTGGGCGACGAGCATCTCGCAGTCGGCGCGCTCGTCGACGCCCTCGATCTTCCAGATGTCGACCTCGATCCCGGCGTCCTGGATCGCGGCGATCGTGCGGCGCATCAGCGCGGGACGCAGCTCGGCGTCGTAGCGCTCGGTGTCGCCGTCCACCGTCTGCAGTTGGGCGTCCTCAGCGGGCACGAGCAGCTCGAACAGGAACTTGCGCTCGTGCTCGTGCAGCCAATCCGAGAGTCGCTTCAACTTGGTCAGCTGCTCGCTGTTTTCGGCGGCGTCTCCCTCGGGGTTGTAGCGGACGAGCACCTTCGTGAAGTCGGGGTCGAAGCTCTCGATGTGCTTATCGAAATCCTCGCCGTACTGGAAGTCGAACATGTTCTGGCCCGAGCGCTCGGCCGGCATCGCCAGCTTGAGACCCTGCGCGTGCGCCTCCTCCGGCACGCTGCCGCCGAACTGCTCGTCGACGAGCACTCCGGTCACCGAGGGATCGGCGCCGGCGGTAACCGCCTGCTGGAGACCCTCGAAGATCAGGTGCTTGGCGTCGGCGATCATCGCCGTCTGTTCGGGATCGGGTTCGCCCTCGATCCCGAAGAACTTCTTCTGGAATGACCCGCGGTGGTCGAACGCGAGGATGTAGAGCTTCTGGTCGTAGCCTGGTTTCATCGCTTGAGTATTCCAAAGGCGTGCGAGGCGGGGAGGGGAGGTCCTTAGCGAAGCGGATAGGGGAGGTCCTTAGAATGGAGCAGCGATGTCCTCCGGTCCCGATCTGTTCGTGGTGTGTAAGGAGTGCGGGTCGGAGGTCAGCCCGTACATCACCGAGTGTCCCTACTGCGGCCACCGATTGCGCAAGCGCGCCCCTGATCTGCCGCGCGAGAAGGATGGGGGCTCTCGACGATCTCTGCGACGCCCGCGTCTGCCGCGCCTCGGTCTCCCGGCGGGCTCGCCGCCCTACGTGACGATCGCGCTCGTGGCGATCAGCTGCGTGGTGTGGGTGGTGTTGCGGGGCGGTTATCTGGGCGCGGAGAAACTGATCATCATCGGTCCCCTCAGGGGCGACTGGTGGAAGCTCTTCACAACCCAGTTCGCCTACCTGAACGGTCTCTACGCGTTCGTCACGCTGCTCGCCGTCGCGATCTTCGGCTGGCTGCTCGAGCGTCGCCGTGGGCCGGTGGTGGCGCTCGTGGTGTTCCTCGGCGCGGGGGCGACGGGGGCGCTGGTGGCGAGTGCGCTCTACGCGGAGCCGATCGTGAGTGGCGGCAACGCGGCGGCCCTCGGCTTGCTGGCCGCCTGGGCGGCGCCCGATCTGGAGGCCGCGCGGGCGGGCTACTACTACGAGGGCGACCTGCTCGGCGTCGCGGCGATCGCCGCGCTCCTGCTGGCGCTGCCGTTCGCGCGTCCGGAGGCGAGCTGGCTGGCGGGCGTCACGGGCGCGCTGCTCGGGCTGGTGGTGGGGTTCGGCATGTATCGCCTGGACCCACCGGAGCTGTAGGAGGCGCACGTCCCGAGCAAGCTGTAGGGAAAGCACGTCCCGAGAACACTCCTATGATGGGGGCTCACGGAAACTCCCGGACAGAAGAGGGGTAGCGCAGATGCAGATCCGCTTCCTTGGCCAATCGGCCTTCGAGCTCACCGACGGAGCCACGACGGTGCTGATCGATCCGTTTCTCACGGGCAACCCGAAGGCGGCGGCGAGCGCCGAGGAGGCGAGCGCGGACGTGTGCATCGGCGGCCACTACACGATGGATCGCGTGGACGCGGTGGAGGCGGCGAAGCTGATCGGCGCGCGCGAGGTGATCCCCTGCCACTACGACACGTTCCCGCCGATCGAGACCGACTTGGAGGCCTTCAAGGCCGATGTCGAGGCGGACACCTCCTCGCAGGTCGTGGTGCTGGCGCCAGGGGAGACCCATTCGCCATGACGATGACGAACGCGGTGGTGCTGATCGAGGCGGAGCGCGACGCGCTCTCGACCTTGGGGGGCGCCCTGGCGGACGTGGAGGGCGTGGCGGAGGCCTACTCGGTGACAGGTGAGTGGGACTTCGTCGCGATCGTGCGCGTCCCCGACCATGAGCAGCTCGCCGATGTGGTGACGGCCGCGATCGGCGGGCTCGCGGGTGTGACGCGCACCCAGACGATGGTCGCTTTCGCCGCGTTCTCGCGTCACGACCTCGAGTCGCTGTTCTCAATCGGCGAATAGGGAGCCAGCGTGGTAGTGGGGACGGTGCCTTTGAAGCCGCAGTACGGACCGACGCTCGGTCGCTTGCTGGCGCCGCGCTGGCATGCGGCGTCGAGGGCGGTGCGAGGATTGGTGATCGCGGCCGGCGGGGGACTGGCGGTGGTGGCGATCACGGCGGTCTTCGTGTTGTGGCCCGCCACCTACTCTCACGGTGGCCCGGCGCCGTTTCACTTCAGCTACAGAGGCCTCTACCGGACGACTCCCGCGCCAGGACAGTTCGTGCGGATCGAGCGTCGCTCGGACGGTCGGCTGGAGGACTCCTTCGCGGTGGCGCCCCTGCGCCTGCCTCCCTACACGGGTGGTCTCAGCGCCGAGCTGCCGCTGTACGCGAGCGGCTACATCGCTGGGCTGAGCAGCCGCTTCGACGGCTTCGTGTTGCGTGGTGAGGGGAAGACGCGGGTGAATACGGTGCCCGCCTACGACGTGCTCTACACAGCGACGGTCGCCGGGCACGAGGTGTACGGGCGCGACGTGCTCCTGCTGTCGGAACGGCCGGGGGCGCGCGACGGCGTGGCGATCGAGATGCTGACATCGACGACGTCGAGCCCGCGGATCACCGCGCCGGTGGAAGTGGCGCTCAACGGCGTCCTGGAACGGCCGCTCGAGACCTTCACGTTGGGCTAGTCCTCGCCTGACGCGAGAGCAAGGTCTGACGCGGCTGAGCTAGCCGCCGCTTGCGGCCGGCGCGGGAGTGCCGCCGCTCTGTTCGACCCCGCCGGACGGTGAGACCGGAGCGGCGGGCGTGGCGGGCACTTCGACGGTGGTGGGC
>DASRKZ010000185.1:0-3748 GCA_035648675.1 Solirubrobacteraceae bacterium
CACGCCACCCACCAAACCGGCGGCGCGCTCCCCGCCCTCCTCTGACCCCCAAAACCAGGACAACTGAACGCCTACCTGATGGCGGTCATCATCCTGCCCTATCTCGGGCCCGCCGCCGCCAAGAAAGAGCTCCAGCGCCCGACACCAAAAACGCGCCGCACGCTGCCCCGACCGGTGCGCTCTCCGCTGGATGATCTCGACGGCCGCATCACCTACCGCACCCTCCGCGTCCTCGCCGCCGTCGCCACACTCCCCGGGGGGAGTAACCGCGAGATCGCCGAGCACGCCGGGATCACAGACCCCGGGCAGATCTCAAAGCTGCTCTCGCGGCTCCAAGAGCTCGGGCTCACCCACAACCAAGGACGCGGTCACGCCAAGGGCGAGCGCAACATCTGGACACTCACGCCCAAGGGCCGCGAGGTCGAGCAGGCCACCCAAGCCCAGACGGGGCGCTGAGCCCGCCTGTGTGATCGCAACGGCTACGTATCCAGCCCGGGGATCGAGTCGATCGGTAGCTCGCCGTGAATTTCGGCCAAGCCGATCAGGTCGTTTCGATCTCGGGGGCGATCGGCAAGGCGCTTGAAGCCGACGATGCTTTTCAAGCCGGCGACCAAGAACTTGACCCCGCCGTACTCGGCCTGCATCGCGCGTTCCTCAACGGTGTCATAGTCGAGCGGGGGCAGACCGCCGCGCAGGATGTCGATGACCCCGGCGCGAGTCTTCGTGCGCAGATGTGTCTTGTCGAGCAAATGCTCGTCACAAAGCGGCGCATCGTCGCGGTAGCGCACACCGTCGAGCTTTACGAGGGCAGCAAGCACACGTCGGTCGTTATCGATGTCATCGGGGGCGAGGAAGTCAATGTCCTCGGTCGCCCGAATGAAACGGTTGGCGATGACCGCGAACCCGCCAATCAAGACAAAGCGGGCATTCTCCGCGACCATCGCGGCGACGGCAACGTCGAGCTCAGGATCGAGGGCGTCCATTTGCCCGCTCGACAGCTCGCAATAACCCCGCCGCCTGGGCGGAGAGATGCTGTCCGCGCCTGAGTAGCTCGCCGACCGGTGTATCGGGTGGTGGCGTCAACCCGCGACGCTTTTCGTCGTTTAGCGCCGCCCACTCGGCCTCATGGCCAGGCTCGAGCAAGGTGCGAGAACGAGTGCTCATCGTCTCGATTCTATCCCACGGAAGCGGTTGGACGAAGCTTATTGTCTGCGGGCGGTTGCTCAGCCCCAACGGCTACCCCTACCTACTCACCGAGGCGGCATCCGCAGCGCGCCGTCCAGGCGGATCGTCTCGCCGTTCAGCATCCGGTTCTCGACGATGTGGCACGCGAGGTGCGCGTACTCCGGCGGTTGCCCGAGGCGCGGGGGGTAGGGGACGCCCGCGCCGAGCTTCTCGCGGGCCTCCTCCGGGAGGGCGGCCAGCAGCGGCGTGTCGAACAGCCCGGGGGCGATCGTGTTCACCCTGATCCCGTACCGCGCCAGGTCGCGCGCCGCGGGGAGGGTCATGCCGACCACGCCGCCCTTCGAGGCCGAATAGGCGATCTGGCCGATCTGTCCGTCGTAGGCGGCGATCGAGGCGGTGGTCACGCACACCCCGCGCTCCCCGTCCTCCCCCGGCTCGTTCGCGATCATCGCCGTGGCGGCGTAGCGCAGGACGTTGAACGTGCCGATCAGATTGATCTGGAGGATCGTCTCGAACGGCAGCAGCGGGTGCGGCCCCTTCGAGCCCGCCAGCTTCTGCGCCCAGCCGGTGCCCGCGCAGCAGACAGCGATCCGCAGGCCGCCCTCGCGCGCCGCGGCCCGCTGCACGGCGGCCTCGACCTGCCCCTCCTCGCGCACGTCGCAGGCGACGAACTCCAACCCGAGCTCAGATGTCAGCGCGGCGCCCTTCTCGGCGTTCACGTCCGCGACGGTCACGACCGCGCCGCCCGCGTGCAGGCGCCGCACGGTCGCCTCGCCGAGTCCCGAGGCGCCGCCGACGACGATTGCTGAGCTGCCCTCGATCCGCATCGTGGGCGGAAGCCTATTGCTATTTCCGCTCGGCTGTCCCGTTGCCGCAAGGACGTCGGATAAGGGGGTGTGGCCATTCGAATCGCGGACGGCCGAGGTCTTCGATCGCGGTACGCTTGGCGAAGGAATACGTGTCGCGATCGAGGAGATCAAGGGCGGCTACGAGGAGATGATCGACGGATGGCGCAGAGCATGAGCACCAAACACAAGGACGACTCCCCCGCCGGACGGGTGATGGACGAAGCAATCGAGCTGGACATCGCAGGATGCTCGCCCTATCCCAAAAGGGCTACCTTCCTCGACGCGGACGCGCCCTACGTCGGCAGGGAGATCCGTCGAGCCGTCGAGGAGGACATGGCGATCGTGCTTGTTGCGGCAGATGGCAGCACGCTCACGCTGCGCGCCGAGTCTGCGCAAGGCTAGTTCAGCCGCCCGACCTTCCCGATACCCTGGATAGCGTCAGCGCGAACAGCTCGTCGGGGTCGGTGAACCAGTGCACGAGCTCCAACCCGGCCGCCGACAGGTCGCTCTGCAGCCGCTCGGGCGTGAACTTCGCGCTGATCTCCGTCCTCACTTCCTCGCCCGCGTCGAAGTGCACGGGCAAATCGAGCGCGCGCACCAAAGTCGTGTGCTCACGGCGCGAGCGCAGGCGCATCTCGATCCACTCGTGCTTGGAGTCGAACAGCGCGATGTGGTCGAAGTCCTCGGGGTCGAAGTCGGCGTCCAGCTCGCGGTTGAGCACGCTCAGGACGTTGCGGTTGAATTCGGCTGTGACGCCCTGGGCATCGTCGTAGGCGGCCTCCAGAACGTCCACGTCCTTCACCAGGTCCGTCCCCATCAGCAGGTGATCCTCCGGGCCGAGCAGCCCGGCGATCGAGCGCAGGAAGCGGCGGCGGCTGCCGGGCTGGAAGTTGCCGACGGTCCCGCCGAGGAACGCCACGATCCGCGGGCCGATCGCCGGCGGTACACGGTCGAGGTGACGCTCGAAGTCGCCGATCACCCCGTGCACCCGCAGGCCGGGGTACTCCTCGGTGAGCGTCTCCGCGCAGTCGCGCACCATGCTCTCCGTCACGTCCACCGGCACGTAGCGCACAAGCGTCCCCGCGGCGTACAGCGCGTCCAGCAGCACCCGCGTCTTCGCGGCCGTCCCCGAGCCGAGCTCGACGAGCTCCACCGCGTTCGTCAACGCCGCCAGCTCGCTCGCCGTCCGCTCCAGGATCGCCCGCTCGGCGCGCGTCGGGTAGTACTCCGGCAGCTCGCAGATCCGGTCGAACAGCTCCGCGCCGCGCGCGTCATAGAAATGCTTCGGCGGCAGTTCCTTGAAGGGTCGCGTCAGGCCGTCGAGCACGTCCTCGGCCAGCGAGCGCTCCTCGCTCCCGTCCAGGTGGGAGTCGATCCGGATCGCCGTCTCCCCGGGGTCTATGACGGGCTCCATCAGATTTCCTCGCTGTCCCGCGGCGGGCGCGGCTCGGGGTTGGCCTGCGTGCGATTGGCCTGCGTGCGTCGCATCATGCCTCCGCGCCGTCCCTCGCCAGGCGCACCCCGGCGAAGATCTGCCGTCGCTTCGGCAGATCCCAGTTACGGAAGCTCAGCGTAGCGACGCGAGGGTCCGTCGCCCACGAGCCGCCGCGCAGCACCCGGTAGTCCTCGCCGAAGAAAACCTCCGAGTACTCCCTGTACGGGTAGGGGCTGAAGCCGGGGTAGCCGCCGAAGGTGCTCTCCGTCCACTCCCACAC
>DASRKZ010000186.1:0-17963 GCA_035648675.1 Solirubrobacteraceae bacterium
GCCGGCGCCGACCTGGCGCTCGGATCGCGCTACGTGCCCGGCGGTGGCGTGACCGATTGGGGCCTGTTGCGACGCTTCATCTCCGAGGGCGGCTCGACCTATGCCCGCCTGGTGCTCGGCCTGCGCGTGCGCGACCTGACGGGCGGCTTCAAGTGCTTCCGCCGCGAGGTGCTCGAGGCGATCCACTTCGACGGGGTCCGCTCCCAGGGCTATGCCTTTCAGGTCGAGCTCACCTACCGCGCGGTGCGCGCCGGCTTCGAGGTGGTCGAGGTGCCGATCGTGTTCAAAGACCGCGAGCTGGGGGAGAGCAAGATGTCCTGGCGAATCGCCGCCGAGGCGATGTGGCTCGTGCCGCGGCTGCGCTTCAGATGATGGAGCTTCCGCGACCGCGCTTCGCGTTGAAGGTGCTTCGAGCGTTGGGCTTCATGTAGGGGCGCTCTGTGGTCGATAGGACGGGGATGGATGCCTCCGCCTATGCGTTCGCCCACGGCGTGCGTGACACCCGCGCCACGCTGCGCGCCTGGCAGCGGGCGCCGGGCGCCGTTGTGGGACAGTGGTTTGCCGGCTCGGCCGTGGCCGCCGCCGGTCTACTTGGCGCCGTATTGCTGATCTCGAACCTGTTCGGCGGCTATCAGCAGGTGATCACCTTGCAGCCGCCGTTCGCGGTCGGCGACGCCGCCGACGTCGTCGGCGTCCTGCGGCGCAACATGCTCGTGCTCGCGCTGCACGCGATGGCGTGTGTCGCGGGTTTCATCGCCGGCAGCTCGCTGCCACTACAGGCCGAGCATCACGACGGCGTCTCGCGCTGGGTCCACGAACACGGCGGACGCATCGCGATCGCCTTCGTGGCGGGCGCCACCGCCTTCTCGCTGAGCGCGCAGGCCTACGTATTGGGACACACCCTCGCCGGTGTCTCGGGTTTCCTGCACGTCTCGCCCGCCCTGCTGCTGCTGGGTGTGCTTCCGCACGCGATCCCCGAGCTGATCGCCCTGTTCCTGCCGCTTGCCGCGTGGATCATCGCCAGCCGGCGCGGGGAGTGGGAGCAACTGCTGGCGGCCACAGTCGTGACCGTCGCCATCGCCGTGCCGATGCTCGTCCTCGCCGCCTTCATCGAGGTCTACGTCTCACCGCACCTGTTCACGATGCTCACCGGCATCCACCCGCCGATCGTCCGCACCTCCGAAGGCTGGATGGTCACCATCCACTGACCCGTCCGCCGCCGCCAGGGCGCACCGAGCCAAGCTGATCCACCACCAGCGCAGGCTCGTTGGGAGGCTCGTAGGTCCTGAGGATGAAGCGCCCCAGGAGCGGCACTGCGAACGAGTACTTGCCGAGTCGGTTCTTGTAGATCATGCCGCGCTCAGAGAGGCTGACGAGCATCTGATTCGCGTGGCTGGGCGAGAACGTCTTGGTGAGCAGTGTCCGGCCTAGCTCAACGAGTTCCTGGATTGTGAATTCCTCGTCCGAGTGATCGAGATTGGCTATCACCCACAGCAGTTCTCGTTGACGGTCGGTGATCTTCGCCCAGCGACCTGCGAAGAAATCGGTGTCGAGCTTGCGCTGGATGGCATCAACCGGCACCCCCATGCCGACGTCATTGTTCGCGTGCTGCTGGATGAAAACATCGAACACCTCGCGGCAGATGAACTGGATGAAGTAGGGGTAGCCGCCCGACTCGTGGCAGATCGTGTCCACCGACTCCGTCTGAAATTTGACCGGGCATTCGGCGACCTCGATCGGCTTGAGGATGGCCTCTCGGCTCTCGGCCTCATCGAGCCTACCCAGCGTCACGACGCGAAACATACGCTCCGAGTAGGTCCGTGCGTCCACGAGCTTTGGAAAGAGCGTCGGCAGCCCGGCGAGGACAAGCATGAACGGGATGCCCTTCTTCTGGATCGACTGGAAGACATCGAGAAGCACCGACAACGGGAACTGTTCTTTCTCGGCGTGGTCTGCGAGGTTCTGGGCCTCGTCATAGGCAAAGATCACCTTGTGCCGGCCTTGCTGGCGGAGGTGGTGCCACGCGAATTCGAGCGTTGCCTTGATCTTGTCGGAGGTCAAGCCGGGAGTACTGGTGTAGACGGACGCGAGAACCTCGTGGGATAGCGGAACGCGGCGCGGTTTGGTGGGCGCGGTGAAGCCGGTCGGATTGCTTTCCTGTGGCTCCTCGACCGTGATGGACGACGTGATCAACGCGAGGTCGGCCAGAATGCGCTGCGCGAGGGCCGCCTCGCTGATGCTCGCCGACTCGGAGAGATCAGCTGTGGCCCACAGCCATCCTTGGCTCACCGAGCGCGGCTTGAATGTCTCCATCAGTACGGTCTTTCCGACGCCACGCAGTCCGGTGAGGACCATGTTCTCCAGGATCTCGTCCTGCTCCAGGAGGCGATCGAACTCCCCGTACTCGCGCTGGCGGCCTGCAAGATGGGGCGGCATATGCCCTGCGCCGGGCCGGTAGGGGTTCTTGAACCCTATTCGGCTCATAGTGCATTAGCTCCTCTGCTAAATTTAGTCGCTGAGCTAAGTTTAGCACCATAGCTAAGCACTCGTAAAGTATTTACAATGCATGACCACCACCCCGGAGAGGGGTTACTACACTTTGTATAGTGGGTAACAGGTAAGAGGAACGCAATCAAGGAGACCCCCAATGGCAGGCACTCTTAGCGAAGTCACAGACACCAACTTCCAGGCCGAGGTGATCGAGTCCGAGGGGCCCGTGCTCGTCGACTTCTGGGCGCCCTGGTGCGGTCCCTGTCGCGTGGTCGCGCCCGTGCTCGAGGAGATCGCCTCCGAGCGCCCCGACCTGCGGATCGTGAAGCTGAACATCGACGAGAACCAGCAGACGGCCGCCAACTTCCAGGTGCTCTCGATCCCGACGATGATCCTCTTCAAGGGCGGCCAGCCGGTCAAGACCGTGATCGGCGCCTACCCCAAGAAGAAGCTGGAGGCCGAGCTCGAGCCGGCGCTAACCGCGGCGTAGGCCGATGCTCAGGGGCAGGCCGTCGACCGCGGTCTGCTCCGAGTGGCAGTTGTTCGGGTTGTCCCCACCGATGCTCAACTCGAGCGTAAGCGTCTCGCCGGCCAGATAGTCGCGGTACGCCTCGGCGGCCCGGAGCAGGGCCGGGGCGCCCGCCAGCCACAGCTCGATTCGGTCCTCGACCTGAAGTCCGGCTGCCTTCCGCGCGTTCTGCACGGCGTGCACGATCTCGCGTGCCTGCCCCTCGGCCCTCAGGTTCTCGTCGATCGCGAGGTCGAGAGCCACCGCATGGGCGCCCTCGCGCTCGACCGAGTAGCCCTCGGGGGCCTTCATCGTCAGGATCACGTCGTCGGCCCTCAGCGTGTGCTCGCGTCCGGCGACCGCGATCCCGACCGCACCCCCGCCCTCACGCACCGCCGCCGCCACGTGAGCGGGATCGAGTGCCGCGATCGCCTCGGCCGCGCGCGGCATGTCCTTACCGAACAGCGGTCCGAGCGTGCGGTAGTTGGCCTTCACCTCGTACTCGCTCAGCTCCTCCGCGGCCTCGACGAAGCGCACCCGCTTGACGTTCAGCTCCTCGCGGACGACGTCCGCCAACCGTTCGATCGCCGCGCGCTCGCGCCCGTCGGCCACCACCACCGCCTCGCCCAACGGCTGGCGCACCTTGATTTTTGCCTTCCCGCGCGCGCCCAAACCGAGGCGCACCGTCTCGCGCGCCAGCGCCATCGCCTCCTCCAGCCCCTCGTCACACGCCGGCAGCTCCTCCGCGGGGAAGTCACATAGGTGCACGCTCGCCAGCGTCCCGTCGAGGTTGTCGTAGATCTCATCGGCGATGAACGGGCACAGCGGCGCGAGCAGCTTCGCCACCGTCAGCAGGCAGCTGCGCAGCGTCTCGAACGCCGCGGGGTCGCCGTCCCAGAAGCGCCGGCGGGAGCGCCGCACGTACCAGTTCGACAGCTCGTCCACCAGGCCCGCGATCGCCCGGCCGGCTGAGGTGGCGTCGTAGGCGTCCAGCCGCTCGGCGACCAGCCGGGCCGTGCCCGCGGTCCGCGACAGCGCCCAGCGGTCGAGGTCGTCGATGGGCTCCCCCCGCTCCGACGTCGCGGCGAGGTCGTCGGCGGCCTCCGCCTGCGCCTGCGCCGCGGCCGCGTCGAGGTCGTCGGCGGCCTCCGCCGGCGCAGGCACCGCGTTGAGGGTCGCGGCGTTGGCTTCGGCGTAGAGGACGTAGAAGAAGTATGTGCTCCACAGCTGCTTCAGGAACAGCCGCACGCCCTCCCCGATCGTCTCCGCCGAGAAGCGGTAGCCGTCCCAGGGCTGCTTGGAGGTGAAGAAGTACCACCGGAAGGCGTCCGCGCCGTACGTGTCGAGGATCTGCCACGGCTCGACCGTGTTGCCCTTCGACTTCGACATCTTCTGGCCGTCCTCGTCGAGGATCAGGCCGAGGCAGACGACGTTCCTGTAGGGCGCCTCCCGGCGGGCACCGCCCTCGGAGGGGGTGGTCAGCGTCGCGATCGCGAGCAGCGAGTAGAACCAGCCGCGCGTCTGGTCCTGCGCCTCGCAGATGAAGTCCGCCGGGAAGCGCTCCCGAAAGACGTCCTCGTGCTCGAACGGGAAGTGGTGCTGGGCGAACGGCATCGCGCCGGAGTCGAACCACACGTCGATCACCTCCGGCACACGCCTCATCGGCTGCCCGCACGCGCTCTGCGCCTCGCCGGGGGGCACCTCCGCGCCCGCGGCTCGATCGCCGCCGTCGTGAGGACACGGGAACTCGAGCTCGTCCACGAACGGGCGATGGTGATCGGGAAGAGCTTGCCCGGACAGCTCCTCCAGCTCGGCGAATGAGCCGACCACGTGCATGTGCCCCTCCGCGCAGCGCCACACCGGCAGTGGCGTGCCCCAGTAGCGCTCGCGCGAGAGCGCCCAATCGACGTTGTTCTTCAGCCAGTCCCCGAAGCGTCCGTGCTTGACGTGGGGGGGATGCCACGCGACGGTCTCATTCGCCGCCAACAGCTCCTCGCGGAGCGTCGAGGTGGCGATGTACCAGGAGGATTTCGCGTAGTACAAAAGCGGCGTCCCGCAGCGCCAGCAGTGCGGGTAGGAGTGCTCGTACTCCTGCTCTCTGAACAGCAGTCCGCGCTCCGCGAGGTCCGCGATCAGCTCCCCCGTCAGAACGGGGTCCTTGACGAAGCGCCCCTCGTAGGTGCGCCCGTCGTGGCTGAGCACGCGGCCGTCGTAGGTGCCGTCGGGTCTCACCGGGTTGTAGAGGGTGTCCAGCCGCGCCGGGTCGAACGGCACCTCCGGGGCCGCGCCCGCGACGCGGTAGTCGTCCTCGCCGAACGCCGGCGCGAGGTGCACGATGCCGGTGCCGTCCGCGGTCGTGACGAAGTCCCCGACGATGATCGGATAGGAGCCCGGCTCGCGATCGCTCAGCTTGAAGATCGGACCCCCGTAGGTCCCGTATCGCTCGACCAGCTCGACACCCGAGAACCGCTCGAGGATCTCCGCGGTGTCGCCCAGCACCGCCTCGACGCGAGCCTCGGCAAGCACGAAGATCTCATCCGCGACCCGCACCTTCGCGTACGTCGCCTCCGGCGAGACCGCCACCGCGACATTTCCCGGGAGGGTCCACGGCGTGGTCGTCCACACCAGTAGTTGCTCATCGCCGCCGAGGACCGGTAGCTTCAGGAAGATGCTCTCCTCGACGACATCCCTGTACCCGAGCGCGACCTCGTGCGAGGACAGCGTCGTCTCGCAGCGCGGGCAGTACGGCACGACCTTTCGTCCCTCGTACAGCAGCCCCCGCCTCTCGATCTCCGCGAGCGCCCACCAGACCGACTCGATGTAGCTCTCGTCCAACGTCCTATAGGCGTCGTCGAGGTCCAGCCAGAAGCCGATCCGCTCCGTCAGCCGGTTCCACTCCTCCAGGAACGTGAACACCGAGGCGCGGCAGCGCTCGTTGAACTCCCTGATCCCGTACTCCTCGATCTCCGCCTTCGAACGGATGCCGAGCTCCTGTTCGACCGCGATCTCCACCGGCAGCCCGTGACAGTCCCAGCCGCCCTTCCGCTCCACCCGGTAGCCGCGCATCGTCTTATAACGCGGATAGATGTCCTTGAACACGCGCGAGAGCACGTGATGGGAGCCGGGAGGCCCGTTCGCGGTGGGGGGCCCCTCGTAGAAGACCCACCTCTCGGCGCCCTCCCGCGCGCGCAGCGACTCGGCGAACACGTCGCGCTCGCGCCAGCGCTCCAGCACCTCCAGCTCAAGCGCCGGCAGCTCCTGCCGTGCGTCGACCGCGTGGCGCGGGATCAGCGGGTTTTTCTCGGTGGCCGTCACGGCGGCCCATTGTAGGCGCGGCCTACGCCGGTGAGGCGGCGGCCGGGCGCAGTGGCACGACGCCTGTCAGGCGCTCCCGTAGCGCCTCGGCGGCGGCGGTCGGGCTCTCGCCCAGGCGCCGGGTGGTGCTCGCGCCGGTATCGGGCAAGGCGCCGCGGTAGTCCAGCACCTCGACGCCGGGCTCGGCTTGCCTGGCGGCGTAGACGAGTTTTCCGAGGGCGTCCAGGGCGGCGCCCCGTCCCCCCAGCACGACCGCGTTCGGGCGCAACGCGCGCAACGCGCTGCCGACGCGGGCATCCCCGAGGTCGACGGGCAGGCTCAGCACGCGCAGTCCCGTCCGCCGCAGCAACAGCTCGAGCGCCTGCACGTACAGCGCGTCGATGTCCGCCGGACGCGACAGGTCGAAGATCAGCACGCCCTCCTCGCGCGTGGCCGGTGGCGCCACGCGCTGGGCGGCGGCCAGCCAGCCAGTGGAGTAGCGCCAGGCGAAGCGATACTCGGGCGAGCCTCCGCCGGTCGGCGGCGCCTGCGCGTCCGGGATCGCGCTCGTGTCGTCGGTGACGGGGGTGAGGGCATCGCTCGCCCGGCCCTCCGCCAGGAGCAGCTCCACGGCGGGCAACAGCACCGACTCGACCGTCCGCTCGACCGAGCGCACCGCGAGGCTCTCCTCGAGCAGACGGTCGGCCTGGTCCTCGCGGAACCCATCGAAGGCCGCACGCAGTCGCGCCGGTGAGGAGGGTCCCTCGCCGCGCTCGCGGGCGATCGAGATCGCCGAGGAGATGTCGTGTGTCTCCGCGAAGCTCTGCCTCAGGGCCTCGATCTCGGTCAGCTCGAACTGGCGGTGGCCTCCCTCTGTGCGCTTCGGCATCGGGTAGCCGAAGCGACGCTCCCAGCTGCGCAGGGTGCTCGGGCTCACGCCCAGCATCGCGGCGGCGGCGTTTGTGCGGATTGCGCTCATGCAGAGATGTTCAGGTTTCACTCCTCCCGCGGCAACCCGCGCAACGGGGGGTGCATCCCGGCAGGCGCGTTGCAGGCGCAGGAGTGCGGTCGGGGTCGGCGACGGCGCGGCCGACGATTGCGAGTGCAGGCCGGCGCGGCCTACGAGTTGAGGCCGGCGCGGCCTACGATTGCGAGTGTGAGGCTGCGTCTCTACCACCACCCCGACGGTGCGCGCGTGGCCTACCGTGAGTTCGGCGCCGGGCCGCCGCTCGCGCTCCTGCACTCCGCGATGCTCTCCCACAAGGAGTGGGAGCCCGCCGTCGAGCAGCTCGCCGACCGCTTCCGCGTGGTCCTCCCCGACCTGCCGCTCCACGGGGACTCCGAGGATCGCCCGCGCCATCCCTACACGCTCGACTGGTTCGCCGACGTCATCTCCGGCTTCGCCGCCGACGTGCTCGGGCCGCGTCCCCTCATCGGCGGCCACGACGCGGGCGCGGAGATTCTCCTGCACGCGATCGCCCGCGGGAGCCTCCATCCCAGGCGGCTCGTCCTCATGGGCAGCCGCCTCCACGCCCCGCCGCAGAACGCGCGTCTCCGCGCCGCCTGGCGCCTGGCCGCCGCCGCCGGGGCCCTCCCGGGGCTGGACCGACTGCTCACCTACGGCGCTCGCGCCGCCTTCACCCCCGAGCGCGGCCTACGACTGACAGCGCGGTCGGACCCCGCGGCGCGCGACCTCCTCCGCCACGCCTTCGCCGACGTCCCCGGCAACCCCAGCCTCGCGCGCTCCTGGGCGAGATGCGCACGGTCATGGCCGACCGGTCCCCAGACGCAACTGCTCGAGCTCTACCCGCGCCTCGACATGCCGGTGCTCCTCCTCTGGGCCGACCGCGACCGGCTGCACCCGCTCGCCGCCGCCGAAGAGGCACTCGCGTTACTCCCCGACGGCCAGCTCCGCGTGCTCCAGAGCACGGGCTTCCTGATCGCCTACGACGACCCCGTCGGCCTCGCGCGCGAGCTGGCAGCCTTCTGCGGATAAGGTTGTCACTCGCCCGATCACGACCAAGGAGAGCCGATGGGAGACAAGCAGCTGTGGGGCGGAGAGACCTCGAAGGCCGTCTCCAACTTCCCGATCTCGGGTGAGACGGTCCCCGTGTCGGTCCTCCGCTGGCTGGCGCGCGTGAAGGGCGCCGCCGCGCTCGTCAACGGCGAGCTCGGGCTGCTCGACAAAAGCCGCGCCTCGCGGATCGCCAAAGGCGCCGCCGAGATCGCCGCGGGCAAGCACGACGGGCAGTTCCCGGTCGACGTCTTCCAGACCGGCTCGGGCACCTCGACGAACACGAACGCCAACGAGGTGATCGCCGCGCTCGCCGGCGCGAACGTGCATCCGAACGACCACGTCAACATGGGCCAGTCCTCCAACGACGTGTTCCCCTCGGCCGTCCATCTCGCCGCGCTCGACGTCGCCCAGAACGAGCTCCTCCCGGCGCTCCGCCAGCTCGAGCGCTCCTTCGCGAAGAAGGCCAGAAGCTTCGAGAACGTCGTCAAGTCCGGGCGCACCCACCTGATGGACGCCGTCCCCGTCACGCTCGGCCAGGAGTTCGCCGGCTACGCCGCCCAGCTGGCTCTCGGTCAGGAGCGCGTGCGGTCCGCCCTGGAGCACGTCGGGCAGATCCCGCTCGGGGGCACCGCCACCGGCACCGGGCTGAACACCCACGCCAAATTCGCCGAGAAGGTCCGCGCGCGCCTGAAGAAGGAATCCGGCCTCCGCCAGATCGCCGCCCCGCTGGATCGCTTCGAGGCGCAGGCCAGCCGCGACGCGTTGGTCGAGCTCTCCGGCGCGCTCAAGGTCCTCGCCGTGTCCCTCTCGAAGATCGCCGGCGACCTCGCGCTGATGGGCTCCGGCCCGCGCGCCGGCATCGGCGAGATCCGCCTGCCCGAGCTCCAGAAGGGCTCCTCGATCATGCCCGGCAAGGTCAACCCGGTGATCCCCGAGGTCGTGCTCCAGGTCTCAGCCCAGGTGATCGGCAACGACACCGCGATCACCATCGGCGGGATGCAGGGCCAGTTCGAGCTCAACGTCCGCGTCCCCCTCCTCGCGCGCAACCTGCTCCAGTCGCTCCAGCTCTTGGCGAGCACCTCGCGCGTGTTCGCGGAGAAGTGCGTCGACGGCATCGAGGTCAACCGGGCCGGGTGCGCCGCCTCAGCGGAAGCGACGCTCGCCGCCGCGACCGCTCTGAACTCGGTGATCGGCTACGACAGGGGGGCGACGATCGTCAAGCGGGCCACCGACTCCGGCCGGCCCCTCCGTGAGATCGCCCTCGAGGAGGGGGTCGACGCGAAGCTCTACGACGCCACGATCGACCTCCGCAAGATCGCCCGGGGGAATCGCTAGGCGCCTCCGCCGGGCGACCGGCGGCCCGGCGGCGGCTTCACGCCCGAGGTCGCGTCCGTCCCGCCCGTCGCGTCCGCGCAGCGTCCGCCGTGCAGGCGGTAGACGATCATTTCCGGGCCCGGGCGGTGGAAGGCGAGCGGGTAGTAGTCGAACGTCCAGTCGTAGTCGAACGCGACCGGGCCCTCCCCGTGGTTGTAGGGGGAGACGCGGTAGAGGACTTCCCCCTGCTCCGCCAGGGCGCGGTAGTAGGCGACCGCGTCCGGAATCGCCTGCGGATCGGCGAGCGCCCGCCCCGCCTGGGTGTAGCCGCTCACGACCCAGCAGTAGCCGTGCCGCTCGTAGTAGCCGATCAACGCCGGGCCGAGCGTCCGCTCGTAGTTTTCCAGCTCCACGATCCGGTGCCCCGGTTCGGGCATCCCGCTGGACGGGTTCAGCACCACCCTCAACGTCGGGTACTTCACCCAGCGAACCCTCCCGGCTCCGAGCAGGCCGGTGTCGTCGAGCCACGCGTTCGGGACCACCGGCTCGACCACGATCCGCGCGCCCGCCGGAATGTGTTCGACGACCCACGCGCGTGCCAGGTTCCGGGTGTCCGCGCGCGAGAGGGTAAGGCCCGAGTGGATGCTGTAGACGACGCCCTGCGCGGTGAGCGCGAGCACCGCCAGCGCGGTCAAAACTGTACGCAGCCGGGGAGCTCGCCGCGTCGCCCAGGCGGCCGCTTCGAGCGCGAAGTTGGCCGCCAACAGACAGGCGATCGGGAAGATCGGCAGCAGCCAGCGGCCGAAGTAGCGGCCCTGGAGGCTCAGGAACAGGAGGTAGAGGAGCGCCACCGGCACGAGCACCCAGCCGAGCCTCCGCTCTCTCCGCCACACCGTCACCGCCCCCCCGAGCGCCGCCAGCGCGGGGACCCATCCGAGCCCCCATGTGAACGACCACAGGTAGTAGACGAAGCTCCCCTGTCTCGGGGCCCCCGTCCAGGAGGCGCGCCCCATTGCGGTGTAGTTCGACTGACGTTCCAGTTCCGCGCGGAACTGGTGGAAGTCGAGCACCGAGAAGGGGTTCGCGATCAGGAACGCGGCCGCCGCCGCCACCAGGGCGATGCCCAGGCCGAGCGCCACGTCCCGGCGGCCGCCCTGCCTGCCGTCGAGATACTGCGCCGCGGCCGCGGCGAGCAGCGGCAGGATCATCACGCCCGCCGTGTACTTCGTCGCCGCGGCCAGGCCCAGGCCGAGCCCCGCCACCAGGTAGTCGATCAGGCGCCCCCTCCGCAGCACGCCGGCGGTGCCGAGCAGCGAGAGCGTCAGCGGCGCGAGCGTCGGCACGTCGTTGAGCGCGAGATGCCCGTAAAAAACCGGTAAGAAAGCCACGGCCATCACGGCGCTCGCCAGCAGGCCGACGCGGCGGCTCAGCAGACGAGCGCCCACCAGGTAGAGCAGCCACACGGAGGCCGTCCCGAGCAGCGCCACGGTCACTCGTGCGAGGAGAAACAGCCGATCCGGATGCAGCGCGAATTCGCGCGTGGCCGACGCGTGGGAACCCAATCCCAGGCCGAGCCAGACCGCGAAGACGGCGTGCAGAAGGTAGGTGAGCGCAGGGGGATTGATGAAATAGTGGGGGTTCAGGCCGTGGTGAAACATCGCCACCGCCTCGGGCACGAAGTGCCCGTACTCGTCCACGTCATAGACGTAGGGCAGACCCTGCCCGATGCCCCACAGGCGCAGGGCGAACGCCACCACGAGCACGACCGCCAGCGGACCCCAGTAGCGCCATCGTCCGTTGCGCATCGCCCGGCATCCTACGTTGCCCGGCGCCTCCGCCGGTGCAAGAGGAGATTCAGCGCGGGCGCCCCGCCGGCGCGACGCAACTTTCGGGTGTATAGGCTGTTTCGGTGGCCGTGCTCACCACCCTCCGCCAACGGACCCACCGCACCCGCCACCTCGCCGTCGCCCTGCTCGCCTGTGGCCTGACGCTCGCGTTTGGCGCCGCCGTGGGCGTCCCCGCGGCGATCTCCGCCGGCTCCACCCACCGGCCCACGGCCCACGCCGCCGCCTCGTTTCAGGTCGGCGTCGCCGACGAGCAGACGGAGATGTTCTCCGACCCGCTGTGGCGGCAACTGCACACGCGCATCACCCGCTACATCGTGCCCTACGACGCCGCCGTCCGCAACTACTCGCTGACGAAGGCGATCAACTGGATCCACGCCGCCGAAGCCCAGCACCAGCAGGTGCTCGTGGCCTTCTACCACTCCGAGTACACGCCCACGCGGATGCCGAGCATCGCGGCATATGAACGAGATACGAAGAAATTCATGAAGCTCTTCCCCAAGGTCCATCAATACCAGCCGTGGAACGAGACCAACCGCGGCAACGTCCGCTACACCTACGAGCGCTTCAACAGCCCCACGGCGACCGAATCGGCGAAGTACTACCAGGCGCTCAGGCACGTCTGCCCCCGCTGCACGATCCTCGGCCTCGACATCCTCGACCAGGCGGAAGTCTCGCCCACGCTCACCTACATCTCCGAATTCAAAGCCGAGCTCCGTCATCTGCGGGTGCCAACCCCGACGCTCTGGGGGCTGCACAACTACTCGGACACCAACCGCTTCTCCAGCGAACGCACGCGCGCGATCCTCGGGGCGGTGCCCGGCGATGTCTGGCTGACCGAGACCGGCGGGATCGTCAAATTCGGGGGGGCCTTTCCCAATTATCGCGGGTCCGGTCTGGCGCGCGCGGCGAAGGCGCTCGGCTACATGTTCGGGCTCGCCTCGACGAACTCGCGGATCAAGCGCCTCTACGTCTACGACTGGACCGGCGGCACCTCCTCGACGATCTTCGACTCGGGGCTCACCGACGCCCACCACCATCCCCGCCCGGGCTACGTGATCGTCTGCGCCCACCTCCACGCCGCGCACTGCAAGGTCAAGGTCAGCTCGCGGTGATCACCTGGCTGCCCGGCTCGTCCGCGAGCACCTCTACGCTACCCCGTCCACCAGCAAGCCCCGTCCCACCAGCAACGTCCCGTAGGTAAGGACGTCCCGCCAAGCAAGCAACGACCGAATCGAGGGCCAATGTCGCGTATCCGCATACTTCTCTGTGCACTGCTCGCCTGCTCGGCGCTCACCTTCGGCACGCTCGGCGCGAGCCAGGCGCAGGCCTCCACCGGACAGAAGCTCTACTTTGAGGCGCCCACGGACCTGTTGAACCCGGTCACCCGCCCCCAGGCGCTCGTGCAGCTGCAGGCGCTCGGCGTGCGCGCTCTGCGCGTGGAGCTCAACTGGTATTCCGTCGCGCCCGACCCCAACAGCGCCAAGGCCCCCAGCTTCGACGCGACCAATCCCGGGAGCTATGCCTGGGGCCAGTACGACGCGCTGCTCGCGGCGGCGCATCAGCTGGGCTGGTCGGTGCTGTTGACGGTCACCTCGCCGGCCCCGAGCTGGGCGACGTCGAACCACAAAGCCCCCTACATCACACGGCCCGACGACCTCGACTTCCAGCAGTTCATGACCGCCGTCGCGCGCCACTACGGCTCGGAGGTCTCGCTCTACTCGATCTGGAACGAGCCCAACGAGCCCCCCTACCTGCTGCCGCAGTTCAACGCCAACGGCACGCCCGCCTCGCCGCGCATCTACCGCGGCCTGTTCGAGGCCGGCTACGCCGGGTTGTCGGCAGGGTCGAAGGCCGCGGGGCTCGCGTCTCCGAAGGTGCTGATGGGCGAGACCGCGCCGGTTGGCTACGACAACCCGCGCCGCGAAGGCGCCAAGGGGCTGCTGCACCCCGTCGCGCCGCTCGCCTTCCTGCGCGAAACGCTGTGCCTGAACGCCCACTACAAGCGCTCGGGCTCGTGTGGGCTCCTGCCGGCGTATGGCTACGCGCATCACGCCTACTCGAAGGCGGCCGGCCCGAACTACCGCCCGCCGGGAGCCGACAACGTGACGATCGGCGTGCTCTCACGCCTCAGCCATGCCCTCGACTTGGCGGCCCGCGCGCACGCGATTCGCGGCGGGATGCCGATCTACCTGACCGAGTTCGGGGTCGAAAGCTATCCGAGTAAGCAGAACGGGGTGCCACCCGCCCAGCAGGCCGAGTACGACGCGATCGCCGAGCACATCGCTTACTCCAACCCGCGTGTCGCCGCGTTCTCGCAGTACCTGCTCAAGGACGACCCGCTCGGCGGTCCCTTCTCGGGCAGCGCGCTCGGCGGCTACGTCGGCTTCCAGACCGGCCTGGAGTACGTGACCGGCAAGCCCAAGCCGCTCTACTTCGGCTTCCCGGTGCCGCTGACGGTCACCAAGCGGGGACACGGCTTCTCGCTGTGGGGACTCGTGCGGCCGACGACTCGGTCCACGAAGGTGACGGTGCTCGTGAAGCCCAAGGGCGCGCGCCGCTACCGCACGCTCAAGACGGTCACGACCAACGGCGCCGGCTACTGGGCCTTCAACTCCTCCGCCAAGGGGACCAGCTGGCGTGTGCGCTGGATCAGCCCGGCCAACGTGAAGTACGAAGGTCCGCCGATCCGCGCATACTAAGCGCATGAGTGGGCCCCAGCTGAGCGTGCTGATGCCGGCCTACAACGAGGCCGGCACGATCGGAGACGTGCTGGGGGCGTTGAAAATGCTCGACTACGAGCTGGAGATCGTCGTCGTGGACGACTGCTCCGACGACTCCACCGCCGCGATCGTCACGGCGGTCGCGAGCGGCGATGAGCGGATCACGCTGGTGCGCCACGAGCGCAACCGGGGCAAGGGCGCGGCCGTCCGCACGGCGCTCGGGCGTTCGACCGGCGCGGTGATCATCGTCCAGGACGCCGACGCCGAGTACGACCCGGCCGACATTCCCCGGCTGGTCGACCTGATCCTCGCGGACACCGCCGACGCCGTCTACGGCAGCCGCCTGCGCGGCGGTCAGCCCCAGCGTGCGCACCTGTTCTGGCACTACGCCGGCAACCGGCTGCTCAGCATGTTGACCGGGATGCTCTTCAACACCACCCTCTCGGACATGGAGGTCGGCTACAAGGCGATCCGCGGCGACATCGCCCGCGGCCTGACGCTCGTCTCCGAGGACTTCCGGATCGAGCCGGAGATCACCGCGCGCATCCTCTCGATCCCCGACCTGCGTATCTATGAGGTGCCGATCGCCTACTACGGCCGGACGTTCGCCGAAGGCAAGAAGATCACCTGGAGGGACGGCCTGCGCGCCGTCTGGGCACTCTGCCGCTTTCGAGTCGTCACCTGGCGAGAGTCGGCTTGAGGGCGGCCGCCAGACCGAGCGTGCCGGGACCCGACGCGCCCGAGACGGTGCGGGCCCGCCGATCCTCGCCGCGCTTGCCGCGGCGCTCGCGGCTGCTGATCAACGCGGTGACCGTGGTGGTCACCGTGGTCTTCTCCTACATAGCCCTCAGCGGCATCAATCTCAGCGAGGCCTGGCGTGCGCTGCGCAGCAGCGACTACCTGTGGCTGATCCCGGCTCTGGTGGCCTTCGGGCTGGGCAACGTGGCCCGGGGGTTGCGCTGGCGCTCGCTGTTCGCGGTCGGTCGCCGGCCCCCGCCCGGGGCTGTGGTGAATGCGACGATGATCGGCTACTTCTACAACAGCATCCTGCCCGCGCGCGCCGGAGAAGCGGCCCGCGTACTGGTGCTCAACCAGCGCAGCTCGACCCCGGCGGTGGAGATCATCGGGACCGTCGTGATCGAGCGCCTGTACGACCTGGTCGCGATCCTCGTGATCTTCTTCGCCGCCGAGTCGTGGCTGCCACATGTGAGCTGGTTCGGCGTGGCGGCGCTCGCCGCGATCGTGCTGGCCGGCCTGATTGTCGCCGCCGTGGTGGTTCTGGCGGTGTATGGCGATCGGCCGCTGCGGCTGCTGTTGCGTCCGCTCGGCAGGTTCTCCCTGTTCTCGGGCGAGCGCCTCGAGCAGACGATCGACGAGCTCAACCACGGCCTCAGCGGCCTGCGCCACGGGACGGTCGCGCTGGAAGCCTTCCTCTGGACGATCGCCGCCTGGATGCTCTCGGCGCTCTGCGCCTACTTCGTGAGCGTCTCCTTTCATCTGCACCTGCCCTTCGCCTGCGGGGTGCTCGTGGCGGTGGCGATCGGTCTCTCGATGATCCTGCCCTCGCCGCCCGGCGCGATCGGCGTGTTCGAGGGAGCGGCCCTGATCGCGCTGAAAGCCTACGGCGTGCCCCACTCCGAGGCGCTCCCCTACGCGCTCGTCCTGCACGCCGTGAACTTCGTCCCGTTCGTGCTCGTCGGCGCCCTCCTGCTCCAACACAACGCGCGTCACCCCGGCCTCAAAGGAGCCTGGCGGCTGGAGATGCCCGAGGCCGCGCCCGGCGGCCCGGAGATGTCGCCCTAGCGAGCATGTCGCGCCGGCGGCCCGGGAGGTGTCGCCCGCTAGAAGGAGCTCGGCGTAGCCGTCTGGAGGTGCCGGTGGAGGGCCTTCGCGACGGCGAGCAGGGCCGGGCGCGCGGCGCCGGTCGAGCTGATCAGCCCGGCGTCCCAGGTGGACTTCTTCGCGGACCGGGGAGTCCCGGGAGAACGCCAGTGGTAGTAGTAGACGCGCGTTATCCGGGGGCTGATCGAGGCGAGCTTGAAGATGTTCCTGGTGGACCTCACGGCGGAGGCCTCGCCGTGGTAGATCAGCCGGCCGTGGAAGCGCCACCAGACGATGCCGCCGACCTCGCTGAACCAAACCTGGCCGTGGACGTAGGAGAGGAGTGCCCTGATCGCACGCGAGTTGTCGGTGCTGACGCTGATGTAGGGGTTGAGCGGCCAGATCTTCGGATACGGGTGGGCGGTCCGCAGGAACTGGCCGATCCAGCTCTCGATGTCGCCGTCGGCGTCGAGCGTGTCCGGCGCCGTGACCTCGCAGCCGGAGCAGTGGGAGGCGATCGCGTTGTAGTACTCGGCGGCGAGCCTCGGATGGCGCGCGGTCGGCTGCCCCGCGTGGGTGGCCTCGTCCCAGGGGCAGAACTCGGTGACCCAGGGAAACAGCGCACGGAAGCGGAGGAAGTCCTTCAGGACCTGGGCCTGGGTCGGCGCGCGGTCGTTGCCGTCGGCGTGCTGGAAGGTGATCAGCGGCGTGATCCCGGCCTGCCTGACGGCGGCCAGCCAGACGGTCACGGCCGCTAGGTCGCGCGGAACCGCCACCACGTTCCAGGGCACGACGTCGCGGGCGATATGAACTCCGAGCTCGGCGACCCGCGGATCGGAGAACGTCGCCGGTTCGTAGTCGGCGAGCCCGAACTGGAAGTTGGCGGCCGCCGCGGGGGCCGGCTCGACGGCCGTCGAGGCCAGGCCGGTCAGCGCCAGACAGGCCGTGAGGACGGCGAGCGCCGCCTTTTTGGGGGAGCAGAGCATGGCTATGCCTTCAACAACGGCGTATCGCGTTCGGAGCGGTGCCCCTCCGCGGATCCGCCGGCGCCGGCGTCCGCGCCGCCGCCGGCGGCGAGCATCCGCTCCAGCAGCAGCCGTGCACCGGCCTTGGAGAGTGGCTCGTTGAGGTTGCCGCACTTCGGCGACTGGATGCACGAGGGGCAGCCCGAGGCGCAGGTGCACTCGGCGATCAGGCGGTATGCGTCACGACAGAGCTCCTCGAAACGGGCGAAGGCGGTGCGGGTGATGCCGATCCCGCCGGGGTGTCCGTCGTAGATGAAGATCGTCGGGCCGTTCGTCTGGGGGTGGAGGTTCGTGGATAGCCCGCCGATGTCCCAGCGGTCGCACATCGCGATCAGGGGGAGCACCGCGATCTGGGCATGCTCGGCCGCGTGGAGCGTCCCGAGGAGGGACTCGAGCGGGATCGTGGAGGAGTCGAGCTCGAACCAGAGGGCCTGGGTGGAGAAGCTCGTGGTGGGGAGGTCGAGCGCGACGAGGTCGATGATTTGATGCCCGCCCGCCCCGTGGTCTGAGAGGCGACGGCGCTGGTAGGCGAGGACGGTCTCGGTGACGGCGACCTCGCCGAAGCTGAGCGTCACCCCGAGCGTGTCGCGGCGGTCGAGCAGGCGCTCGATCGTGGTGTCGGTGAGACGCTTGGGCTGCGTGTACCAGTCGCCGTCGAACGGCGCCACGAGCGCGCGGCGGCGCTCGAGGTCGAGCTCGCGCACCTCGTAGGAGCGCCCGAGGTGGAGGTAGATCGCGCCCTCGTGCACGGTCGAGTGGGCGCGGGCGGCCTCGGTCGAGCCGAGGAGCTCGCCGGAGGCGACGTCGACGATCGCGAAGTGCTCGGGGGAGGCGGAGCGCAGCGAGACCTCGGCGGCGGGGTATCCGCCGGAGTCGCGGGGGACGTATGTATTGAATTCCGCCCCCTCAGACCCCGCCCCCTCAGAC
>DASRKZ010000187.1:0-2649 GCA_035648675.1 Solirubrobacteraceae bacterium
GGCGTGGGGTAGGGCCTGTTCGATCCCTTCGCCTGCCTGGGTGATGCTCTCGGGGCTGCCGGGGAAGTTGATGATCAGGCTCGACCCGCGAATGCCGGCCACTGCACGCGAGAGCATCCAGTGGCGCGTGTGCTCGCGGGAGGCGACGCGCATCGCCTCTGGGATCCCGGGGGCCTCGCGCTGAATGACCGCTCGCGTCGCCTCGGGGGTGACGTCGGTGGGGGCAAAGCCCGTGCCGCCGGTGCTCAGCACGAGCTCGCAGCGCTCGACGTCTGCCCAGTAACAGAATCGCTCTTCGATTAGTTGGCGGTCGTCGGGGATCAGGTCTCTACCGACGATCTCCGCGCCGATCCGCTCTGCCAGCTGCGCCAGCCTGCTCCCGCTCAGGTCCTCTCCCTCGCCGGTTGACCTGGAGGTGCTGATCGTGACGATCGCCGCGCGCATCGTGGGCTCAGCCCCCGTCAGCGTCCTCGCGGCGGTAGTCACTTCGCCCGCCGCTCTTTTCCAGCAACACGATCCTCTCGATCTGCACTCCTCGCTCCAGTCCCTTGATCATGTCGTAGACGGTCAGCGCGGCGACTGCGCAGGCGGTCATCGCCTCCATCTCGACCCCTGTACGGGCTACGGTGCGGACTTCGGAGGTCAGCTCGACGAGACCCTGCTCAGTGTTGACGCTCGCGGTCACGTCGATGAACGTGAGCGCCAGCGGGTGCGCGAGCGGGATCAGCTCGCCTGTCCGCTTGGCGGCCTGGATGCCGGCAAGCCGTGCGACCACGAGCACCTCGCCCTTTGGCGTGTCGCCGCTCTGGATCGCGCGGGCGCTCGCCGCCGACATCCGCACCCGTGCACTGGCTCGGGCGCTGCGCTCGGTGGGCTCCTTGGCGCCCACATCGACCATCCGTGCCGTGCCCTGCTCATCCACGTGGGTCAATCGGCTCTCGCTCATCGTGGCGTCTCCCGCGAGACGGGCTCGTGAACACCGGCTTGTGGCGGCGCTCCCGCCACGCGGCGCACTGTTCCGTCGTGGTCGACTTCCTGCTTCCAGATCGGCGCCTCGGCCTTAATCCGGTCGATCGCTTCGCTGGCCGCGGCGAAGGCTTCTGAGCGGTGGGCGGCTGAGACCGCGACGATCACGCTGGGCTCTGAAAGCTCGACGGGTCCTACCCTGTGCTCCGCTGCCACGGCATGCAGTTGGTGGCGCGCCAGACAGTCGTTGAGGATGGCCGTCATTCGCTGTTCGGCCATCTCGCGGTAGGCCTCGTAGTCGAGTCTGCTGACATCGCGCGGCATGCCCTGGAAGACGACGATCGCGCCCGCCCCGGGACGGGTGACGCCGCGTGTCAAAGCGTCGAGGGAGAGTGGTTCCTCGGTGACGCGGACGTGGATGTCGACGCCACCGCTGATTGGGGGAATCAGCGCCAGCTCGTCGTTAGCGAGCAGGCGGGTGTCGATCGTCGCGTACTCGCGGTTGACGGCCATCGCAACGGGTATACGGTCGAGGACTCCCTCAAGCGCGGGCAGCTCCGACAGCACACGGATCGCATCCGCGACAGTTGCTCCCTCGGCCAAGTCCACCTCGACCCAGTCGCTGCCGGCACGTTCCCGCAGGATCGCGAATAGGTGCACGCGCACGGTCACCTCTCCATGCTAACCACGGGAGAGCAGCTCGATTTCGACTCGCTCGCCCGCCCGCACGCTCCCGCTGGCGGCCGGGATAATCGCTAGCGCGTCGGCGTCCAGCATCGAGGTCAGGACGTGCGAGTCCTGCTTCTCGGCGGGCCGGGCGTGCCAGCCATCCTCACGCAGCGCAACGCTGCAGCGGAGGGCATGCGCGCGACCAGGGCTCTTCTCGTAGTCGCGGTCGAGCCGAGCCGTCGTTCGCCGGCGCTCAGGCTGAGCGCCGCTCAGCGCCAGCAGCACCGGACGAACGAACAGCATGAAAGTCACCATCGCCGACACCGGGTTACCCGGCAACCCAAAGACCAGGCCGCCGGGATGTCTACCGAACCACGTCGGCTTGCCCGGCTTCAGGGCTATACCCCAGAAGACCTCCTCGACGCCCAATACGGCGAGCGCCTGCTTGACGTGATCGTGCGCGCCGACCGAGACGCCACCGCAGATCACCGTGACGTCTGACTGAAGGCCCTGCGCTATCGCCGCCCGGGTTGCGTCGGGGTCATCGGGGACCACGCTGATCCCGGTCACCGCGGCGCCGGCCTGCTGAGCCAGGGCGGGAATCGAGTAGGCATTGGAGTTGCGTACCGCGCCCGGTCGCGGCGCCTCATCAGGCTCGATCAGCTCGTCTCCGCTCGTCAGGATCCGGACGTATGGCCGCCTCGTGCAGGCGACTGCCGAGCGGCCGACTGAAGCGAGCACGCCGAGCTCGGCGGCCCCCAACCCGACGCCGCGCTGGAGCACCGTATCGCCGCCGCGAATGTCGGTGCCCGCATATCTGAGGTAGCGGCCAACCTTCACCTCCGTGAGGATCTCGACCCGCCCATCCCGGGAGGTGGTCTGCTCGAGCGGGATCACAGCATCTGCACCGGTCGGTATCACCCCACCGGTCGAGATCGCGATGGCCTGCCCGGCCTCCAGGCTGGATGTCGCCGGATGACCGGCGCGCGACTCATCAACGACGCTCAATATCAA
>DASRKZ010000188.1:0-4615 GCA_035648675.1 Solirubrobacteraceae bacterium
CCGTCACGATGTACCCGAACGGCCCGCCCGCCAGCCAACCCCGCGCGCGCAGCCCGCCCATCGCCGCGTGGAAGCGCTCCCCGCTCATCCCCGGGTCGGTGTAGTCGAAGCTCTCCAGCTCCAACTCGCCTACGAGCGTCATCTCGCGGACGCTACCGCAACCGGCCGGCGTCACTCCCGCCCGAGGCCCGGCATCCCTGCCGCTCCCCCGCGAGGCATCCTCGCCCGTGGGCGAGGCATCCTCGCCCACGCACCGTCCAGCATTCCTCTGGCTTACCCGCTCCGGGCATCCCCGAATCTCGCTCCTATTTCTTCTTCCCGCTCACAGCCTGCTTCAACGTCGCGCCGGCGCTGAACTTCGGGGCCTTCGACGCCTTGATCTTCACGCGCTCGCCGGTGCGCGGGTTGACGCCGTTCCGCGGGCCGCGTTTGACCACCGAGAACTTGCCGAAGCCCGTGATGATGACCTCGTCGCCTTTCTTCAACGTCTTGCTCACCGTTCCCAAGAACGACTCGATCGCAAGCGACGCGTCGGTTTTCGTGAGACCACTGTCGGCGGCAACCGCCTCGACCAGCTGAGACTTGTTCATCTGCGCTTCCTTTCAATCGGTAACCGAAGGCGCGCAGGCTATCGGGCGAGCACCCGGCGTAGCTGGCTGCCCATCTGCGCCAGGCCCGCCTCCACATCCACCGCCGGGTGGCCCAACGCCGCGCGGGCGCGCTCGTCGTCGAGCGCGGTGTTCGGGGGCAGCGGCAGATGCTCGTCTTCGCCACAGGCCTCCAGATACGCGGCGATGCTCCCCGCCTGCACCAAGCCGGGGTCACACCCGAAGGCACGCGCCAGCAGGCGCAGGTACTCGCGCCTGTGCATCGCGTCCGGGCCCGCCGTATGCATCACCCCCCCCTCCCACTGCGCCACCAGCTCGCACACGCGCTGCGCGTAGTCCCACGCATACGTCGGCGAGCGGTACACGTCAGCCGGGGCCGGCAACGGCAACCCGTCCCGCAGCCTCCCCACCAGCCGCAGGGCGCTCCCCGAGTGCTCCCACACGTGGCGCATCGAGCCCTGCTCCGCCGGCGTCGAGACGTTCACGCCGTACACATCCGCGACCCGCGTGATCAGCCAGCGCACGTTCGCCTCCCGCACGAGCTCCTCCGCCACCAGCTGCGCGCGGCCGTACTCGTTCACCGGTTCCGGCTCCTCTTCCTCCCGCCAGCGCTCCCCGATCGCCCGCAGGCCACTGAACACCCAGTCGCAGGACACGAGCACGTATCGAGCCCGCACCGTCCGTGCGGCGGCGAGCGTGTTTTCCGCGGCCAACCGACCGAGCCACGCGAGCTGCGGCTCGCGCTCGAACGGGCCCGGCGTGCCCGGCGACCCCGCGTGCATGATCACGTCCGGCTCGAAGTTCATCGCCGCGATCACGCAGGCCGAGCGATCCGACACATCCAGGCCGATCATGCTCGCGCCCTCGATCTCCACCGGATCGCCGCGCCAGGTACCGAGCACGCCCCAGCTCTGCTGCACGGCGGCAGCCACCAGATTTGAGCCGATCAGGCCGCTCGCGCCCGTCACGAGAATTCGCATCTCCTCCCAGGGTTCCGCCGCGGGAGCCCTTTGTCAAGCAACTATCCAGAAGACAGGAACTGGTTGGTTCCGTAGCGCTTTGGCGAGATTGGGGACTTGATCAGGTGGTTCTCCACCATCCACGTCGACATCGCCGCGACGTTCCCACTCTGCAGCGTCCCGAACGCCACCCCGCCCGCGCCATCGCCAGAGCGGCCCGTGAACAGGGGCAGGTAGACGGCCAACGATGCCGCCGTCGAGCGGCGCGAGAGTCCCGGGTTCGAGCGCAGGAGGTCGTCCAGGCTCCGCGCCGGGTCCCGCAGCGTGTCCTCGTAGCCCTCCACCGTGGCCGCCACAAAGGACCTCACCAGCGCCGGGTCCCCCGCGATCAGCCGCCGCGTCGTAAACGCCACCAGCCCCGGATAGGCGGGACCGCCGTTTTCGGCGAGCCCAAACGCCGTGATCGGCCGACCGCTCTCTCGCAGCTGCACGCCGTCGTCGGGGATGAAGCCGGTGAACGCCGAGATCTTCCCGGCCCCCAGCGCCTGCGCGCCGTCGAAGCCGATCGTCACCACCCGCACCTTCCCCGGGTCGCCGCCCGCGTTCCGCACCTCCGTGTCCAACACCGCCGTGTCCGACGGCACACCCGTAATCCCCACCGTCCTCCCCTCCAGCGCCGCCGGCGAGCGCAGATGCTCGCTCGCCAGCCCGATCAACCCGCCGAGCGGGCGCTGCACGAGCGCCATCACCGCCTCCGCGTCGCCGCCGCTCTCGATCAGCCCCGCCACGTCGCTCCCGTCGGCCAGCCCGAACTGCGCCTTCCCCGCGTCGATCAGCTTCAGCGTTTCCTCCGTCGAGGTCGGCTGAATCACCTGCAGATCGATGCCCTCGCGCTTGTAATACCCAGCCGCCAATGCCCTGTAGATGCCCGCGTGCACCGCGTTCGGCACGAAGTCGAGGATCAACGTCACCTTCCTCGGAGTCGGGGCGCCCTTCGCCGGACTCCCCGCGCCGCACCCTCCCAGCGCCAGCGCGGTCACCGCCACCATCAGGATCGCCAGCGGCGACCGGTATCTTGCATTCACTTGCACTCCACTCCTTCAACGCCGCAGACGGACACACCGGTCCTCCGCACGCTATCGGGCGAGCCCGTGCGCGAGCTCTACACCGCCTCAGACCTCCCCCCGGGGATCGGTGCCCAGCCACCCGCCGAGGACCCCCTCGGGCGCCCCGGCGAGTATCCCTACACACGCGGGATCTACGCGTCGATGTACCGCGGACGCCTCTGGACGATGCGCCAGTTCGCCGGGTTCGGCACCAGCGAGGAGACCAACGAGCGCTTCCACTACCTCCTCGCCCACGGCCAGACCGGCCTCTCAACGGCGTTCGACATGCCCTCGCTCATGGGCCACGACTCCGACCACTCCCGCTCCCACGGCGAGGTCGGCCGCGAGGGCGTCGCGATCGACACGCTCGACGACATGCAGACGCTCTTCTCCGGGATCGAGCTCTCCGAGGTGTCCGTCTCGATGACGATCAACGCGCCCGCCGCGATCATGCTCGCCTTCTACGTCGCCGCCGCCGAGGCCCAGGGAGTGTCGGCCGAGCACCTCTCCGGCACGATCCAGGCCGACATCCTCAAGGAGTACATCGCCCAGAAGGAGTGGTGCTTCCCGATCGACCCCGCGATGCGCCTCTGCGGCGACATGATCGAGTGGTGCACCCGGCGCATGCCCCGCTGGCACCCGATCTCGATCTCCGGCTACCACATCCGCGAGGCCGGATCCACCGCCCAGCAGGAGCTCGCGTTCACGCTCAAGGACGGCCTCACCTACGTCGAGCAGGCCATCGCGCGCGGGCTCGACGTCGACGACTTCGCGCCCCGTCTCTCCTTCTTCTTCAACGCCCAGATCGACTTCTTCGAGGAGATCGCCAAGTACCGCGCCGCGCGGCGCATCTGGGCGCGCGAGCTGCGCGAAACGTTCGGCGCGCGCCAGGAGCGCTCGCTGCTGATGCGCTTCCACACGCAGACCGCCGGCGTCTCGCTCACCGCCCAGCAGCCGCTCAACAACATCATCCGCACCACCGTCGAGGCCCTCGCCGGCGTGCTCGGCGGGACCCAATCGCTGCACACCAACTCCTACGACGAGGCGCTCGCGCTGCCGACCGAGGAGGCCGTCACGATCGCGCTGCGCACCCAGCAGGTGATCGCGCACGAGACCGGCGTCGCCGCCACCGCCGACCCGCTCGGCGGCTCCTACTTCGTCGAGGCCCTCACCGACGAGATGGAGGCGCGCTGCTACGAGTACTTCGCCAAGATCGACGAGCTCGGCGGGATGGTCGAGGCCGTCAAGCGCAACTACCCCCAGCGCGAGATCGCCGACGCCGCGTTCACGCTCCAGCAGGAGATCGACGCCGGCGAGCGCGTCGTCGTCGGGGTCAACCGCTACGTCGCCCAGGACGAGCAGCCGATCCCCACGCTCCGTGTCGATCCCGCGCTCGAACGCAAGCAGACCGATCGCCTCGCCTCCGTCCGCGCGCGGCGCGACGGCGCCGCGGTCGAGCGAACCCTCGCGGCGCTCCGCGAGCACGCCTCGCACGCCTCCCGCAACCTCATGGAGCCGCTGCTCGACTGCGCCCGCGCCCATGCCTCCGAGGGTGAGATCGTCGAGTCCCTCCAGCAGGTCTTCGGCAGCTACACAGAGACCCCCGTCTTCTGACAGACGGTAAAGGCTGAGACTTCTGACGGAAGGTAAAGGCTGAGAAGTTATATATAGAAAATACGAGGGGTGTGTAACTATAGTGATACACAACTCGTAAAGAGCGACCCTTATCTCGAGCCTTCGCAACTTCTTACCCAGGTCTTGGCAGCTTTCCGTGCCGATCCGTGTTATCTGGAGGTTAGGATCCCCACTTCGCCGAGCCTCCACTCGGCCGCGATGCCCAAAGCCCACGACGACAACACCCGCCCGCCCGACCACCGCCGCCTGCGCAGAGCTCTCCTCTGCGCAGGCGGCGGTGGTCGGGCGGGCGGGTGTTGTCGTCGTG
>DASRKZ010000189.1:0-6387 GCA_035648675.1 Solirubrobacteraceae bacterium
CCCCACCCCCGACGGTGACCTCCGCGCGCAAGCCACCGGCGAGCACGAGACGCTCCCCGCGGGCCTCGTCTTCCGCGCGATCGGCTACCGCGGCATCCCCCTTCCCGGCGTCCCCTTCGACGAGCGCCGCGCGATCATCCCCAACGACGGCGGCCGCGTCCTCGACCCCGCCACCGGCGCCCCACTACGCGGCGAGTACGTCGTCGGCTGGATCAAGCGCGGACCCTCCGGCGTGATCGGCACCAACAAGAAGGACGCCCAAGAAACAGTCGACGCGATCTTCGCCGACGCCTCCACCGACTCCAAGGGCCTGCACACGCCCGACTCCTCCGCCACCGACACCGCCGCCGACGACAACACGCCCGCCGACGACAACCCCGCCGCCGCCGCGGTCGAGCAGCTGCTCCGCGAGCGCCAACCCCAGCTCGTCACCTACGACGGCTGGTCCTCGATCGACCGCCACGAGCGCGCCCTCGGCGAGCAGGCGGGGCGACCGCGCGTGAAGCTCACGCGGATCGAGGAGATGCTCCGCGTCGCCGCGGGCGACTAACGGACCCATCTGGCAGACTGGGCCGCGCGAGCCCCGTTAGCTCATCTGGTAGAGCGCCGGACTTTTAATCCGGTGGGGCGGGTTCGAGTCCCGCACGGGGCATCCCGTTGTGGCTGGAAATGGGCGGGTTTTGACGCCGGAAAGGCTGGCGGTGGCGTTCGAGGACGAAGATGCAGCCGAGGCGTCTCCGGAGCCGGTGACAGCGTGAGTGCAGCAAGAGAAAGCCATCTCCCGTGAGCGACGACCTATTCGACGACGAGCACCTGAAGGCCCTCTACGCCGCCGACCAAGGCAAGGTCGATCAGCTGCAGGATTCCGCGCAGTTTGTCGCCGCCCAAACATTCGGCCCCTTCAACGACGGGCCCGACTCACCGTTCTACTCGGCCAACGACCTCTCGCCCGAGCAGACCTGGAAAGAGATCGCCGAGCGCGTCGAGCTCGCCACGATCGTCGCCGCCGTTCATGGCACCGCACGACGGCCCATCACCGTCGATGCGATTCGCCGTCTGCACGAGATCATCTTCCTGACCACGTTCCCCGGGCACGCTGGACATCTCCGCCAGCGCAAGGAGGAAGGGCAATACGGGATCGTCGTGGGCACCGCCGAGCAGCCCGTCGTAAAGGGCGAACGCGCTACAGCTGGCGCTCGGGTCGTGCAACGCCTCGAAGAGATTTGCCACGAGTTCAACGAGGCCGTCACCGACCAAGAGCAACCCGAAGCGACCATGCTCAGCGATCTCGTATTCATCGCTGTCAGGCTCTACGCAAAGGTGCTCTCGACCCATCCGTTCTTGGACGGGAACGGCCGCACCGCCTTCACGCTCCTGCAGTACGCGCTGGCGCGAAACGATCTCGCCTGCATCGCATTGGAGGACTTCGACGCACATCAGCGAGCCCTCGGAGCCGCCCTGCGCCGCGACGGACGGCAATCGTATGGCCCGCTCCAAGCGCTAATAGTCGGTAAGCTGATCGAAGCATCCCCCGACGACGATTGAAGATCAATGCCCAAGCAAAGAAAGATCATCGGCTATGACGGGCCCAACGGCGAATACGCGGTCGTCGATGGAAAGTTCGTGCCACTGAGCGATCCACGAGCACTCGTCGCACTGACAGACTCAGCGCTCCTCACCGGCCTCGGCTACTCCGAGAAGGCGGCGGAGTATCAGAAGCTGATCCAGCGTCGGCGACAGGCTGTAGCCACAACGCCGTCCAGGTAGGTACGTCAGGTACGGACACGCTCCCGCGCTCCGATCGCGAGGGGAAGCTGCGGGATACACTCACTCCCCCTCGTCGGCCGGGCCCTCGCTCGACTCCGGATCTCCGTCGGCGAGGATCCTGTACAGGTCTCTCCTCGTCGCCGCCAACACCTTCCGGGCCTCGCCCATCTGGGCCTCGCTCCCGGTCTTCATCACCTGCACGAAGGCCGACGCGACCTCGCGCATCAGCTTCCCCAACTCGTGCGCCTGGTCGCTCACGTCGCCGCTCATCTGCTCCCACGGCGCCGGCTTCCCCTCGCCCCGCTCCTTCACGTAGGCGCGACCGTCGTCCGTCAACCGGAAGAGCTTCCTCCCCTCCAGCTCCTCCGAGCGGATCAGTCCCTCGTCCTCCAACTGCTGCAACGCCGGATACACCGAGCCCGGGCTCGGACGCCACACGCCGTCGCTGCGCTCCTCCACCTCCTGCATGATCTGGTAGCCGTTCCGCGGCTCCTCGCTCAGCAGCAGCAGGGCGGCAGTGCGGATGTCCCCGCGGCGGGCCTTCCGGCCACGCCCCCGTGGACCACGGCCGCCGCCGGGTCCAAAGCCCCCGAACGGACCGCCGCCGAAGCCGCCGCCGCCGCCGCGCGGGCCGCCGTGATGGTGATGGCGATGGCGATGGCCGCCGTGCCGGCCCGGTCGGTCAGGTTGGTCCGGACGATCCGGACGATCCGGACGATCCGGATCTCTCGTGTAAATCATATTCCCAAACATATCTTTTCTCCTATCGTGATCCATCAAAGTACGCTCACGATATATCGCTATCTGACTTCTGTCAAGCCCCTCGTGTGGATCGCGAACATAAAGGAGCTGTCGGTTGTGTTGTACTTTTAGGAGTGCGTATTACTATGGTCAGACGCACTCTCTTGAGTAAGTACTCAAACGCACGGTCTTTATCTTCTCGTCACATCCCTGACACACTCTTGTCAAAGACGCCGCACCGATCGGAGATCGGCCAGCCGCCATTCGGCCGTCAGTGGCGGAAGTGGCGCTTGTCTGTCGCCACCATCGCGATGCCCGCGCCGTCGGCGGCGGCTACCACGTCGGGGTCGCGGATCGAGCCGCCCGGCTGGATGATCGCCGTCACGCCCGCCGCGATCGCCAGTTCGGGGCCGTCGGCGAAGGGGAAGTAGGCGTCCGAGGCAAGCGCCGCACCGGCCAAAAGATCGGAGCCCGCGCGCCCCTCCGCGGCCTTTGCCTTCTCGACCGCGATTCGCACCGAGTCCACGCGGCTCATCTGCCCCGCGCCGATCCCGATCGTCGCGCCGCCGACGGCGATCACGATCGCGTTCGAGCGCACATGGCGGCAGACCTTCCAGGCGAACAGCAGGTCATCCCACTGCGCCTCATCGGGCTCCCTTTTCGTCATCACGCGCATCTCCTCGCGCGTCTCCGTCACGACGTCGCGGGTCTGCACCAGCTGCCCACCGATCACCGGCTTGCCTTCGACCTCCCGGCTGGGCGCCGGCCAGCGCGCCAGCTCCAACAGGCGCACGTTCTTTTTCGCCTTCAACGCCTCCAGCGCGTCCGGGTCATAGCCGGGCGCCAGCAGCACCTCGATGAACTGCTTCCCCAGCTCCTCGGCGAACGCCGCGTCGATCCTCCGATTGACGGCAATCACGCCGCCGTACGCGCTTTCCGGGTCACACGCGAAGGCGCGTTCATAGGCCGCCTGGACGCTCCCACCGACCGCGCAACCACAAGGGTTGTTGTGCTTCACGATCACGCACGCCGGCTCCCCGCCTGCCTGTCCTCCGCCAAGGAGGGTACCCGCATGGGTGAAGTCCTCCACCAGCTCGCGCGCCGAGCTCAAGTCGAGCAGGTTGTTAAACGACAGCTCCTTACCGTGCCTCTGCTCCACCCCGTCGAGCAGGTGCGTCGGCGAGCCCACGCGCGCGTAGAAGGCCGCGCGCTGGTGGGGGTTCTCGCCATAGCGCAGGTCGCTCACCTTCTCATACGCATCCCGCCACGTCGGCGGGAAGCCCTCGTACGTGCGCGACGCGAACCACGTCGAGATCGCCGCGTCGTAGCGGGCCGTACACGCGAACGCCTTCGCCGCGAGCCGTTTACGCCGCCCCAGTGACAAACGTCCCTCCGACTCGCGCAGCTCGCCCAGCACATCCCCGTAGTCCTCGGGATCCACCACCACGGCCGCGAACACCTCGTTCTTCGCGGCCGCCCTGATCATCGTCGGACCACCGATGTCGATGTTCTCGGCGATCTCCTCCTCGCTCGCATCGCCGCGGGCGACGGTCTGCTCGAACGGGTACAGATTCACGCACACCAGATCGACCTGCTCGATCCCCTGCTCCTCGGCCGCGCCCAGGTGCCCGTCGTCGTCGCGCCTGGCCAGCAGGCCCGCGTACAGCCGCGGGTGCAACGTCTTCACACGGCCGTCCATGATCTCGGGGAAGCCCGTGAAGTCCTCGATCCCTCGCGTCTCGATCCCCGCGTCCGCCAGCGCCCGCGCGGTGCCGCCCGTGGAGACGATCTCCACCCCCAGCTCCTCCAGTCCGCGCGCGAAGTCGACGATGCCATCCTTATCCGACACCGACAGCAGGGCCCTCCGCACACGCACCTCGCCGGGCGCCGCCCGCTCCAGCCCTCGGCCCCTCGCCGCGCCTCCCACGATCGCACCCGTCTCCTCGCTCTCGCTCATGGCCCGCAGCCTACCCCTCGACGGCGATCCGGCGCTCGTTCTCGGGATCGACCCGCAGCGCGCCCCGCGCCACCAGCCGTACCGCCTCCGGTAACAGCGCATGCTCCAGCGGCCGCAGCGCCTCCAGCACCTCCCCCGCCTCGCGCGCGTCCCTCAGCTCGACCGCGCGCTGCAAGATCACCGGCCCCGAGTCCACGCCCGCGTCCACGAAGTGCACGGTCACGCCGAACACCTTCACGCCGTACCTCAGCGCCTGCTCGATCGCCTCCAGCCCCGGGAAGGCCGGCAGCAGCGAAGGGTGGACGTTGATAACCGCGCCCGGGAAGCGCTCCAGGAAAGCCTCGCTCAGCAGCTCCATGTACCCGGCCAACACGACCAAGCGCACGCCCCGCTCCTCCAGCCAATCCGCCATCGCGCCGTCGCGCGTCTTCCGGTTCTCATACTCCGAGCGCCCGAACACCATCGTCGGCACCCCGCGCTCCGCCGCGCGCTCCAGCGCCGGAGCGTCCGCGACGCTCGACACCACCGCCACGACCCGCGCCTCGCGCCCATGCACCGTCTCGAGCAGCGCCCCCAGGTTCGTGCCCGTACCCGACACGAGCACGGCGATCGGCAATTGCTCTGGCACGCGCGGCACCATACCGCCGATCCCGATGACCGATCGGCCCGGGCAACCGGCGCTTGGCGGCGTCCACCGCACGGAGGCGGTGTGACTCAACTCACAGAAGGTTGCACCCGCCCGCCGTTGAATGGATGTCGAGGGTGGAGAACAACAATCGAATCGAGGTTCTCCCATGTTCGCATTCATCACCGTCGCGCTCGTCATCTTCGTAGCGCTCGCCAATGCCTTCCGGCCGGGACGCCGAGGCGACCTCATCACGAGCCGGCCCTACAGCAACCGCCACAACCCCGCCTCCGGCGCGCGCGAGGACCTGACGGCCGAATAAGCGGCCGGACGCCGCCGGACACGGTCGAATAAGCGGCGCGGCGCCGCCGGAAGCTAAGCGCTCACGAGGGGGAGGGAGGGGCCCGCCGGCTCCCTGTCCTCCAGCGAGTACTTCCCGGCGGCCCCATCGCTGCCCTCCAGCGGGTACTCGCCGGTGAAGCACGCGTCGCAATGGGTGGCGCGGGTGCCGCGGACGGCCTCGTAGACGCCCGCCATCGAGAGGTAGTGCAGCGAGTCGCAGCCCAGCTCCTCCGCCACCTCCGCCGTCGTCCGGCCGTGGGCGATCATCTCCTCGCGCGTCGACATGTCGATCCCGTAATGGCACGGATGCTTGATCGGCGGCGCCGAGATCCGCATGTGCACCTCCGCGGCGCCCGAGTCGCGCAGCATCTGCACGATCTGCCTCGTCGTGTTTCCCCGCACGATCGAATCGTCGACGACCACCAGCCGCTTGCCCGCCACCACCTCCGGCAACGGGTTGAACTTCAGCCGCAACCCGTGCTTACGCAGCTCCTGGCCGGGCTGGATGAACGTACGCGCCACATAGCGGTTCTTCACGAAGCCATCGTCCTGGGGGATCCCGCTCGCGCGCGCCAGCCCGCGCGCCGCCGGGTTGCCCGAGTCCGGCACCGCGATCACCACATCGGCCTCCACCGGCGCCTCGCGCCACAGGATCTCGCCCATCCGTCCCCTCGCCACCTGCAGCACCTGATCGTTCATCCGCGAGTCCGGACGCGCGAAGTAGATGTACTCGAACACGCAGAACGCCTTCCTCGCGCCCTCCACCACCCGGTGGCTCGAGAGGCCCTCCTCGCTCAGCGTCACCACCTCGCCCGGCTCCACGTCGCGCATGTACTTCGCGCCGATGATGTCGAACGCGCACGACTCGCTCGCCACGCAGTAGCGCACCGTCTCGCTCTCGGCCGGGGGGGTAAGCGCGCCCGCGGTGGTGGGGGCGCGCTTACCCCCCCGGCCG
>DASRKZ010000190.1:0-16121 GCA_035648675.1 Solirubrobacteraceae bacterium
CCCCCCTCCTCCCCCGGCGCGACGTCGGAGCGCAGGTAGGGGACGACCCAGGCGAGGTAGACGACGAGCAGGCAGACGGCGCCGACCGCGGAGATCGCCTTCACGTGGTGGCTGGCCGGATCGTGGGAGGCGAGCGAGAGGCCGAGGAGGACGATGATGAAGACGGTGACCTGCAGCAGCGTCGCCGTGTCGCGGGGGAGGCGCTTTGAGAAGCGCATGATCCCGTCCGGGGAGCGGCGCGCGCCGACCACGATCACGAGGCCGAGCACGAGCAGCGCGTTGGCGAGGATCGATCCGATGATCGCCGTCTGCGCCACGACGAGCTCGCCCTTCTGGAGCGCGAAGATCACGACGAACAGCTCCGGGAGGTTGCCGAGCGTCGACTGGAGCATCCCGGTGACGCCCGGCCCGAAGCGCTCGCCGAGTTGCTCGGTCGCGAACGACACCACCCACGCCAACCCCGCGAGCGCGAGCGTGGCGAGGGCGAAGCGGGGGATCGCCGGCCAGGCCGCGTAGTTGGCCACGCCCGCCAGCGCGGCGAGGACCGCGACCAGGAGCAGGGTGGCGCGCTCGATCGGGGTCAGAGCGGTCATCGCGCCTGGCGAGCATAGTCAGGTTCCGGTCGCGCGGGCGAGACCGCCTTAGCGGGTCGTCCGGCGCGCCACCCACCCAGGTCGAGCCTCAACGCACGCCGCCCACGGCCGGTAGGCCGTCGATCAAAACAATCCGCGCGCGACGGGGCGCCGGGCGCTCAGTGACTCTCGAGAACCCGGTCGATCAGGCCGTACTCGAGCGCCTGCTCGGCGTTGAAGAAGCGGTCGCGCTCCATGTCTTCGCGTACCTGCTCCTTGGAGAGACCGGTGTGCTCGGCGTAGATCTCGTCGATCCGCTCGCGCACCTTGAGGATCTCGCGCGCGTGAATCTCGATGTCGGTCGACTGGCCTTCGAAGCCCGCCGAGGGCTGGTGAATCAGGATGCGGCTGTTCGGGAGCGCCGCGCGCTTGCCTTTGGTCCCCCCCGCCAGCAGCAGCGACCCCATCGACATGGCCACCCCGACGACCATCGTCTGGATGTCGGGCTTGACGAAGTTCATCGTGTCGTAGATCGCAAGGCCCGAGTAGATCGAGCCGCCGGGCGAGTTGATGTAGATCGAGATGTCCTTCTCGGGGTCGGAGGACTCGAGGTGGAGTAGCTGCGCGACCACGAGGTTTGCAACCTGGTCGTCGATCGGCGTCCCGAGGAAGATGATTCGCTCGTTGAGGAGCCTCGAATATATGTCGAACTCGCGCTCGCCTCGCGCTGTTCGCTCTATAACCATTGGAATGAGCGGCATCGGCCCCCACCCTACCGCGCGAGGAGCCGCGACCCTGGCGCTGCTCGCGGCACTCTGCTTGGCGGCGCCCGCGGCGGCGATGACCAGCCACGCCGGCTGGCCCGCGGACCAGCACCTCGTGATGGACAAGGGCCCGGCCGGGGACGCGAACGTGCTCGTCGGCGAGACGGGCGTCCACAACTACCTGCTCGGCGGCTACGGCAACGACACGATCTACGGCGGCGACTCGGGCGACGTGATCTGGGGCGACTTCCACGAGTCCGGCTGGCCCTCGTTTCAGACCGCGATCATCCACGCCGGAAACGGCCCCAACCTGATCTACGCGAACGACACCGTCGACTACGTCTGGACCGGCTCGAACCCGGCGACGGTCGTGCACGCGCACGAGGACTCGGGGGTGATCCACTGCGAAAGCCCGGGGATCGTCGTCTACACCAGCCACCACGCGCTGCCCCACTACAAGCTCGACGGCTGCAAGCACATCAGCTTCTTCTCGGTCGGCTACTGAGCCGGGAGGTCTCCCTCAGAGGTTGACCGTCCGCATGCCCGCCTCCTCGTAGCGCTCCCCGGCGGCGGCGGGAACCGCCTCGGCGATGCCTTCGGACTCCTCCGCGCTCAACCTCACGTCCGCCGCGGCGAGGTTCTCTTCCAGGTAGCTCCTGCGCTTGGTGCCCGGGATCGGGACGATCTGCTCGCCTCGGCTCAGCACCCACGCCAGCGCGAGCTGCCCCGGCGTGATGCCCTTCTCCGTAGCCAGCTCCTTGACGCGCTCGGCGAGCTTCAGGTTCTGGCGCAGGTTCTCGCCCGTGAACCGTGGCCCGTAGCGGCGAAAGTCGCCCTCGTCGAGCTCCTCCGGCGAGGAGAAGCGCCCCGAGAGGAACCCGCGGCCGAGCGGCGAGTAGGCGACGAGCGCGATTCCCAGCTCGTCGAGCGTCGGCAGGATCTCCTCCTCGACATGGCGCGTCCACAGCGAGTACTCGGTCTGGACCGCCGTGATCGGATGGACCGCGTGCGCGCGGCGGATCGTCGCGGCGCTCGCCTCGGAGAGGCCGATGTGGCGGATCTTTCCGGCGGCGACCAACTCGGCCATCGCCCCCACGGTCTCCTCGATCGGCGTGTCCGGGTCGACGCGGTGCTGGTAGTAGAGGTCGATGTGCTCGACGCCGAGACGCCCGAGCGAGGCGTCACACGCTTCTCTCACGTAGGCGGGGCTGCCGTCGACCGACCGCTTAGGGGCACCACCGGCCTCGCCGGGATCGAGCTTGATCCCGAACTTCGTGGCGAGAAACACCTCGTCGCGGCGCCCTGCGATCGCGGCGCCCACGAGCCGCTCGTTGGTGTGTGGCCCGTACATGTCGGACGTGTCGAGGAAGTTGCATCCCAGCTCGAGCGCGCGGTGGATCGTGGCCGTGGCCTCTCCCTCGTCGGTGCTCCCGTAGAAGGCCGACATCCCCATGCAGCCCAGTCCGATCGCCGAGACCTCCGGTCCGTTCGCTCCCAGAGTGCGCTTCTCCATGGTCTCGGCTCCTTGTTCGGTTGATTGCGGCGAGGGCGTGCGACCGATATTAGGCGGCATAATGAGCGCCCCGTGTTTCCCCTGAACCTTCCCAACGTCCTGACGGTGCTGCGGATCATGCTCGTGCCGGTGGTCGTGGTGGCCCTGCTGGGGAAGACCCCGGCCGGGGACGTGCTCGCGGCGGTGGTGTTCGCGCTGGCCTCGCTGACGGACTTCGTCGACGGCCGCCTCGCGCGGGCGCGGGGATCGATTACGACCTTCGGCAAGCTGATGGACCCGCTCGCCGACAAGCTGTTGATCATCGCCGCGCTGCTCTCGCTCGTCTCGCTGAACCGTCTCGAAGCGTGGGTGGCGATGGTGATCATCACGCGCGAGCTCGCCGTCACGGTGCTGCGCCTCGGCGCCACCCAGGCCGGCGTGGTGATGGAGGCGAGCATGTTCGGCAAGGTCAAGACCTGCATGCAGATCGCCGCGATCCTCGCCGTGATCGCCGTGCCCGGGCCGCCGCTGTGGGTGTCGTTGCTGCTCTACGCGACGGTCGTGGTGACCGTCCTGTCCGGCCTCGACTACTTCTTCGGCCTGCGCCGCCGCATGCAGCAGGCGCAGATCCGCGCGCCCGGCTGAGACGGCGCTCGGGCGGTCAGTCCACCGCGCGGGGCACGGCGCCGCCGGCGGTCAGTCCACCGCGGGTGGCACGGCGCCGCCGCCGAGCCACTCGTCGAGCGTGGTCTGGCGCGGGGTGAGCTTGCCCGATTCGATCTCGGAGCGCAGCTCGGAGAGCAGACCTTGACGCTCGGCGACGACGTTGTGCTGATGGATCGTCTCGAGGTTCTCCTGGCGCGCCGAGACGAAGCTCGCGCCGTCCAGCTGCGGGAAGCGGGCGACGACGCCGGCGATCATCTCGCGCACGCAGTCCTCGACGAAGCGTGGGTTGCGATGGGCCTTTTCGACCACCTCGACCTCGTCCGAGCGCTTCATCAGCTCGTAGATCTCCGAGGACATGCTCGACTCCGCGATCTCCAACAGCGACGTCGCGTCGATCTCGGCGACGCACTCCTCGATACAGCCGATCTGGAGTGTGGCCAGCCCGCGCTGGTTATGCGTGGCGACGGGAACGCGCTCGAGGATGCGCTCGATCTCTCCCTCGGAGAACCCATCGCCCGCGAGGCGCTCGCGGGCGCGGGCGGCCACGAGCGCCTGCGCGCACGGGCACGCGGTCATGCCCGTGGCCGACACCCCGACCATCCTACGAGTGCCGTGCTCGAAGGCGACCGCACGCCCGAGGAGCGTATAGATCTCCTGGGTGGGGATACCGGATATGGGCGCAGGCTTGTGCTCGGGATAGCGTGCGGCGATGCTCACCTCCGCGCGGTGCGCCCCCTGACGAGCGCGCACGAGCTCGGCGATGTGTCGAGCGAGCGTCTCCGCCCGGAACGGCGACTCGCTGAGGACGACCTCACCGATCGCCTCGTTGACGACCTCCTCGAAGCGCGACATGTGCGCGCCCTTCTGCTCGCGGCTGAGATCGACGAAGCACTCGAGACGCGCGAAGAATAGCTCCTCGCGGATCCGTATTACCTTCTCGACTCCAGTCACTCCCACGCGTGAGAGGCCCACCGGAACCCCCGGCGGGCGGGCCTGGACATCCTCGCCGCCGCTCGGCGCCGGGGACCGTGAAGGAGTGGGCCGTGTCGCCTGCACTGCGGCCAAGCGTAGCGCCGCAACGTGAGCGCACGGCCGGCCGGCGTTTGCGCAGTCATGAGAGGCAACGGAGCAGCGCAACCCATCGCCCGGTGCCCACCCAGCATCTTCGGCCGCCGATTCTGGTATCACTCCGCACTTGGTGTAGGGAAGGGGAGGTCGGGGCGGAGATCGCTCCGACAGGGCGCCGGATGGATCCTGGGGGTCCGAGTTGAGCAATAGGGTTGACGTGCTGTTGGCGGCCACGGATACGGCCGGGATCGAAGTCGACGACTCGCTCGCCGCAACCGCGGGCGACTCTCCGCTCACGAGTGTCGGCGAGCGCGAGGAGGGGCTGGAACAGCGGCAGGCGCTGCGGGCGCGGTTGGGGGAAATGAAGCAGGGCGAGCTCGACCTGAGCGTCGAGCAGAACCTCGACTCGCTGCGCCTGTATCTGCGTTCGATCGGGCGCGTGCCGCTGCTGAGCGCCGAGGAGGAGGTGTGCCTGGCCAAGCGCATCGAGCGCGGCGACATCGCGGCAAAGCAGCACATGGTCGAGGCAAACCTGCGCCTGGTCGTGTCGATCGCCAAGGGCTACATCGGGCGTGGGCTGACGTTCTTGGACCTGATCCAGGAGGGGTCGCTCGGGCTGATCAGGGCGGTGGAGAAGTTCGACTACCGCCGCGGCTACAAGTTCTCGACCTACGCGACCTGGTGGATCCGCCAGGCGGTGACCCGGGCGATCGCGGACAAGGGCCGCACGATCAGGATCCCGGTGCATATGGTGGAGCGGCTGAACAAGCTGATCCACGCCGAGCGCCAGCTGATTCAGCAGCTGGGACGCGAGCCGAGCACCGAGGAGATCGCCGCCGAGCTCGAGTGCTCCACGAGCGAGGTGCGCGAGGTGATGCGCATGGCTCAGCAGCCGGTGTCGCTGGAGAAACCGGTGGGCGACGAACAGGATTCGGCGCTGGCGGACCTGATCGAGGACGTGGCGGCCGAGTCGCCGTTCGAGATCGCCTCGGAGGCGATGCGCCGCGAGAACGTGAGCCGCGTGCTCGCCTGCCTGCCGCGCCGCGAGCGCGAGGTGATCGAGATGCGCTACGGCATCACCGGCGGTCGCGCACGCACGCTCGAGGAGGTCGGCCGCGCGTTCAACATCACGCGCGAGCGGGTCCGCCAGATCGAGAACCGGACGCTGAAGAAGCTCCAGACGCTGCCCGACGCGCAACAGCTGCGCGAGGCCAGCTGAGAAATTTCGCTCCCAAGGCGGCCGCCACTCGCACCCGAGAGGCCGAGTGATCGCTATCCTCCTCGATCCTGGCGGGGTTCCCGAGCGGTCAAAGGGGACGCGCTGTAAACGCGTTGGCTCTGCCTTCGCAGGTTCGAATCCTGCCCCCGCCACTGAGCATCATGAGGTCCGCAGCTGCCGCGCGAGCGCCTCGGCTTCGGGCGTGCTCACGAGCACCCGTCGGAGCGCCCCATGGTTGCGGACCGTGAACGAAAGCGCGGGCACACCGCGGCGCACGGCGAAGGCCTGGTCGAGACGGATGGTGCGAGCGACGTAGTAGAACCATGGCAGCCGCAGGCCGGCCTTGATGCCGGCGCTCATCACCTCGCGGAGGGGCTCCGGCACAACCTGGACGTCGCTCACGTCGGCGCGTGCCACGGTGATGTTGCCGAGCAGGCCGAGCACCTTCTCCCAGGACGCGAGCTGCACTTCGAGGGAGTCCTCGGTGAGGCGTACACGCACAGGGGAAAGCGTATTCGACCGGACATCAAGGAGCCCCGAGTGGGATCATCGATCCGACAGACCAGCCAGCAGGCAAGCTAGAAGGGAGTTCCAACCATGGAGTCCTCCAACACCCCCACGAGGGTGCTCGTGGTAGCTCATAAGACGGCCGCCACAGAGCCACTGCTAGACGCCGTGCGAGAGCGTGCGCGGCGCGGCCCGTGCGTATTCACGTTGCTCGTTCCCAACGCCACCCACGGTCTGCACAAGGTCGTCGACCCCGAGGACCAGGGCGCGGACGAGGCCGGCGCGGTGATCAAGCACGCCGTGCCACTGCTGGAAGAGGCCGCCGGGACGCACGTGGACGGAATCGTCGGCGCCCCCGACCCCGTAGTGGCGGTGCACGATGCAATTAATCTGAGGGGCTTCGACGAGGTGATCGTCTCGACCCTCCCGACGATGCTCTCGCGCTGGCTGAAGCTCGACCTTCCAAGCAAGATCTCCGGTGCCGGACTGCCCGTCACGACGGTGACCCCGGACGAGGACGCGACGAGCGCTACATCCGGCTGAGTGTGGGGGCAGACAGTTGTCTGGAGAGCTGTTGTCTGTAGATCCTTCGTCTGCGGACCGCGAAAGTTGGGGTTATGGAATCCGTGCGCACGCAATTCGCCATCAACCTTCGCCACCACCGGGAAAGAGTCGGCCTCTCTCAGGAGGCGCTCGCGGAGGTCTGTGACCTGCACCGCACGGAGATCAGCCTGCTGGAGCGTCGCAAGCGCTCGCCACGGCTCGAGACAATCGTGATCCTGGCGCGCGGGCTGGAGCTGGCCTCGCCGGGAGAGCTGCTCGAGGGGATCGGCTAGGCGCTACAGTCCGGCTCGTGCCCAGCTCAGCCGGTGTGGCTCGCGCTCGGCGCTCGCGCCTGCGCGAAGGTCACCATTCGCCGGCGTTCCTCGTCCCAGAGCTTGAAGCGGACGGCGCGCAGGCCGTCGCTCAAGGAAAGCACGGGCACCTCGTGGAAGATCGCGTTCTCGTCGTGGGTGCGCTGGAGGTTGTAGTTGGGGATGCGCGCGTTGAGGTGGTGGACATGGTGCAGGCCGATGTTGCCGGAGAAGAACTGAAGGATCCTCGGTAGCTTGAGGTAGGAGCTGCCGCGCAGCGCTGCGTCGGCGTACCTCCAGCTTCCGGCGTCCTCCCAGTAGGCGTCCTCGAACTGGTGCTGGACGTAGAAGAGCCAGATGCCGATTGACCCGGCGAGCATCACGGTCGGCGCCTGGATCAGCAGGAACTCGCTCCAGCCGATCAGCAGGCAGAGCGCAGCGACGAGCACCGCGAGGGCGATGTTCGTGCCGATCACGCTGCGGCGCAGGCGCGGGCGCGCATCGCGTGCGACCAGGCGCGGCCCGACGAGCAGCGCGACGATCGGCCCGACTCCGAACATGATCAGCGGATGGCGAAACAGCCGGTAGGCCAATCGCGATCGCGGCGTCAGCGCGTGATACTCGGCGACAGTCAACGTGTGCACGTCACCGCCGCCGCGGCGATCGAGATCGCCGGAGGTCGCGTGATGGATCGCGTGGTCGTGCCGCCAGCGAAGGAACGGCGAGTAGACGAACAGCCCGAGGACGACGCCAAGCCAGGCGTTCGCGCGCTTGGAGGGCAGGAACGAGCCATGGGAGCAATCGTGAAAGAGGATGAACGTCCGCATCAAAAAGCCCGAGGCGGGGATCGCGATGGCCAGGACGAGCAGGTAGGACACTTTCAGGGCGAGGTACATCGCGGCAGACAGCGCGAGGTAGGGCAGAACCGAGGTGGCGAGGTCAAGCACGCTGCGCCCAAGATGCGGGCGCGCGTAGGGCGCGAGGTCCTCTTGCCAGAACGGACGCTCCGAGCGGGCAGGTGCCGGCGGGGTCGTCGGCTCGACGTTGCGACGTCGGTCGTCGAGCTGGCCGCCGAGGCGCTGAGGAGGGCTCTCCAAGATCATCTCTCTTCCCGATCCGTCCCGCCGAAGAGGCGGGCACGGTTCCGTTGGCACGTCGATGGAGCATGGCAGGCGGGGCGGCCGGGACGAGAATGACCAGTTGCCGCCCGGGCTTGGCGCCATCGTGGGCGGCGATCAGGGCCGTCCGTCTCAGGCGGTGGACGCGCCTGATGAGCTTTGCGATCGCGGTCGGCTTTCGGCGTGAGAGACTGTCGCCGTGGGCGATCGTCCTCTGCTCAGAAGATTGACAGTCCGGGGCGCCCTGCGGGTTCCTGAGATCACGGTCTACTTCTGGGTGATCAAGGCCCTGTCGACCGCGATGGGCGAGGCGACGTCCGATTACAGCGTCCACGCGATCGATCCTGTGATCGCCGTCTGTCTGGGGTTCATCGGGTTCGTCGTGGCCCTGTCCTTGCAGTTCTGGGTGCGGCGTTACATCGCGTGGACGTACTGGCTGGCTGTGGTCGGGGTCGGCGTGTTCGGCACGATGGCCGCCGACGTGCTCCACGTCGGCTTCGGCGTCCCCTACGCGGTGTCGAGCGTGCTCTACGGCCTGGTGCTGGCGGCGGTGTTCATCAGCTGGCAGAAGACCGAGAGGACGCTCTCGTTCCACACGATCGACACGCCCCGTCGCGAGGCGTTCTACTGGGCCGCGGTCGTGGCGACGTTCGCGATGGGCACGGCGCTCGGAGACTTGACGGCGGTGACCTTCAACTTGGGGTACTTCGCCTCCGGCTTGCTGTTCGGGGCGGTGATCGCAATTCCCGCCGTCGGCTACTGGCGCTTTGGCTGGAATGCGATCTTCTCCTTCTGGTTCGCCTATGTCGCCACTCGACCCCTCGGCGCGTCGTTCGCCGACTGGATGAGCAAGCCCAAGAGCGTCGGCGGACTCGACTGGGGCGACGGGACCGTCGCGCTGGCGCTGACGATCCTGATCTTCTTCCTGGTCGCCTTTCTGGCGATCACCCGCCGGGACGTACAGAGCGCCGGCCAGCGCGTCCCCCGCGTCGGTACGTGACTCCATGATGATCGAACGCGTACCTCGGTAGCTCTGCTCGAGCTTGGTCCAGCTCTGCTCGAGCTTGGTCCGCTAGACGCGAGAGATAAGTCGGTCACAGCTTTTGGCGTGGCTCCAATATGTCTGTGATGCATTCACGAGACTTGTCGAGGTGCTCGGATGAGGAGTTGTTGCGGATCGGGTTGGAGGATGCGCAGGCGCTTGGCGTGTTCTATGACCGCTACGAGGATCCGCTGCTCCTCTTCTTTCGGCGGGCGTTGGGGCGGGCCGATCTCGCGGCGGATCTCACGGCCGAGGTTTTCGCGGCGGCCTTGGGTTCCCTTGGCCAGTTTCGCCCGGAGCTGGGCAGCGCGCGAGCATGGCTGTTTGGCATCGCGCGTCACGAGCTCGCGCAGACCTGGAGGCGCCGGCGGGTCGAGGCTGAGGCGAGGAGGCGAATGGGTATGGAGCGGATCGTGCTGAGCGATGAGGATCTGCAACAGATCGATGAGCTCGCCTCGGACGAGTCGCTGAGACTGCTGGAGGAGATCCCCGACGACCAGCGCACCGCGGTGGTCGGCCGGGTTCTGGAGGAGCGTGACTACGCCGAGCTCGCGGTGGAGCTTGAATGTTCAGAGATGGTGGTCCGTCAGCGCGTCAGCCGTGGGCTGCGCGCGTTGCGCTCGAAGCTGGGAGGCGCGCAGTGAGCCGGCTGCCGCAGCTACGCGCGACGTTCTTGGATGCGGCCGAGCGCCGGAAGAGCGCCCCTTCGCCGGTCGCCCGTGGGCGTAAGCGGCCACTGCGCCTGATCGTGGTGGCGGCGCTGGTGCTGTTGCTGTTGGCGGCAGCCGCCCTCGCGGCGAGCGGGGTGCTTCGCACGGGTTCGCCGGTGCGCCCGTCACGGCTGACGCCGACGGTCGGCCTCGGCGTGCCCGCTCGGGGCGGCTCCCGGGTGCTTGGCGTGAGCTTCGCCGACCCGGCGGGCGGCCCACGTTGGGGGATGCGGATCGTCCACACCACCAGAGACCTGGTTTGCATTCAGGTCGGACGGCTATACCACGGAGCGCTCGGCGTGCTCGGTCTCGATGGAGCATTCCATGACGACGGCCAGTTTCATCCGTTGCCACCGGATACGATCGGCCGTCAGCCCGGCGCCACGAGCTGCCAGCCGGAAGCCGATCGGGTGAGTCTTGAAGTGTCCGGAACCCCCGAAAGCGGCCTGATGCCCGAGTCCGGCAACCTGGGGGTGCTCTCCCGGGACCGATGGGTCTCCTACGGACTGCTCGGCCCCGACGCCGTGAGCATCACATACAGCTATCGAGGCACGTCTCACACGGTTCCCGTCGAACCCGGCACCGGTGCGTACCTGATCGTGCTGCCCGGGATCGAGCCCGGTGCGAATCGGCGCAACGGCGTTACATCCGGAGGCAGCAGCGGCACCAGCCGTCCAGGACCAGGAGGACCATTGCCCAACCCTGCCGGGGCGCTCACCGCGATCACCTACCGGCTGGACAGCACGACCTGCCAGGACAGTATCGATGCGCGGGCGTCGAACCCATGCCCACGCCCCCGGCAGTCTCCCCGGGCGTTTCTGCCGCCGTCGGTGGACCTTCATCGCGCGATCCAAGTGCGGTTGCGGCGCGCGAACGCCCCGGGAGGGTTCAAGGCCATCGTGACCTTCACAGCACCTTACGCGGTTCCGAACGCCCTAAGCGGCTACTCCATCGCAAGCCCGACACCATGCCATGAAGGAACCACAGTCGACCCGATCGACCGCGACATCAAAGCCGGCGCGACAGTCACCGTCACCCTGGAAGCCGTGTTCGCCAACGCGTGCGGGCCCAGCGTCATTCTCGAAGTGCTCTACAGCCAGCGAGGAGCAGCACCGGTCCCGGGCCCCGACACGGTCCTCGTGGGACGCATCACCGTCAAACGACCCCGATAGCGCCACGCTCTCGATCCAACGTGCCAGGCGCCGAGCGGCCGCAGCCCTACCAGATCGTCGCTACCCCGTATGCCGCGAACGCCGGGTCGCGGGTGACGATCGGCGCCCGCTCGCTGAGCGCCTGCGCGGCGAGCAGCCGATCGAAGGGGTCCCTGTGGGGCTTACCGGCCAGCTGAGGAAATGGGAGCCCCTGGAGTCGTGTCGCATGTGCCCAGTCGATTGCGAGCAGGCCGAAGCCGTCCGCTTGCGCCTGCTCGGGCCAGTCCTCGTCGAGCTCCAGCTTGCCCAACGAGCGCTTGACGGCGATCTCGACGAGCGTGCCGGCGCCGAGCAGAGGGTCCTCGGCCGCCTCGATAGTCTTGCGCGCGGTCGTGGACAGGCGCCGGTCCGCGCCCAGCCACCACAGCAGCGCGTGCGCGTCCACAAGCAGGCGCATCAGTCGACGATGCCAAGCGCGCGCGCTACGTCCTCGGGCCACTCGTCGAAGTCCTCGGGCACGCGCACACGACCGCGCATCCGTCCGGGCTTGCGTTTCGCTCCGGCCTCCCCAGCCACGATCGGTACCAGACGAACGACCGGACGGCGCCCACGGCTGAGAACGATCTCCTCGCCCTCCTCGGCCATGTGCACGAGCTTCGAGAGCTGGGTCTTGGCTTCGCCGATGCCATAGGTGGTGGACATACCATCAACGTAGCGAACTTGGCCAAGTTGGTCAAGTTGCTTTTAAAGGGCGCCCTCCGTTGTCGGCGCGTAGATGCCACACCCGCTGGAACGCATGCTTACTGTGAGGGAATCCGCTTGGGAGCGTATCTGACTAACAAGAAGACACACAAGCGCGAATCGAACCCGCACTGGGTGTGGATCCAGTATTACCTGATCAGGATGGAACGCCCACGTGGGATCTATCGGATCTATGAAAAGAAGACGGCAGGGAAGGACTGAGGACGTCTGCTTCGAGGACCGAACTCACCGACATGGCGCAGCGCAACCTCGCCGCTTCGGCTGTGTTGAAGATCGTGTGAGCACGATCGGTATAGGTTCCGGGCGCTTGCTAACCGCGCAGGCACTGATGGTGCTCGGTGTGATGATGTGGCCAGCGGTCTGCGCCGCCCGCGTCGGAACGCTGCAGCCGCTTGCGACGGGCACCACAGCGTTTCAGAGCGACGGGGCCGAGTACGCCGCCTGGCAGGTTGCCGGCAGCCCGGCGATCACGGTGCTGGACGGTCGCGACGGACACGAGCGCCTCGTCACGCCACCGGCCGGCTGTAGACTGATGAGACAGGGAATACTGGGTGAAATCAGCACGGGCGCCGCTCGCTTCATGCTCGAATGTGGGTCTGGGCGACAGGCGGTACTCGATGCGCGCAGCGGCGTGGCGGTCGACCTCTCGCACGGCGCCGGCGCACACTACGATTGGATCAGCACAGGCAGCCGGTACGCGGAGAGTCGGCGCACCTGTGGCAATGGCGAGTGCGTCGCCTTGGAGGATCTGCGCACTGGCGCCGTGTCGTTGCGGCGACACGTTGCGCTCTATGACCTGAACCGTTCCGGCGCGCCCGTGTCCGCGGTGTGCGGCGCGTTGCGTCGCCGCCTGGCGAGCGCGCTCGGGATCGCCGAACCCGGCTATTTCGCGTTCGCCGACGGCGTGCTTGCGCTCCCCACCAAGAGCGACGAAGGCGTCGAACTGCTCCGTTGCAAGGGGAAGCCGCGGATCCTTCAAAAGCGCGTGATGCCGCGGGACTTCCAACTCGGGTCGGGCATCCTGACGTGGGACACCGGCTACCCGCTGCGCGAGTCAGCACCCGAAGAAGCACTGTCCGGGCCAGCGAGACTGATCAGCTACCGCCTCGTTGATGGCAGCCGTCACGAATGGGGCCTACCGAGCATCGCGGTGTCAGGGATCGGAGACGGCCCGCAGCCCTTCGGCTACTCCGCTCATGCCGGCGACCCCGTGTTCTGGATCGCCGCCACGTCAGCCTTCGGCGGCGAGACTGGCGCGACGCTGGACCAGGCGACGATCTACGCCGCACGGCTCTGAGCGTCCACTCGCCGTGCGGGGTTCGCGAACGAGACGGGCCGTCAATTACCCACCCAGACACGCCGTGGCGAAGTTTCGGCCAAGCGCCTATCAGAGCCATCGCCACACCAAACTGGGCGTGGCGGTGTTAGCACAGGCATGCGGGCGCACGCCACGATGCCAAAGCCGCGACGGCGGCGCTTGACGGCAACCGTCGTAGGGCTCGTGGTGATGTGCTTGGCGCTGCCCTCGGCGGCGAGCGCTACGAGCGCAGTTCCCCTCCGACGACTCGTAGCAAGCACGGTCGCGTTCGCCAGCGACGGCAGCCGCTACGTGGCCTGGCAGACTCGGACGGGGGCGCCCGTCGTCGTGTTCGATACCCGGACAGGAGCGCAGCGGCGGCTGGGCCTGCCGGATGGCTGCGAGCTGGCAAACGAAGAAGAACGCACACGTGGGCGGGACGCTGCGGCGGGACGCTTCCTGCTGAACTGTCGGGGTGGGCGTTCTCTGGAAAGCGCGCTACTCAACGGCCGCGACGGGACGATCATACGACTCCCGAACGCGGCGGACTGGACGGCCGTCGGGACGCGGTATGTCCTCGGGGTTAGCGAAGCGAGTACCTGCGTACAGTCGCGCAGTGAACAGGCTATCGGGGAAGAGCATGGGTTGCCGTGTCTCGCACTCTACGACCTGGCGAGCGGTGAGGTGTCCTATAGGCCGCCCTCGCTGTGGCCCGATATTGATGAGGCCGGTGCTCCGCCGATCTGTCCCAGTCTGCGCGCGAAAGTGATCGCAGAAGAGCTCATCGGCGGCGTCGAGCGCGAATTTGACTACAACGCTGGTTGGTTCGCGAGGCCCGCCAAGCATCGGCGATACATAGAAGTAAATCGCTGCAACGGCCGTCGTACGACCCTCGCAGCCCACAGCGACGAGTCCGAGAATTTCGATCTGCGCGGCGGATGGCTCACCTGGGACACAGGTCATCCGAGCGGGGAATTGGAGCGCGAAGGAGAAGGCACGAACACAGGGTCCTTGGCGGCCTACGATCTGTTTAGTCATCGGTTGACAAGGTGGACGCTGCCGCGTCTCTCGGTCAGAGAAACGGACAGGGGGTTTTCCATCGTTGGCATTCTCGGCTACTCGACGCACACGGCGAACATGGTGTTCTGGATCGCCACGACGGCGGGCGCAGTGACGGGAGCGGGAGTAGAAGTCAAGTCATCCGCGGTATACGCGGCGTCCACTCGTTGAAGGTCCGAGGGGTTGCAACATGAGCGCGACTTCGAGAGCCGAGTGGTGCTGACTCCTAGAATCAGGCCAGCGGCGTGGATGTCCAGGGACCGCATCGGACGGTTGATCCGGGGTTTACCACCATCATGACGGCAGGATCGAGACAACGAATGATGGTCGCCTCTGGCGCGACGACTTGCTCTGGGCGCCACCTGCGCTGGCTGGCGACGCTTGCCCTTGTCCTCATCATGCTCGGCGGCGGTGGGTCCCGGGCGATGGCCTCGCCGATGCGGCAGCTCGCGAGGAGCACGACGAGCTTCGCGACCGATGGCGTTCGCTACGCCGCATGGCAGCACGAACCCGTGAGCCCGATCGTCGTCTTCGACACATACACCGGCTCGCGTCGAGAGATCAAGGCGCCCGGATGTGTCCTCGAGAACGAAGCCCCGCGAGAGGACCCCGAAGTGATCGCGGGAGGCGGACGGTTCCTCCTCTCGTGCTACAAGGACCTACGAAACGGCTGTTTCTTCGCGATCTATCGCCACCTGCTGCGCTGCGGAGAAAAACTCGAAGAAGAAACGACCAGCGAAAAAGAATCGCGACAGCAGGTGCAGCGCCTGCTCAACGCACGAACACGCACGACCATTCTGTTGCCGGAAGGGTGGGACTGGACTCGCGTGGACGCACGCTCGGTCGAAGCCACCGCAGAATTCCGGCCATCGGCCTGCCGTGCCTTGTATTCCATCGCCACGGGGATGCTCACCGTCAGTTCAAGCCCTCAGATCTGCGCACGCGTCGACCATCCCGGCGTAATCGAACCGGTCTGCCGGGCGTTGCGCGCCAAGCTACTCAAGGCTAAAGCAAGCGGCAGCGAATTCGTCTATCAAGGCGGCCTCCTCGTTCGGCTTACACACAACTATCGAAACGTGCAGCTCGAACGCTGCCACGGCCACCCAATTATTCTTCCAGGCCCGAGCGAACCGACCAGACACATCGTGCTCGTAGGCCCCGAAGGCCATCACACCACGGAACCTCAAAGCGGAGGAGAACCGAACAAATTCGACCTGCGCGATGGGCTCCTCACCTGGAGCACCAGCCATGACCCCACCACCTTTGACGAATTCACTGAGGCCATCGAATACGGCACACTGACGAGCTACGAGCTCGCAAGCGGCAGGCGCCGGACCTGGAAGCTCCCCGACATTCCGCTCTACACCGGGGCGGAGCCCCCTCCCAGCGGCGTGTTCGGCTACTCGGCCCACACCGTGAACACCGTCTTCTGGATCGCCGCCAGAGACATGACCGGTGGGGAGGCCGGCCTCTGCTGCGTCGAAACGTCATACCTCTACGCCGCACGGTTCTAGACGACCTACGAGAGAACCGATGGCTATCAAAGACCTAGTCCAAGTGCGTATAGATGCAGTGCTACCGCAGGGTAAGCCTATTATTAGATCCCCATCAGCGCATTGCTGTTTGGCTGCTTGGTGGCATTAATTCAATCAAGCTTCCTGCGGTCGGGCAACACCAGAACGGCGATCAGAGGCACGACCCAGCTCACTATAAGCGAGGCCAAGAGATAGACAGTGAAGCTGCGCTGGCCGGCCCCCGTTTTTTGGTCCACCGCGTGTGAGGGCTGGTGGATAGAAGTAAGGGGAGGGTAGCTGGGGGTTCGGTCGGGTCGGGCGGAGCG
>DASRKZ010000191.1:0-6162 GCA_035648675.1 Solirubrobacteraceae bacterium
CACTCTCCGCCTCCGTCACCTGCCGCCTACAACACCGCTCCCTCCTCGCCTACCTGCGCGACCTGCACGCCACCCACCAAACCGGCGGCGCGCTCCCCGCCCTCCTCTGACCCCCAAAACCAGGACGACTGAACGGCTACATAAATCGATGGCTCGATCGGGACCCCGTCGATTAATTGGCCGAGCCCCCGCCGGGACCCGGCCCCCGAGAGCCTTCGGCGCCTGCTCAGCCCGTCCGGCAGCGTAGCTCTCGGAGCGCCTCCTCGCCGAGCGCCGCGTTGAGGCGCGGGAGGAGCTCGGCGGCCATCAGGTCGAGCTCCTGAGCCCACACCGCGGCGTCGCAGGTCACGGTGAGGACCCCGTTGCGCTCGGCCGTGGGCTTGGCCGCGGAGGCGATCGCCGGGCCGGTCGTGTGCTCCCAGATCTCCTGCACGCGGGCAAGAGTGGTCGCCGGCGCGAGGGTGGCTGTGAGTGCTCCGAGCGCCGTCGAGAGGGGTCGGGGAGCGCGCCTCACGCCGCCAGTGCCTCCTGGAGGATCGTGCCCGGGGAGACGCGCAGCCGCGTGACGTCCGCGCCACAGGCGCCGGGAACGTGGGCGAGGTCGGTGGTGGCGATCACGCTCTGCCCGCCCTGGGAGAGCTCACGGGCGAGCAGCTCGCGGCGCTCGGCGTCGAGCTCGCTCATCACATCGTCGAGGAGCATCAATGGCGTGCGGCGGCGTTCGCGGGCGAGCACCAGGCGCTCGGCGAGCAACAGCGCGAGGAGGGCGAGGCGCTGCTCTCCCTGGGAGCCGTAGAGGCGCAGCTCGCGTCCGTCGCGCAGCAGCGCGAGCTCGTCGCGGTGCGGTCCGTGGGTGGAGAAGCCGCGTTCGAGGTCGCCCGGGAGGCGCGCCTGTAACTCGGCAACGAACTCGTCCTCGTCGAGAGCGCGCGAGCGCGGCCGGTAGTCGAGGCTCGCCGCACCGGTGAGACCGAGTTGCGCGGCACGCTCCACAAACGGCTCGGCGAGCAGCGCGACCGCCGCGGAGCGCTGTTCGCGGAGGATCAGTGCGTGGCGTGCCAGCTGCCGGTCCCAGGTGGAGATCGTCTCGCGGGAGGCGCGCCCGGCGCGAATCCCGCCGATCAACGCGTTGCGCTGGGAGAGGACCCGCGAGTAGACGCGCCTGTCGGCCGCGCGCGCCGGCCAGAGGGCCACGACGAACTGGTCGAGGTGGGCACGACGCACGGCGGGGGCGCCCTTGAGCAGCTCGAGCCGGTCGGGAAGGAAGACGCTTAGCAGTGGGCGAGTCTCGACGTCGAGCAGCCGCTCGACGGGCGCCCCGTCGGAGCTCATGCGCTTGGGTTGGCCCGGTTCGAAGCCGACGCCGAGCTCGTGCGCGCGAGGGCCGTCGGCCAGTTGCACGACGACGCGGGTGGCCGAGGCGCCGAAGCGCACCAGCTCGCGCTCGTTGCGGGTCCGCGGAGAGCGGCCGGTGCAACCGAAATAGAGCGCCTCGAGCAGGTTCGACTTGCCGACGCCGTTGGGGCCGTGAACGACCGTGAGACCCTCGCCGAGATGCGCCTCAGCGCGAGCGTAGGTGCGGAAGTCGCGCAGCTGCACGCTGACTACACGCACTGTCCCCCCTCACGCGTTTAGTCGTATCGGCATGATCAGGTAGACGAAATCACCGGAGTCGGGTGACTCGATCAGACCGGGGCGAAGCGGGCTGATCAGCTTCAGGACGAGCTCGTCGGACTCGACGCTCTCGAGTCCGTCGCGGAGGAACTCGGGGTTGAAGCCGATCTCGAAGGCCTCGCCGTGGAACGGCACGGGAATCGTCTCGGAGGCCTCGCCGACGTCGGGGGTCTGGGCGGAGATCGTCAGCTCGCCCTCGCGGAAGCTGAGGCGTAGCGGCGCGTTCTTCTGAGCGAGCAGGCTGATCCGCCGCGCCACACCGGTGACCTCGGCGCTCGAGAGGCGCAGTTCGTGCTCGACGGACTCCGGGAGCAGCTGGCGATAGTTGGGGAATTGACCGTCGATCAGGCGCGAGGAGAGAACGATCTCGCCGAGCTCGAAGACGACCTGGTTCTGCCCGACACTGACGGCGAGCGACTGGTTCTCGCCCTGCTGCGCGATCCGCGCGAGCTCTTGGAGGGCGCGAGCCGGGACGTTCGCCTCGAGGCTGCCGTCGAGCGGTGCCTCGAGCGCGGTCTGCTTGACGCTGAGACGATAGGAGTCGGTGGCGACCATCCGCAGCTCCTGGCCGGAGGCCGACATCAGAATGCCCGTGAGAACGGGGCGAGTCTCGTCGCGGGAGGCGGAGCGCGCCACCCGCGAGATCGTCTGGACGAAGGCCTCGGCCGGTAGCGCCACCCGGGTGTCGGGGGAGGGCGAGGGGAGTGTCGGGAAGTCCTCGGCACGGAGCGTGCGCAGGTGGAAGGTGGCTGGTCCGGAGATCAACTCGACGTCTTGCTCGGCGGCGCGGAGCTCGAGCGTCAGGTGGTCGGAGGGCAGTGAGCGGGCGACGTCGAGGAGCAGGCGGGCGGGGAGCACGGCAGCCCCGGGGCTGGCCATCTCGGCGTCGAGGGGAACCCGCAGCCCGATCTCCATGTCGGTGGCGAGAAGCTCCGGGGAGGAGCCCTCTTGAGCGGAGATCATCACGCCGGAGAGCGCCTGGACGGCGCTGCGCGTGGAGGCGACGCGAGTGACGGTCTGTAGCTGGGCGAGGAACTCGGCTGTTGAGAGGGAGAGCTTCATAAGGACAAAGACACCTTCGGGGAAAGATAGGAGGTAGTAGGGGCTGTGAAGTTGTGTACTTGGCGCTCACACTGAAGAATCGCTGAGCGGAGCGGTGAACTGGCTGTGGACAGCTTCGGGGAGTCTCTCAGGAAGACCGGTCGAGGTGGGGGGTTTGTGGTTGGTGGGGCTTGGAGTCGAGTCGGCCACACAACTTCTCCACAGTCTCGCGCGAGGCCTCGTCGGAGGCGATCCGGGCGGTGGTGCGCCGCCAGGCGTGGAGGATCGTGGTGTGGTCGCGTCCGCCGAAGTGGCGACCGATCGCGGGGAGCGACTCGCCGGTGAGCTCCCGCGCGAGGTACATCGCGACCTGCCGTGGCCAGGCGATACGGGGGGTGCGGGATGAGGAGAGGAGCTCCTCGGGGGAGAGGCCGAAGTGCTCACAGGCGGCGGCTTGGATCTCGGCGACCGATCGCGGTCCCTGCCGCTCGGACTGGGCGGTTGGGGGGTAGAGACCGTCGAGCACCTCCCGCGCGAGCTCGACGGTCAAGGGGCGACCGGTCAGCGAGCTGAAGGCGACGACGCGGATCAGGGCGCCCTCTAGTGCACGGACGTTGAGGGTCACGCGCTCGGCGATCGCCTGGAGGGCGAGCGGCTCGGCGAGCTCGATCCGATCGTGGTGCGCGCGCTTGCGGAGGATCGCCAGGCGGGTGGCCAGCTCCGGCGGTTTGATGTCGGCGACGAGGCCGGCCTCGAAGCGCTCGCGCAGCCGGTCCTCGAGGGCTTGGAGGTCCTGGGGGGGGCGGTCTGAGGTGAGCACGATCTGCCGGCCGCCGTCGTAGAGGGCGTTGAAGGTGTGGAAGAACTCCTCCTCGGTCTTGGTCTTGCGCTCGAGGAACTGGACGTCGTCCATCAGCAGGACGTCGACCTCACGGAAGCTCGTCTTGAAGCCGTCGGTGCGCCCGTCGGAGAGCGCGAGCAGGAACTCGTTGGTGAAGGCCTCACCGGTGGTGCAGCGCACGGTGAGCGCCGGATTGTGGGAGAGGAGCAGGCTCGCGATGGAGCTCATCAGATGGGTCTTGCCGACACCCGGGGGACCGCAGATGAACAGCGGGTTGTATGCCTGCGCGGGCATCTCGGCGACGGTCAGCGCCGCGGCGTGGGCGAGGCGGTTGCTGTCGCCGATAACGAACTGGTCGAAGTTGAGCTTCGGGTTGCCGAGCAGCCCGGAGCGCAGGCCGCCACCGGACTCCTGGCGCTTCGCCTGGCGGTCCGCGTCGAGGTCGCCGGGGTCTTGGCTACTGACGAGCTCGAGCACGACCTCCGGGCCGATGACGGCGGCCGCGCAGGCCTGCAGGACCCCGCCGAAGCGCGCTCGGATCCATCCACATGCCTGCGGCGGAGCATCGACCAGCAGGCGATCTCCCTGGAGCTCCCGCGCGCGTAGCGCGTGCAGCCAGATGCGGTACGTCGGCTCGTCGACGGCCATCACGAGCTCGGCCCGCACTCGTGACCATATGTGCTCCAGCTCGTCGCTCACGGCAGCGTCAACCCGCTCCTCCCAGGGAGAAAATGATGGCAAATATCCAAGGAGGGCCCCGAGGAGCCCGGTCCGGCGACTATACCCCCCGCTCGCGCGCGCCTCCCGCGGCTGCCCGCAATTGGCGAGAAAATTCGGCGATGTGTGACGTGAAATTCGGCGACGGTCCGACGGTTCTATACTTGACCGCCGTCGGCCCGCCGCGTTGTTGTAGAGGAACGCGGCGGAGAGCGGAGAACTAAGACTATGAAGCGCACCTACCAGCCCAAGAAGCGCAAGCGGGCCCGTGCCCACGGGTTTCGCGGCCGCATGCTCACGCGCGCGGGACGGCTTACGTTGAAGCGCCGTCGCGACAAGGGACGCAAGCGCCTCTCCACTTGACGGCGGACGCGCGATGAAGCCGCGATCCTCCAGCCGCGGCCGACTGTCGCGGAGCGCCGAGTTCGAGCGTGTGTACCGGCAGGGGCGTTCGACGGCCAATCGTCACCTGGTGCTCTACACCTTTCCCAGCGCCACCACCGAGCGCCCGCGCTTGGGGCTGTCGGTTTCGCGGAAGGTCGGCGGCGCCGCCGAGCGAAACCGCGTGAAGCGGCTGCTGCGCGAGGCGTTTGCGTCAGCCGAGGGCGAGTTGATCGCCGGGCAGGACATCGTCGTCGTGGCTCGTCCTCAGGCTCGTGAGCTCGCCGAGCGCGAGGGCCTGGCGGGGATCGATGCGTCGCTCGGCGAGCTGATCGCCCGCGCGGGCTTGCGCCCCGGCGCGGGAGCGGCCGAGGGGGAGCGATCGTGAGCGGCGTCACATCGGGCGAGCGGGGACCGACACGTCCGGGGGCGCCCGCGCGAATCGCCCGCGCAGTGGTACTAGCGCCGATCGTCGTCTATCAGCGGGTGCTTTCACCGGCGCTGCCGAGACGTTGTAAGTACGAGCCGACGTGCTCGCGCTACACGGTCGACGCGATCAGGGAGTACGGCATACTTAGGGGCTTGGTGCTCGGCGCGTGGCGGTTGCTCAGGTGCAACCCGTGGAGCCATGGCGGGTACGATCCGGTGGAGGACCAGCGGGTGTTCAGGGTCGGCCCCCGAGAGAGTTAGGCCACACAGCGCATGCCCATCTTCGCGAACATCATCCAGCAGGCGTTCTCGCCCCTGATCACCGTCTTCGAAGAAATCCTGGTGTTCATCCACGCGCACCTCGTGGGTGGCAGCTGGGGTCTGGCGATCGTGGGGCTGACGGTGCTGGTCCGCGCGATCCTCGTGCCGGTGACCTACAAGCAGCTGAAGTCGATGCAGGAGATGCAGCGGCTGGCGCCGGAGATCAACGCGCTGAAAGAGAAGTACAAGGAGGACAAGCAGCGCCAGCAGCAGGAGATCATGAAATTCTACCAGGCGAACAAGATCAACCCGCTCGCCTCCTGTCTACCGTTTGCCCTGCAACTGCCGGTGTTCATCTCGCTCTTCTACATGCTGCGGACCGATCTGAAGCTCAACATCTGCGGGCCGCAGATGAAGCGATATTTCCATGTCGTTCCTTACGGGCCGCACCTGCATATCCCGGCAAAGGGCTTGGCGGAAACCGGCTGCAACGTCGTCTATCCGGGTTCGGCCAAGTTCCTGTTCATCCCCGACATCACCGCGAAGGCGACCGGCGTGACGCTGGTCTTGTTGATCGGCCTCTACATCGCCTCGCAGATCATCTCGACTTTGATGGCGACCGCCTCGGCCGACCCCAACCAGCGCCGCCTGATGCTGGCGTTGCCGCTGGTGATCGTCGCGTTCCTGTTCAGGTATCCGGCGGGGTTGCTGGTGTACTGGATCACCACGAACTGCTGGACGATCGTCCAGCAGTACTTCATCCGCAAGCGGATCGGCCCGCCGCCGCCGAAACCCGTGAAGGCCTCTGAGTCCTCCAA
>DASRKZ010000192.1:0-13446 GCA_035648675.1 Solirubrobacteraceae bacterium
TCGCCTCGACGACCGCCAATATCCAGCCAAACTCCGCGTCACCGACGCCGAGCTGGCCGCCGTGAACCTCCACCGCGAGACGTTCCATCCCGAATGGAACTACAACATCAAACCACGAAGTTAATTATGAACAAGCCCTAAGCCGGGTTAAAACGTGAATACGTAATGAGCAATCGAGGGTAGGGAGAAACGATGGATCACCGTCAACTCGGTCGTACCGGAGTCGAGGTCACTCCTCTATGCCTCGGCGCGATGATGTTCGGCGCTTGGGGGAACCCCGACCACGAGGACTCCATCCGGATCATTCACGCGGCGCTCGACGCCGGCATCAACTTCATCGACACCGCCGATGTCTACTCATCGGGAGAGTCGGAGGAGATCGTCGGCAAGGCGCTGGCGGGACGGCGCGATCAGGTCGTGCTCGCGACCAAGTTTCACGGCTCGATGGGCGACGACCCAAACCAGCGCGGCAACTCGCGACGCTGGATCTTCCAGGAGGTGGAGCGCTCGCTCAGCCGTCTGAAAACCGACTGGATCGACCTCTACCAGGTGCATCGTCCCGAGTCCGGCACCGACGTGGAGGAGACCCTCGGAGCCCTGTCGGATCTCGTCCATCAGGGCAAGGTCCGTTACGTGGGCTCCTCGACCTTTCCGCCCTCACGGGTCGTCGAGGCGCAGGCGGCGGCCCGCGAGCGCAAGCTCGAGCGCTTCGTGTGCGAGCAGCCGCCCTACTCGATGCTGGTGCGGGGCGTCGAGGGCGACCTGCTGCCGACGACTCGCCGCCATGGGATGGGCGTCATTCCCTGGAGCCCGCTCGCCGGCGGCTGGCTATCGGGCGCCTGGCGCAAGGGCCGGGAGGCGCCGTCGTCGACTCGCGCACAGCGCATACCCGCCCGCTATGACCTCTCGCTCCCCGAAAATCAGCGCAAGCTCGACGCTGTCGAGGCCTTGGCGCAGCTCGCCGGGCAGGCCGGCATCTCGCTGATCCACCTCGCTCTCGCCTTCGTGATCCGACACCCGGCGGTTACCGCGGCGATCATCGGGCCGCGCACGATGGAGCAACTGGAGTCCCAACTCGGGGCGGTCGAGGTCGAGCTCTCAAAGGACGTGCTCGACCGCATCGACGAGATCGTCCCCCCGGGCACGAACGTGAGCCCGGCCGACGCGGGCTGGCAGAACCCAGACCTCGAGCCCGGCGCGCGACGTCGCTGAGAGCTCGCGCGCAGTAATCCGCCGGCGGGGCATCAGCGACCCAGCGCCACTCGGCGAGCTGTCAACTGCCGACGGCGAAGGAGGGCTCCACCGATGCCTCACGCGCGCGCCACTCCGTGAGGGCGCCCAGCGATCCGTCGATGATCCGGTTGAGGAACTCCGTGCGATCGTTGATATGGGGGAACGGCTCCTCGGGGACGGGAAGCTCCAGGAACTCGCAGAGCGGGCCCCACCCTTCCTTCACGCTCCAGACGAGCAGCCGCTCGGGCGGGACCGTGCTCTTTACCTTTTCGACGTGGCGATTCATGGTGTCGATCAGCTGCCGGGGCTCCGCGTGCCCGGCGGCGAAAGTCCCCTTGCCCTGCCACAACAGCCCGTCGATCATGTCCAGAAACCCTTGCCACTGCGGGTTGATGTGACCCTGGGCGCTCGACAGCAGCCGAATCAAGGACTCGCCGTTGCGGACCGCCCACACGGTCTCGCGCATGCTCTGCTCCCACGCCTCGTCCTCGCGGACGCTCAACAGGACCTTGGCATCCGGGTAGAAATCCATCAACTCACGGTAGAAGTAGCCTCCCGGCCAGTCGACCGTCGAGTGAAAGCCGTCGAAGATCTCCGCCCAGGGCGCATCTCTGTCGAGTGCGCGCTCCCAGAGTCCCGCCTGATCGAGGTCGGCCAGGACGTCGACCATGTGGTAGGTCGGGCCGAGCCCGAGCATTTCCAGCGCCATCTTCTGTGTGAGGGTGCCGGTCCGCGGCATGCCTGCTCCGATTAGTTTCATCGGCGCACCCTAACTCATGTCTGCGAGCTCATGATGAATAAGGCCGTAAGACCCCGCCGCGGTCTGCCCGTCAGCGGTAGTCGGGGTTGGACCCGGACGTGCTGCGCCGCGTCAGAGAATTATGGGCGATCACGCATCATGGATATCGTCGTAGGCATCGTCGCGGTGCGCTCCGTGCATCGCGTCGAGCACGGTGAGCAGACGGTACGACTGGACGTGGTGACGCGCATCCTCGCGGCGCTGGGGCTACGTCTGGACGTGCGGGGGCACGGTGAGGCATGAGCCTTGGCGTGTATTGGGACAGCGAAGAGGTCGGTGGCACGATCGACGTATAAGACCTATTTCTCCTGAAGCACCGACAGCACGTTGCCGGCCGGATCCTTGAACCAGGCGATGTAGGGGCCGCCGCCGCGGAAGATGCCTTTGTCGTCCTGCTCGAAGTCCTCGTAGCGCTCCATCTCCACGCCACGCGTGGAGAGCTCCTCGACCGCGCTGTCGATGTCGTCCACGGGGAAGTTCAGGACGGTGTAGTTCGCCGGGGTGTGACCCGGCTTGGGGTAGACGAGCGTCGGCCGGTCATCGGCGATATGCAGCGTCATCAGGCCGTGCTCCTCGGAGGTCCTGATGCCGAGCGTCTCCCCGTAGAACTCCTGGGCCTTCGGCAAATCGTCAACGGCGAAACCGCTGAATGCCTTGGTATCCGCAAACATGACCAGCTCCTCTCTTTTGGAAGTAGAACTCATCGCTGCGCCGGATTGGCCCGCCCCTCACCAGAGCACCGGCACATCGTAGGCCGCGATCCGCTCGTCGTTGGTCACCAGGGTGAGATTCTCGCTCTGGGCTTGAGCGACGATCATCCGGTCAAACGGGTCGCCATGGTGTGGGGGCAGCGCGCCGGCGATGATCGCGTGCTCGAAGGTGATCTTCAGTTCGATGAACCTCGCCGCTGCGACCTTGTCCAGAAGGTTCTCGGGAGCATTGAGCTTGCCGGAGGCTTGCTTGATCGCGATCTCCCAGATGCTCGCCGCGCTGACATAAGCAGGCACGACTCCGGCGCTCAACACCTCATGCACGGCAGGCGACAGAAGGTGGTCATCGCCGACGCTCCACAGCAACGCATGAGAATCAATCAGTAGCGGGGTCAATCCATGTGCCAAACAGTCGTTCGATTTCCTCATCCGGCTCGTCGAAGTCGTCCCTAATCCAGATCTTCCCCTTGAGATCGCCCAGCTGACGACGGACGGGAGGATCGTCGTAGCGGATCAGCTTCGCCACGGGACGTTGTCCCCGACGAATCACGATCTCCTCGCCATCCGTGGCGCGCGCGATCAGACTCGAGAGCTGTGTTTTTGCCTCCGTAACCGTGACGGTCTCCGACATACCCGGCATCGTATCAGACCTGGTTGACCTGGTCTGATAGCTACCCTGCGCGCTCGCGGTGGTGCTTGGCACGCCGCTTGGCCTTGCGCGCGGCGGATTGCTCCGAGGTCTTCTCACGCGCCTCGCCGTAGGACTGCTTGACGAGCGTCTTGCCGTCCGACCAACCGAAGGCTCGCACGATCAGCGCGATCGCGAACAGGATGCTCCAGGCAGTGGTCACGAGCTGCTGCGCGACGGAGTAGGCGGTCGCGTTGGCCGTACTGGTGATGCCCTTGAGCGAGAGGACGTTGAATCCCTGCACCACGCCGGCGCCGCCGGGGGTCACCGAGGTCATGTTGGCGAGCGAGTTCCCCCCCACGACGCGCATGAGTGTGTGGAAGCTGACGGGAATGTTGTAGGCGGCCAGGAATACCGCGATGATGCCCAGCATCGCCACGTAGCTGATCGCCTCAGGCAGCAGCACGCCCGCGAGGTAGTGCCTGGGGTGCAGGAGTATCTGGCCCCCCTCTCTCGCCTGCTCCCACCACTCCACGATCCGCGGCTTGAGTACCCGCCCGACCAGGAAGATCAGCGCACCGCCCGCCACGAACAAGATCGCCGTGGCCCACGGATGGGCCGACACGAATCCGAGCTGCAGGTCGAACGAGCCTCCTACCGTCAGGAACAGGTAGACGTAGCCGGCGGTGCCGATGACCGTGTAGAAGAGTTTCTGGACGACGTAGCCGGCCAGCACGCCCGCGAAGTTCGCCGCGAGGATGATCGTCGTGAACATCAACAGCATCGCCAGCGTGCCGAGGTTCGCGGGCAGGACGAAGTTGAGCGCCACCGCGGCGGCGTAGCAGGCGAGCACCTGCACCCAGCTGACCCCCGAGTCGGGATAGCCGTAGCGCAGGATCGAGTACCAGGCGTATGCCGTCGTGGTCGTCTGCACTGTTATCAGCACGATCCCCGCGAGCAGGTAGCCGAGAGAGATGGCAGTGACCGCGTGCCAGAGGTGTTTGAACCAGCCGCTGATATCCCAGCCGAACAGAGTTGCGGCAGCGCCGATCAGGACGATGACCAGCGCGCCGATCAGGATCCGTTTCGGATGAATATGCGCTCGCACGCCGCGCGCGGGAGCAACTACCTGTTGACTTGCCACGTGCCGGATCTTAGGGGTCATATTGCAAGCCAGTCCGGCTGATGCCTGTGCTCGCCGTGTAAAATCATCGGGTCCGCTCTTGGGATAGGGTCGAGCTTGACCCCTGCCACTGCCCCCACCGGAAGGACCGGACCGCATGAGCTCAGCCGCCCCCGCTCATCTGCCAACCACGGCTGGCGGACACGATCCCGGCGGGGCCCAGACCGCCGACGTGCTGGTCGTCTTTGGAATCACCGGCGACCTCGCGAAGGTGATGACCTTCCACTCGCTCTACCGGCTGGAGAAGCGCGGCCTGCTGACCTGCCCGATCGTCGGGGTCGCGGGCGACGATTGGACGCTCGATCACCTGCGCGAGCACGCGAAGCAGTGCATCGTGGGGACCGGTGAGTCCCTCGACCCCGAGGTCTTCGAGCGCTTCGCCGCACGACTCACCTACGTGAGCGGCGATTTCACCAACGCGGCCACCTACGAGCGCCTGAAGGCGGCGGTCGGCGACGCAAGCAGCCCGGTCTTCTACTTGGAGATTCCCCCCTTCCTGTTCGGGGCGGTGATCAAGCAGCTCAAGGATGCGGGCTTGACGAAGACGGCGCGCGTGGTCGTCGAGAAGCCGTTCGGCCACGACCTTGAGTCCGCGCGCGCGCTCGCGGCAGAAATCCACGAGTACATCGATGAGTCACAGCTCTACCGGATCGACCACTTCCTCGGCAAGATGGGCACCGACGAGCTCTTATATCTGCGGTTCGCCAACACGATGATCGAGCCGATCTGGAACCGCAACCACATCGCGTGCGTCGAGATCACGATGGCCGAGGACTTCGGCGTGGAGGATCGCGGGCACTTCTACGACCCCGTCGGCGCGCTGCGCGACGTCGTCGTCAACCACATCATGCAGGTGGTCGCGCTCGCCGCGATGGAGGCGCCGGCCGGCGCTGACGCCGAAACGCTGAAGGACGCCAAGTTCTCGCTGTTCCGCTCGATGGGGCCCGCCGATCCGAAGCACTACGTGCGCGGTCAATACGACGGCTACCTCGAGATCGACGGCGTCGCCCCGGAATCGACCACCGAGACCTACGCGGCGATGCGGCTGGACATCGACAACTGGCGCTGGGCGGGCGTGCCCTGGTTCATACGCACCGGCAAGAAGCTCCCGGCCACACAGACCGAGTTGCGCGCGGTGTTCCGCGAGCCGCCGCGGCTGGGCTTCATGGAGCACGGGGACCACCGTCGACCCGAGCCGAACCAGTTCGTCGTCAAGCTCGATCCCACGACCGGCACGCGCGTGGTCCTCGACGCCCACCGCGCCGACGCCCCCGGGCCCGAGGCGGTCACGCTCGACGTCGAGTTCGCCGATCAGGGCGGCGAGGCGCCGACGCCGTACGAGGTCCTGCTGCTCGACGCGATGCACGGCGACAGCACCCGCTTCACCCGTCAGGACGCCGTCGAAGAGACCTGGCGGATCTTCCAACCGCTGCTCGAGCAGCCGCCGCCGGTCCACCCCTATGCCCCGGGCTCATGGGGTCCCCCGGAGGGCGACGGTCTGGTGCGGGGATTCGGCAAGTGGCGCGGTCCGTGGGTGCAGTCATGAGCCCCGCAAAGGCAAACGAGGACAACCCAAACGAGACAAAAGCAGGCAAAGCCGGGGCGGGCGACGCCGGAGCGGGCGACGCCGGAGCGGGCGACGCCGGGACGGGCGGCGCCGGAGCGGGCGACGTGCGTGATGAAGCGATGTTGCAGAGCGCGGCGATGCCCTCGCCGTTCCCGCCGATCGCCGACTACGCATTCCTGTCCGACTGTCACACGGGCCTGTTGATGGCCCCGGACGGGAGCGTCAACTGGCTCTGCGTCCCGCGCTTCGACGCTCCGAGTGTGTTCGGCACGCTGCTCGACCGCCAGGCGGGCGACTTCCGCTTCGGGCCGTTCGGGATCAACGTCCCGACGGCGCGTATCTACGAGCCCGGGACGAACATCCTGTTGACGACGTGGAAGACCTCGAGCGGGTGGGTGATCGTGCGCGACGCGCTGATCCTCGGCCCCCGCCGCGGCGAGGACAAGGTCACGCCGCACACCCGGCCGCCGACCGACGAAGACGCCGAGCACCTGCTCGTGCGCGTGGCGATGTGCCTGGAGGGAGAGGTCGAGATGGAGCTGACCTGCGAGCCGGCCTTCGACTACGGACGCGTCCCGGCGGAGTGGACGGTGAGCGACGCCGGACACACCGCCGACGCGAGCGGCGCGGATGTGACGATCAGGCTGCAGACGGACATGGCGGTCGGCACCGAGGGCGATCGGGTAAGGGCCAGGCATCAGCTCAAACAGGGAGAGCAGATCTTCTGCTCGCTCTCCTGGGCCGAGGAGCTCGCCTCGCCCCAGAGTCTCGACGAGGCCAACGAGCGCCTGGCGACCACCGCCCACTTCTGGCGCAGCTGGCTGAGCAGCGCACGGATACCCGATCACCGCTGGCGCGATCCGATCCAACGCTCGGCGCTCGCGATCAAGGGCCTCACCTACATGCCGACCGGCGCCACGGTCGCGGCGCTGACGACCTCGCTGCCCGAGACCCCCGGCGGGGAGCGCAACTGGGACTACCGCTACACCTGGCTGCGGGATTCGACATTCACGCTGCAGGCGCTGCACTACCTCAACCTCGACTGGGAGGCCGAGGAGTTCATGCAGTTCGTCGCCGACCTGCAGACCAACGAGGACGGTGCCCTGCAGATCATGTACGGGATCGACGGGCGCCGCGATCTGACCGAGTCCACGCGCGATGACCTCTCCGGCTACGCCGGCGCGAGCCCGGTACGCGTCGGCAACGGCGCCTTCGACCAGCGCCAGAACGATGTGTTCGGCGCGGCGCTGGCCTCGATCCTGCTGCATACCCAGCGCAGTGAACGGCTGCCCCGGCGGCTGTGGCCGCTCGTACAGGCGCAGGCCGAGTGCGCGACCGCCGTCTGGCGCGAGCCCGACCAGGGCATCTGGGAGGCCCGCGGCGCACCGCAGCACTACGTCTCCTCGAAGCTGATGTGCTGGGTGGCGATGGACCGCGCGAGCAAGCTCGCGGAGATCCGCGGCGACGCCAAGCTGCAGGCCACGTGGCACGCGACCGCCGAGGAGATCAAGGCGGATATCCTCGCCCATGGGCTCACCGACGCGGGAGTCCTCCGCCAGCACTACGAGACCGACGCGCTGGACGCCTCCAACCTGCTGGCGGCGCTGTTCGGCTTCCTGCCCGCCACCGACGAGCGCCTGCGGGCGAGCGTGCTCGCGATCGCCGACGAGTTGACCGAGGACGGCTTTGTCCTGCGCTACCGCACGGGAGAGACCGACGACGGCCTCTCCGGCAAGGAGGGCAGCTTCCTGATCTGCTCCTTCTGGCTGGTCTCCGGCCTGGCCGTGGTCGGCGAGGAGCAGCGCGCCCGCGACCTGATGGAAAAGCTCCTCAGCGTCGCCTCGCCGCTCGGCCTGTACGCCGAGGAGTTCGACACGAGCACCGGCCGGCATCTGGGGAACTTCCCCCAGGCCTTCTCCCACCTCGCGCTGATCGAGGCCGCGGGGCGGATCATCCTCGCCGAGCGGATCCAGGAGCTCTCCTGATGATGCCGAGAGCCGATTGGAGACCTTTCATGACCTCCTACGGGCAGAACGCGGAGAGTCACCAATGAGCTCCAGCGAGCAGAACGCGGAGAGCGCCCGATGAGCGACTACGACGTGATCATCATCGGCAGCGGCGCGGGCGGCGGCACGCTCGCGCGGCACCTCGCGCCCTCGGGCAAGAAGATCCTCGTGCTGGAGCGCGGCGGGTGGCTGCCGCGCGAGCCGCAGAACTGGTCAGCCGGCGATGTGTTCGTCGAGGACCGCTACGTCTCGCCCGACACCTGGTATGACGCCGACGGCAAGCCCTTCCAGCCACAGGTGCACTACTACGTCGGCGGCGCGACGAAGCTGTACGGCGCGGCGCTCTACCGGATGCGCAAAGAGGACTTCGGCGAGCTCCAGCACCAGGGCGGAATCTCCCCCGCGTGGCCGATCTCCTACGAGGAGATGGAGCCCTACTACTGCAAGGCCGAGGAGCTTTACCAGGTGCACGGCGCGCGCGGCGAGGATCCGACCGAACCGCCGGCGAGCGCGCCCTACCCCTTCCCCGTGGTCTCGCACGAGCCGCGGATTCAGCAGCTCTCCGACGACTTCGCCTCCGCGGGACTGCACCCGTTCCATGCGCCCTGTGGCGTGATGCTGAACGAGGCGAACATGCCCTACAGCAACTGCGTGCGCTGCTCGACCTGCGACGGCTTCCCCTGCCTCGTGCACGCCAAGTCCGACGCCGAGGTGCTGGGTGTGCGGCCGGCGCTCGAGCACGAGAACGTCACGCTGCTGACAAACGCCACGGCGGTAGCGCTTGCCACCAACTCCGCCGGGACCGCGGTCGCCGAGGTCGTGGTCGAGCGCGATGGCGCGCGGGAGACGTACTCCGCCGAGATCGTCGTCGTGTCCGCCGGCGCGGCGAACACCGCCAAGCTGCTGCTCGCCTCGGCCAACGACAAGCACCCCAACGGTCTCGCCAACGGCTCCGACCAGGTCGGGCGCAACTACATGTTCCACGACAGCCAGGCGGTGCTCGCGCTCTCCAAGGAGCCCAACCGTACGGTCTTCCAGAAGACCCTCGGCGTCAACGACTACTACTTCCGCCGGCGAGCTCGCTGCTCGGTCAACTGGGTATGCACGAGCACCACCTGATCCCGCGCTGGGCCTACCTCGAGAACAAGATCCCGGTCGCGGGCGTGGCGCACCAGGCGGGCACCTGCCGCTTCGGCTCTGACCCCGCGTCCTCGGCGCTCGACACCGACTGCCGGGCGCATGAGGTGGACAACCTGTACGTGGTCGACACGAGCTTCTTCCCGAGCATCGCGGCGGTCAATCCCGCGCTCACGGCGATGGCCAACGCGGTGCGCGTCGGCGACCATCTGCTGGAGCGCCTGGGCACCAATGCAGGCTGAGACGCCGGCCGGACGCCGGCGCAAAGTGGTGATCGTCGGCGGCGGCTTCGGCGGCCTGACGGCCGCGCGCGAGCTGAAGGGCGCCGATGTGGAGGTGACGTTGGTGGACCTGAGGAGCCACCATCTGTTCCAGCCGCTGCTCTACCAGCTGGCATGTGGCGGCCTCTCCACCGGCGAGTGCGCCTCCCCGATCCGGGCGGCGGTGAAGCACAGCTCGAACACGACCGTCCTGATGGCGAAGGCCACGGGCCTGGACGCCGAGCGCCGTCAGGTCGTGCTGGACCGCGGTGAGCGGCTCGACTACGACAGCCTGATCGTGGCCTGCGGCGCGGAGACCTCCTACTTCGGTAACGACGAGTGGCGCGATGTCTCCTGCAGCCTGAAGACGCTGAATGACGCGGTCGAGCTGCGCAATCGGCTCTACGGAGCCTACGAGGAGGCCGAGCGGGCCGAGGACCCCACCGAGCGCGAGCAGTGGCTGACGTTCGTCGTGATCGGCGGCGGTCCCACCGGGGTCGAGCTCGCCGGGGAGCTCGCGGTCATCGCCAGGCACACGATGAAGGGCTACTTCGCCCGCGTCCAACCGGCCAATGCGCGGGTGATCCTGCTCGACGCCGGCGAGCGTGTGACCGCGGCCTTCAGCGAGAAGCTCTCCAGGAAGGTCGCCGGGTACCTGGCCGCGCTCGGGGTAACGGTTCGCGAGGGCGCCCGCGTGATCTCGATCGACGCCCAGGGGGTGACGTTTCAGGTTGCGGGTGCGCAGGCGGGAGCGGCGGCACCGGAGGGAGGGGCCGATACGTCGGAGGAGCGGATCGACGCGCGGACCGTCGTCTGGGCCGCGGGTGTCCAGGCCGTCGGCTTTGCCGCGACGCTCGCCGAGGCGACAGGGGCGAAGACCGACCGGGCGGGGCGCGTGCAGATCGAAGCAGACCTGACGGTGCCCGGCCATCCCGAGATCTCGGCGATCGGCGACGCTACCCAGGTTCCGGGTCCCGGCGATCGGCCGCTGCCGGGGCTGGCGACCGTCTCGATCCAGCAGGCGCGCCACGTGGCCAAGGCGATCCGGGCCGGCTCGGCGGGGGCGACGGCGCCGTTCAAGTACTTGGACAAGGGTGCGCTGGCCGTCGTCGGCCGGGGCAAAGCGGTGTGCGAAATCAGAGGCCTCGAGCTCTCGGGGCGACTGGCGTTCTTCACCTACCTGACGGTGCACATGTACTACCTCAGCGGTGGCGGGCCCGGGCACCGCGTGAAGGTTCTGATCGACTGGATCAGCGCACGCCTCGGCGACCCCCAGAACCAGGTGATCGACGGCGAGCTCGCAGACTCCTGACCCCTTCTGAAAGATGAAGAGGGGAGATGTGTTGACATAAAAAGGGAGGTGTGTGTAACTATGGATATACACACCCTAAAAAGAGTGTCCCACATTCCCGCCCCTTTATCTGCCCGTCACGAGCCGGTCACAACTTGGTCATGATTCGGTCGTGAGAGCACTCGATCAGAGACTGCTTGGGTATGCGCGTGCGACCCGCACGTTCCTCCTCGCCTCGGTCGCGCTTGGTGTTCTCAGCGCACTGCTGATCGTCACGCAGGCATGGCTGCTGGCGGACGTCGTCGCGCGCGCGTTCCTCGGCGGCAAGAGCCTCGAGCAACTGCGGACTTTTCCACTGACCGTGCTGCTGCTGGTCGTCTTGGCTCGTGCGACGGTGGCGTGGGTAGCCGAGCTCGCGGCGAGCCGCTCCTCCGCCCGCGCGAAGTCGCAGCTGCGGGCGGCGTTGCTGGAGCGCACCGCGGTACTCGGCCTGGAGCACTCCCGCGAGCAGCGCACCGGCGAGCTCACGGTCCTCGCCACTCGCGGGATCGACGCGCTGGACGGCTACTTCTCGCTGTACCTGCCGCAGCTTCTCCTCGCCGTGATCGTGCCGGTCGTCGTGATCGTGGTGGTCCTCTGGAACGATTGGATCTCGGCGGCGATCATCGCGTTCACGATTCCATTGATCCCGCTGTTCATGGCGTTGGTGGGCGCGGCGACGAGGGAACGGATGGACAGTCAGTTCCGCACGCTGGAGCGACTCGCCGGTCACTTCCTCGACGTCGTCGCCGGCCTGCCCACCCTGAAGGTCTTCGGGCGGGCCAAGGCCCAGGCGGCGGCAATTCGCGAGATCACCGAACGCTACCGCCGGGCGGCGATCGGGACGCTGCGAATCACCTTCCTCTCCTCGCTGATCCTCGAGCTCGTGGCGACGATCTCGGTGGCGCTCGTGGCGGTTGCGATCGGCCTGCGGCTGATGAACGGAGCGCTCGATCTGCGCACCGCCCTGTTCGCCTTGGTGCTCGCCCCCGAGGCCTACCTGCCGCTGCGCCGGCTGGGCGCCAACTATCACGCGAGCGCCGAGGGAATGGCCGCCGCGGAGCAGGTGTTCGAAGTGTTGGAGGCGCCGGAGGCGCCCCACGGAACGCGCACCGACTTTCCCGACCCGGCGCTCGCGGGCCTCACAGTCGAGGGGCTGCGGGTCAGCTACCCCGGCCGCTCCGAGCCGGCGCTCGAAGACGTTTCCCTGACGGTCGGAGAGGGAGAGGTGCTGGCGCTCGTCGGCCCCAGCGGGTGCGGCAAGTCGACGCTGCTGAGCGTTCTACTGGGACTCGTCACACCCGAGTATGGGTCGGTCCGCGTCGGAGATGTCGAGCTGGCGGAGCTCGATCCCGATGCTTGGCGGGCCCGGCTCGCGTGGGTACCTCAGCGGCCGCATCTGTTCAAAGCGTCGATCGCGCAGAACGTGCGCCTCGGGCGCCCGGGCGCCTCGACCGAGGAGGTCTGGGAGGCAATCTCGGCCGCGGGCCTGACAGACGCGGTGCTGGACCTGCCGGAAGGTCTGGAGACGGTGCTCGGCGAGCGCGGCGCAGGACTGTCCGCCGGAGAGCGACAGCGGGTCGCGCTTGCCCGCGCGTTTCTGCGCGACGCGCCGCTGCTGCTGCTCGACGAGCCGACCGCCAACCTCGACGGTGAGACCGAGCGAGACGTCGTGCGGGCCATCAGGCGCCTCGCCGAGGGACGCACCGTGGTGCTCGTCGCACATCGCCCCGCCCTGATCGCCGTGGCCGACCGGGTGCTTTCGCTCAGCCCGATCGAGGTCGCCGCGTGAACCCGCTCGCGGACGACCACGGACCGCAGGCCCCGCTGCTGCGAACACTTGCGATCGCCCGTCCCGCCGCCGGGCGGTTGGCGCTCGCCACGTTGCTCGGCGCCGGCGCCGTCGGCGCCGCGATCGGCCTGATCGCCACCTCGGCCTGGCTGATCTCGCGCTCGGCCCAGCGCCCGCAGGAGTCGGCTGTGGCGATCGCGATCGTCGGCGTCCAGTTCTTTGCCCTGTCGCGCGGACTGTGCCGCTACGGAGAGCGCGTGGTCGGTCACGACGCCGCCTTCCGCGTCCTGGCCGACCTGCGGGTCCGCGTCTACGAACGCCTCGAGCGACTCGCCCCCCTGGGCCTACCGGCGTTCGGAAGCGGCGATCTGCTGGCGCGACTGATCCACGACGTGGACTCTCTGCAGGATCTGCTGGTTCGGGTGGTGCCCCCGTTTGCGATCGCGCTCGTCGTCGGCGCGGCGACCGTCGCCCTCGAGTGGTGGATGCTGCCCGCCGCGGGAGCGATCCTGCTGGTCGCTCTGCTGCTCGCCGCGACGCTCTTGCCCTGGTTGACCGGGACGCTCGCCGCGCGCGCGGAGGCGCGGCAGGCGGCGGCGCGAGGGGAGTTGACCTCATCGGTGGTCGATCTGATCGAGGGCGCACCCGAGCTCGTCGTCAACGGCGCCACAGCGGGGCAGCTCGGGCGTGCCCTCGCGGCGGACGCGGAGTTGACACAGCTCGCCGGCGCGAGCGCCCGCACCGCGGGCATCGGTCAGGGGTTAGGCACTCTGTGTGCGGGGCTGGCGATGTGGGGGGCGC
>DASRKZ010000193.1:0-9385 GCA_035648675.1 Solirubrobacteraceae bacterium
TCGCCTCGACGACCGCCAATATCCAGCCAAACTCCGCGTCACCGACGCCGAGCTGGCCGCCGTGAACCTCCACCGCGAGACGTTCCATCCCGAATGGAACTACAACATCAAACCACGAAGTTAATTATGAACAAGCCCTAACTCTGGTCAGCTGACGGGCGCGTCTGGTCAGCTGAAGGCGCGGGACGCACGGCGATCGTCATCCGCGTCACCGCGCACACCCGCCCGGCGTCGTCGCTGAAGCGGACATCCCAAACCCAGGTGGTGCGGCCTCGATGCAGGCGTGTGGCATGGGCGTGCACGGCGCCCTCGGTGACCGGGCGCAGGAAGCTGGTGCTGTTCGACAGGCCCATCGCGGTCTCGCCACGCTCGAGCACACCCAAGGCCGTGGCCAGCGATGCGAGCGACTCGGCGATCGAGGCGTAGACACCTCCGTGAAGCAGGCCCATCGGCTGCTTGAGATCGTCGCGGAGCTCCACTCGGGCGCGGACCTCTCCATCGGCGAAATCCACGAGCTTTAGGCCATACAGACGGTCGAAGCCGACGATGAACTCGTTGAGCTGCTCGGCGGTCGGCGTGGCCATCCCGGCGCCACGATAGCCTACGCACCCATCCCGTCGGTCCGCACACGCCGATCGGGATAGCCTCCGCCCCAACCGCACATGAGCCGACTAGACGACCTCCCCCCCGACCAGCGCGCGGTGCTGCTGCTGCTCGTGCGCCAGGGCAAGAGCCACGCTGAGATCGCGGCGATGCTCGGCATCCCTCAGGACACCGTCAGCGACCGTGCCCGCGCGGCGCTCGACGCCCTCGCGGATGACCCCGGCGAGCATCACGGCGCAGCCCCCAGGCCGGCGCGAGACAGCGGCGAGCCGACACCAAGCTCCAGACGCGGTGGCGCATTGCTGCTCGCGGGGCTCGTCGTGATTGTCGTCGTGGTCGTGATCCTGATCACAGACGGCGGCGGATCCCACAAGGCGACGAGCACCCAGGCCGGCACCGCAACTCCCGCGAGCACCACCGGGGCCACCACGACTCCGAGCAACTCGGGCACCTCGACGTCCGGCACCGCGACGAGCTCGAGCACCTCCAAAGCGGGCATCAAACCAACCGTCGACAAGCAGATCGCCCTCGTCTCGCCCGAACCCGACAGCAAGTCCGTCGGCCTCGTCGAGGTTTTCTCCGAAGGCGCCAAGCATGCCTTCTACATCGCGGCCGAACACCTGCCGCCGTCGACGGGCTTCTTCTACGCCGTCTGGCTCTACAACTCCCCGACGAGCGCCGTGCCGCTGAGCAAGAGTCCTCCGGTCAGCTCCAACGGACGCCTGCAGGGCGGCGCGCTGCTACCCACCAACGCCGGCGACTACAAAAAGATCCTGCTCACGCGCGAGACCAGCAGTCGCCCGACCCATCCCGGGCCGATCGTCCTCAGCGGCGCGTTCAGCCTCGGTGGCTAACCGCTACGGCGCACGCTGGAAGCACCGGCTCGACCGTGAGCGCTACGGCTCGACCGTCACACCCTTCCAGAAGGCGAAGTAGTCCTCCCTCAGACCTCGAGGTACCGGAGCACGACTCGCCCCAGCACGAGCACGTCGCCGTTCTGCAGATCTGCCTGCGTCACGCGACGGCCGTTGACGAACGTGCCGTTGGAGGAACGGTCGTCGAGTATGCGCGAGCCCGAGCGGCGGGGGACGAGGATCGCGTGGCGCCTGGAGACCGAGTCCTCGTCGAGGCGCAGATCGGCGGCGAGTCCGCGACCGATGTGCGTCACGCCGCTTCCCAGCGGTATCAGCAGCTCTTCGCCGGGCCCCTGGACCTCGATGTAGCGTCCCGCCTCGACGGGCCGCGCCGGCGTCGCCTGGCGGCGCACGCGCTCATCCAAGCACGCGATCCCGTCGAAGAACTCGGTCATCCCCTCTGCGGGGGCTGGGCGGATGGGTGTTTGAGTAGCCATACCGGTAGCTAACAGCAGGGTACTCACGCCCACCTCAACGGTGTTGAAGAAATCTCGAAGCGTTTAGAGGGCGCGCACTAAGCGGCGTGCGGGCCCTGGGGCGGCTCGTCGCGCCGCTGAGAGACCCTGCGCGTGCTCCACCAGCCCCAGCCGCCGACGGCCACGACGGGCGCGACGTAGAGCGCCGATATGTACCAGTGCATCAGGCAGGCGAGCGTGGTCATACGGCGTCTAAAGCTACCACGCCTCCCGGACCCGGACCCTGGAGCTCCCGGCCTGATCGCCACCGCTGCACCCATGGGGCGCGGCCCTCTACTCTGCACATCAGTGCAGACCCTCCCACTCGCCGTCTCCACCAGCATCTCGACCGCCATCCAACTCGGCCCGCTGGCGATTCTGGGCCTGCTCTACGCGCGACGCGCGCGGACCCTCGCCTACGAGCACCGCCCGATTCCGGGCTGGCGGCAGGCCTGCTTCTACTCGGGCTTCGTCGTCATCGCCGCCGCGCTCACCTCGCTTGGCAAGGCCAGCCAGGACCTGCTGTACGTGCACATGATCGAGCACCTCCTGCTCGGCGACATCGCGGCGCTGCTGATCGTCCTCGGCCTCACCGGCCCGCTGCTCGTGCCCGTGCTCCGCATCCGCCTGTTCGACCGCCTGCGCGTCCTCTCCAACCCGTTGATCGCATTTCCCCTGTGGGCGATCGACCTGTATGGATGGCACCTGCCCGTTTTCTACCAGGCCGCCCTGCGCCACTCCGGCATCCACGCCTTGGAGCACATGATGTTCCTCGGCCTGGGCATCAACATGTGGATGTGCCTGTTCGGACCACTGCCGACACCCCCCTGGTTCGGCAACCTCGGCCGCCTGATCTACATCATCGCCGTGCGCCTCACCGGCACCGTGCTCGGCAACATCTTCCTCTGGTCGGGCACCGTCTTCTACCCCTTCTACCTCCACGGCGACGCCGTCTTTCACATCTCGCCGCTCGCCGACCAGAGCATCGCGGGGGCGATCATGATGGTCGAGGAGTCGATCCTCACGCTCTGCCTGTTCTGCTGGCTGTTCCTGCGCACCGCCCGCGAGAGCGAGGAGCGCCAGGAGCTGCTCGAGTTCGCCCAGGCGCAGGGCCTCGAGCTGACCGAGGAGCGCGCCGCGCGCGCGGTCGCGGCCGGCCGTGGCGCGGACCTGCACCGCCGCCTGGAGGGACGTGCCGGCGCCCCCGACCGATCCTGAGCGGGCGCTCCGGCTGCGCGCGTCAGCTCAACCGCCGGCGACGGCGGGGAGGATCGTCAGCTCGGCGCCGTCCGGAACCGGCGTCTGGAGGCCGTCCAGGAAGCGGATGTCCTCGCCGGCGAGGTAGACGTTGACGAAGCGCCGCAGCGAGCCGTCCTCGTTGGCGATGCGCTCGCGCAACTCGCCGAAGCGCTCGTAGAGACCGTTCAGGACCTCGGCCACGGTCGCGCCCGAGAGCTCCGTCTCGGCGGTGCCCTCGGCGGCGGCACGCAGCTGCGTGGGGATCTTCACGAGCACCGCCATCAGACCGCCACGGCCTCGGGCACGCCGCTCTCGAACGCCTCCACGCTGGGATCGATCTTGTAGGTCTCGAACGTGTCGCGCACCGCGTCGAGCGTCTTCAGGCCGTCGCCGGTGATCACCAGCACGACGCGCTCGTCCGGGTCGATGTCCCCGCGCGCGGCGAGCTTCGACAGCACCGCGGTGCTCACGCCGCCCGCGGTCTCGGTGAAGATGCCCGTCGTCTGTGCCAGCAGCGCGATCCCCGCGCGGATCTCGTCATCGCTGACGGCATCCACCGAGCCGCCCGTGCTGCGCGCCAGCTCGAGCGCATACGGGCCGTCGGCCGGGTTGCCGATCGCCAGCGACTTGGCGATCGTGTTCGGCTTCACCGGGCGGCAGACCTCCTGCCCGGAGGCGAAGGCGCTCGCCACGGGCGAGCAGCCCTCGGCCTGCGCACCGTTCATCCGCGGCGCCTCGCCCTCCAAGAGGCCGAGCTCGCCCCACTCCTGAAAGCCCCTCGCGATCTTCGTGAACAGCGAGCCCGAGGCGACCGGGATCACGCAGCGGTCGGGGAGCTCCCAGCCGAGCTGCTCGGCGATCTCGAACGCCAGCGTCTTCGAGCCCTCGGCGTAGTAGGGGCGCAGGTTGACGTTCACGAACGCCCAATCGCGCTCGGCGCACAGCTCGGTGCAGAGGCGGTTGACGTCGTCGTAGTTGCCGTTCACGGCGACCAGTTTGGTCCCATAGACACCGGTGGCAAGGATCTTCTGCTCCTCGAGGTCCGCCGGGATGAACACGTAGGAGTCCATTCCCAGGGCGGCCCCATGGGCGGCCACGGAGTTGGCCAGGTTACCCGTCGAGGCGCACGCGATCGTCTGAAAACCGAGCTCGCGCGCCCGCGCCGTGGCCACGGACACCACGCGATCCTTGAACGAGTGGGTCGGGTTGGCGGCGTCGTTCTTGACCCACACCTCGCGCAGGCCCAGTCGCTGTGCCAGGCGGTCGGCGCGGATCAGCGGCGTGCAGCCCGCCGGCAGGCCCACACGCGAGGCGAGCCTGCCCGAGGGGCCGGGAGGACCGCCCGCCAGGGGCAGGAAGTCCGCGTAGCGCCAGATGTTCTGGGGGCCGCCCTGAATCCGGCGGCGCAGCTCGGCGACATCGCGGCTCGAGGAGCTGTGGTCGTAGGCGACCTCGAGTGGTCCGAAGCACTGCTCGCATACGTACAACGCCTCCAGCGGATACTGGGCCTTGCACTCCTTGCACTGCAGATGACTAACAGCCATTTGGGCTCCTTCGCTCTAGTCTTCGCCGTGTCACGTGTGGCAAAGAGCGCGAAGCCCGCCACACATCTCCTGGAATTGGCACCTTCCCGCTGTGACTTGACGGTGGTTGCCGGGGTTTCGTAGGGCCAGGCCCTCCACCCCTCTGGATGTGTCCAGCTATGTCTGCGCAAGCAGTATAGCGGCTGGGCGGACGAATACAACACGCCCGCAAGCGCATCTTTGGCACGCGGTAACGCTCCCACCGGCGCGGTGTAGGCCTTTGCGATGGGCTCCCCCGTTTACGAGCAAGAGCGGCCGACCGCGCCGCAGGACTTCGAGCCGCTGCAGGCCGCCGTCAAGCGGCGCATGCTGATCATCGTCAACCCCTACGCCACGACCGTCTCCGACCGCCTGCGCCGGCTCGTCCTCTACGCCCTCCAGGGTCGCTTCGAGGTCGATGCCGTGGACACCGAGGCCCAGGGTCACGCCACCGAGCTCTGCCGGGAGGCCGCGCACGAGGGCTATGACGTGGTCGTCGCCTTCGGCGGCGACGGGACCGTCAACGAAGCCGCCAACGGCCTGCTCGGCTCCTCCACCCCGCTCACCTGTTTGCCGGGTGGATCGGCGAATGTCTTCGGCAAGATGCTCGGGATTCCCGGAGAGCTCGTGGACGCCACCGAGCACCTGCTCGCGATGGCCGACGATTGGCGCCCCCGCAAGGTCGACCTGGGGGTCGTCAACGATCGCTGCTTCACGTTCGCCTCGGGTCTCGGCGTCGACGCGAGCGTGGTCGAGCGGGTCGACTCCAACCCGCGCCTGAAGGCGCGTCTGGGCGCCTACTACTTCACGTGGGCCGCGATCAGCACGTTCGTTCGCCGCTACCTGCTGCATCCGCCGCGGATGGTCGCGCGGGCGGGTGGGCAGTCGCTCGAGGGCGTCACCGCGATCGTCCAGAACGGCTCGCCCTTCACCTACTTCCAGAACCGGCCGATCGAGGTCGCCGAGGGCGCGGCGCTCGACTCGGGCGCGCTGGCCGGGTGCATCCTGCACCGCGCCAGGCTGATGGACCTGCCCACAATCGCCTGGCGGGCTTTCTCTGCCCGCGCGCGCATCGCGCGCCATCGTCAGGTGAGCAGCTTTCCCGACGAGCTCACGGAGTTGACGGTGCGGAGCGCCGACGGGCGTCCCCTGCCGCTGCAGGTCGACGGCGACTACATCGGCGAGGTCGCCGAAGCGCGCTACTCGATCATGCCGCGCGCGTTGAACGTCGTCAGCTGAAGGGAATCGGCTACCCCGCGCCGGGTGTGACGCGGTAGGCGTCGAACACCGACTCGATGTTGCGCAGACGGGTGACGGCGCCTTTCAGCGTGTGCGTGTCGGCGACTTCCACCACGAAGCGATTCTTGACCATCGGGGGAGCGGACAGGCAACGCGCTTCGAGGATGTTCGCGCCGGACTCGGAGAACACGCGCGAGAGATCCTCGAGCAGGCGGTGGCGATCCCACGCGTCGATCTGGATTTCGACGACGAAGGCAGTCGTCTGGTCGCCCTCCCAGCTGACGTTCGTGAAGCGCTCGGGGTCCTTGCGCAGGAGCACCGAGTTGGGACAGTCCTCGCGATGGATCGTGATTCCCCGGCCGAGCGAGATGTAGCCCACGATCTCATCCCCCGGGACGGGACGGCAGCACTTGGCCAGGCGCAGCATCACATCCTCGACGCCCTCCACCTGGATTCCGTACTGGCCCGAGGACTTCGTCGGTCGCCGCCGCGCGCGCCCCACACGGAGCAGGTCGGCCGCCGTGGCCTCGCCGTCGGCGGCCTCGCCCTGCTTGAGGCGTTGCATCACCTTGTTGACGACCACCTTCGGCGAGACCTTGGCGGCGCCGAGGGCGATGTAGAAGTCATCCGCCTTGCGGTAGCCGACCTCGCGGATCACGTCCGCCAACAGGGCCGAGCCGGTGATCTTCTGGGCGGGCAGGCCCTGCTTGCGTAGGTGCTCCTGCAACAGGTCGCGCCCGATGTGCTCTGTGTCCTGACGCGACTCCGCCTTGAACCACGCCTTGATCTTGTTGCGCGCGCGGGTGGTCTTGACCATCGCCAGCCAGTCGCGCGAAGGCCCGCGCTCACGCTTGGCGGTGAGGATCTCGACGATGTCCCCGGAGTGCAGCTCGCAGTGCAGCGGCACGATCTTCCCGTTCACGCGCGCACCGACGCAGCGGTGGCCGATCTCGGTGTGGACCTCGTAGGCGAAGTCCAGCGGCGTGGCGCCGGCCGCGAGCGACTTGACCTCGCCCTTGGGGGTGAATACGTAGACCTCGTCCTCGAACAGGTCGGTGCGCAGCGTCTCCATGAACTCCTGCGGATCGAGCAGGTCCTTCTGCCAATCGAGCATCGAGCGCAGCCACTTCAGCTTGGCGTCCTCGCCCGAATTGATCGGAGCCCCGGACTTGATTGAGCCCCCACCCACCCCGCCGTGCTCGTCCGAGCCTTGGCCCGGCGTCTGCTTGTACATCCAGTGGGCGGCGACGCCGAACTCCGCCATTTCGTGCATCTCCTGCGTGCGCAGCTGGATCTCCAGCGGACGGCCCTCGGGCCCGATGATCGTCGTGTGCAGCGACTGATACATGTTGAACTTGGGCATCGCGATGAAGTCCTTGAAGCGCCCGGGGAGCGGCTTCCACAAGGAATGGATCACGCCGACGGTCCCGTAGCAGTCCTTCACCGAGTCGACGATCACGCGCATCGCCGTGAGGTCATAGATCTCGTTGAACTCGCGGCCCTTCTTCGTCATCTTCGAATAGATCGAGTAGAAATGCTTGGCGCGTCCCGCGATCCGCGCCTCGATCCCCATCTCCGCGAGCTCGCGCGCCAGGTACTCACCGGCCTCTGAAACGTAGCGCTCGCGCTCGTCGCGCTGCTGGGCGACCAAGCCCTTGATCTCCTGATACTTGCGTGGGTGGAGGGTCGCGAAGGCCAGGTCCTCGAGCTCCCACTTGATCGCGTGGATCCCCAGCCGATGCGCCAGGGGCGCGTAGATGTCGAGCGTCTCGCGGGCCTTCTCGATCTGCTTCTGCTTGGGCATCGCGTCGATCGTGCGCATGTTGTGCAGCCGGTCGGCGAGCTTGATCAGGATCACCCGCACGTCGGTGGCCATCGCGACCATCATCTTGCGGTAGTTCTCCGCCTGTGCCTCGTCGCGCGACTGGAAGGCGATGCCGGTCAGCTTGGTCACGCCGTCGACGATCTGCGCGATCTCCTCGCCGAAGCGCTCGCGCACCTCCTCGATCGAGGCGGAGGTGTCCTCCACCGTGTCGTGCAGCAGCGCCGCGCACAGCGTCTCGGTATCCAGCCGCATGCCAGCGCAGATGCGCGCCACGCCGACGGGATGCACGATGAAGTCCTCGCCGGACTTGCGCCGTTGCGCGGCGTGGTGCTCGCAGGCGAACACGAACGCGTCCCGCACGCGGGCGCGATCGATGTCAACCGCGGAGTCCTCCGCGTGCTCGGCGACGATCGCGAACAGATCTCCGAGCAGCCGCCGCTCGAACTCGTTCAGATCCAGGTCCCGGCTGACGGCGGCCGCGTCCCGGCTGACGGCGCTCGCGCTGTGCGGCTCGACCTCGATCGTCGAGGGAATGTTGGAATCCTTTGCGATCGCCATGATCTAAGGGTAGGGGACGAACCGCTCGGATTGAAGCGCTGGCCTCAACTCACGCGAACAGCACGAGCTCCTCCTCCTCGGCAGCCGGCATCGGGATCGGCTCCTCGCGGGGCCGCGCCTGACGGAGCACCAGGCGGGGCTCGGTGACGCCGTTCCACTCGTTGACCTCGAGTGTGAACGTCGCTTCGGCCGCCTCCCCTTCATCCACCGGCAGGCGCCCGCCGTTGCCGAACGCGACTCCGCGCGAGCGGACTCCGTCGGATTCCAGCGTGAAGCGGACGTGCTTGCCTTCTCCCATCGGACGCAGGTCGCGGAACGTGGCGTCGGCGACGAGCAGCGAGACCCCGGGGTTGCCGCGCCCGAACGGCGCCAGCGTGAGCAGCTCCTCGGCGAGCGCCATCCCCAGCTGGTCGCCTCCGACGACGGCGTCGACTCGCTCCACGGGAGCCATGTCGGCGGCCGCGAGCACGAGCTCGGTGTGCGTGGAGAAGGCCTCCGCGAACTCCTCGACGCGCGCGCGATCGATCTCCAGGCCGGCCGCCGCACGGTGACCGCCGAACCGACGCAGGTGCCCGCCGCACGCGGTGAGGCCGGCGAGCAGGTCGAAGGCGTCGATGCTCCGCCCCGACCCCTTGCCGGTGTCCCCGACCAGGGCGATCAGCACGACCGGGCGGCGGTGGCGCTCGGCCAGACGCGAGGCGACGATGCCGATCACCCCGGCGTGCCAGTCCTCGCCCGCGAGCACATACGCGGGACGCTCGCCGAGCGCGGCGATCTGCGCTTCGGCTTCGTAGCGGATGCGCGTCTCCACCGCGCGGCGCTCGTGGTTGGCGCGGTTGAGCTCCTCGGCGACCTGCGCCGCGCGCAACGGATCCTCGGTCAGAATCAGCTCGAGCCCCGCGTCGGCGCGATAGAGGCGCCCGGCGGCGTTCAGCCGCGGCGCCAGCGCGAAGGCGACCGAGCGCTCATTCAACTTGCCCGGGTCGACCC
>DASRKZ010000194.1:0-7665 GCA_035648675.1 Solirubrobacteraceae bacterium
TCGCCTCGACGACCGCCAATATCCAGCCAAACTCCGCGTCACCGACGCCGAGCTGGCCGCCGTGAACCTCCACCGCGAGACGTTCCATCCCGAATGGAACTACAACATCAAACCACGAAGTTAATTATGAACAAGCCCTAAACACTGAGACCCGACCAAAGCCGGGCCTCGCACCCAGCCGCCGAAGCAGCTGAGGCCTCGCTCTGCGCCGCCACGCGGGCGGCCGTGGACGGGCACGGGCTACTTGGGTCGGGCTTCTCAAGGCTCCTCAACGACGGTGCGGGCCCAAGCGATGGCCTCCGCGGCCCACTTCAACGCCTGCTCGCGGTCGAGACCGAGCGAGGTTTCAGATCCGTAGCGCTCGTCGCGAGCGAATGGGGTCAGCTCCTCTATGCCGTCGAGCGTCGGGGGCAGTTCGATTCCGGACCCCGTGGCGAAGTCTCTGAGGCGTTTGAGGTCGTGGGTGAAGGGGAATTTGGTTTCCTTGACCGCGAGCACGGCCTTGATCGCCTTCTCGACGGCTTGTTGTGCGTGGAGGCCGATACCCGCGTCCGTCACTCCCTTGACGGGCAGCAACGAGCTGGCCATGAGCTCATCGTCACGGGCGGCGCCGAGCAGCAGGCGGGCGAGGTCGCCGTTTGTAGCCATTACGCGGCGAGCTCGCGGCCCTCACGCAGGGCGGAGTTGATCACGGTGCCGTACACGTCGCGCCACTCGCGCACGCTCTCCTCGCTCCTGACGATGACATCGGCCCACACCTTGAGCCCGTCCAGCGTGCGGTACAGCCGTACGGACTCCTTGACCACGTCCTCGACCTCGGGCTCGATCACGAGGAAGTCCAGATCGCTGTGCTCGCCGGCCTCGCCGCGTGCGTGCGAACCGAACAGGATCACCCGGGTCCGTGGGGGTGCGGCCTGCAACAGTCGCCGGCCCGCCTCCTGTATCACCGCGTCGTCAAACATGCGCCCAAGATTAGCGCGCCCGGGCGCCGGTGAGCACGATCGCCGCCCCACAAATCAAGTCCATCAGGCACCACCAACAGCGGTCAAGACGTTTACGCGGTTTAACAACAAGTCGGTCGAACCGCGCATAACCGGCAAGCAACAACGCGGCGGGTCTCCACAAAGCCCTGTTGCTGATTTAGCGATGGATCAGTGACGGAGCTGTGCCAAATTTGCACCCATTCTGCGCAGACCCTTGATTCTCGTTGACCGCGTCGTAGGGTGCATAGTTGTCGTAACCCGACACCCAACTCTACACAGGAAAGGTGCGATCTTCCTATGCAGAATCACGGCAACGTGCTGGTACCGGCTGAGATGGTCGACCCGGTGCGCGATGGACTCCGCAGTCAAATTGTCGTAGCCGCGCAACAACTCGCGACTGCCGACGAGCCGTGGGATGCCCGCGAGCACCCGGAGCGCTATCAAGACCCCCTGCGCTACATGGATGCCGTGCGTGCACTGCTGGAGGAGATCGGCCGGAGCAGGGCGACAAGCGACCTGTCGGACGATCTGCAGATCGACTTGCGGGTTCACGCATGGGCGCTAATCGAGGCACTGCGCGACCAGATCAGCGTTCACGAGGACATGCTCCGGGACATCAGCCAGGAAGACGAGCGGCGAGCAGCGGTCACGCGCGAGATGAACGCACTAATGATTTTGGCCCTCACCGTGCTGCTGCGTACCCAGGCGCACAACCTGTGCGACACTACGTTCCAGGACTGCTCGGAGTGAAGAGGCGTTCGTGAGCAAGCACCCACGAGGACGGAGATCCCCGTGCGTGAGACTGCTGCGCCGTCGCCAAGTGGATCGCGTCCAGCGGCTTGAGCTGACCCCAGCCTTGTGAGCACGACATCGGGCACGAGAATCCTGCATTGGCTCAGTGGAGCCGAATCTGGATGGCGCGCGAGCGTGTGAAAGACCCAACCCATGAACCGACAAAGCACTACTAGAACGTTTGCCAGCCGGTTTCTGGCTCCCATGCGTGGTTTGGGATTGGGCCTGCGAGGATCGGGTCGAGGAATGCTGCCGCTGCTTGATATCCGTGAGCGAGCGTGGGCGGGACTGGAGGGTTCGCGGCGAGCTTTGACCAGGTGCCGGCCCAGTTCTGGGGTGGCGGTGGTAGCTCCGGAGGAACTGGGTGGGTGGCGCGCTCGGCGAAGAGGGTGTCCAGTGCTGTGCGTAGTCGGTCTGAGCTGATCCGTGTTGTGGCGGCGATGACGTCGATGTCGATGAGGTCCTTGACGCGTGAGCTGGGCCGATCCCCTGCGTAGGTGCGTGTGTAGGCGTGGACCTTCTCGGCGAGGTGCTGCTCGATCGCGAGTGTTCTCACCCGCACTCGGTCGAGACCGGCGAATGCGAGCAGCCCGAAGGACATCACCGTGTCGGGCTCGAGGATCGGCTGTGCTGCGAACGTCACGTCGATGAGGATGCGCTCGAACTCGCGTCCGTCCAGCAGCGCCGTCGCCCTCCAGCGCTGGCCGCCGCCATCGAGCTCTTCGTCAGGGTCGGCTCGCTGCAGGCGGAACTCGAACATGTCTCCGATGTCCAGGTCTGCCGCGTCGAGCAGGCGCTCGGTCGCGTCGTCCTCGCCGAGGCTCCAGTCGACGTCGATGTCCTTCGTGCTTCTGGATAGCTCGTCGAGACGCAGCTCGAGCGCGAAGCCGCCCTTCAGAACCCACTCGCCCGCTGCCTGTGCGGTCAGACGTGCCAGGAGCCGCTCGAAGACCACAGGTGCGCAGGCGTGACAAGCCAACCGTCTCGTTCTGGGTGTTCTTGAGGCGATCCTCCAGCGCGGCGCGGAACGCTTCCGGTGTCGCGTATCTCATGGGCTGGTCTTTTCCAGCATCGCGGCGAGGTGCTGTTGGACGGTCTTGGGGAATGCCGCGGCGGTGCGGATGAGTCGCCGGCGGGTGCTCAGGCCGCGCTGCAGGGCTTGAGCGATCGCAAGCTCGATCTGCTCGTTGGGGCCGCCCTCGCGCAGGACGTCGAGGATCGTCCGCTCCACTGATGTGACAGGAACGCCGAGTATCTCGCGGCGTTCTTTGGCAAGGATCGGCAGCTGGGTGACGTGCAGCGTCAGGCCGGGCACGGCCTTACGGCGGCGCTCGCGGGGAACGCTGACGTGGATCTGATCGGCGATCACGTCCGAGAGATCGTGCAGCTCCAGGGCGCTCTGATGGGAGACCACCGCGTCGGCGGACGGCGGGGTTCGCAACCATCCCGCCACGATCTGCTCGTGCGGGGATGGCGGGAAGTTACGCAGGCGATACACGCCCCTGGAAACCGGCTGCAGCCGCCCCCCTGGACGGGCGTGATGAGCGAGGGTCGAGCGAGGCATCCCCGTCGCCACGGCCTGGCGCGCGGTCAGGTAGCCCGCCTGGCGCTCGGCCAGCCTGTAGAGAACGTCAGGGCCGAAAAGATCACCGATTTGTTCGACTTTCCCGTGCATTGCGGTGACAGTATACAAGAACGTCGGGCGGCAGCGAGAGCACGCTGGCGGAGGTGACGTCGTTCCCGCTCGTGAACACCGCTCAGGCAAAGAACGTGTCGCAGAACTGGAAGGCCACCCACGAGCAGATCAACGACGATCCGCCGACGAAACTCCGGTGCATAGACCTTGGGCACTGAATCCTCCTCCTCGCTGACGAAGGATTCTCACAAAGCGACTCCACAGACGCGGGGGAAGACCAAGGTGTCCACAAAAGCGGGGGCACTCCACTCCAGCGAAGCGTCCATCTCGTGCTCCAATCACGAGTTGACAGGGCTGGAGGCCCTCTTCTTATGTCAACCCACGATTCCTGCCCAACCAACCAACCCACATCAAGCCTCTAGACTAAAGGGACCATAACAGCCGTTAAGCACGCGATCAATGAGAACGACTTCGTCGGACTGCTCGATCCCGTCGGGGAGTGGCCGGCCGCTACCACGGGCACCGTCGTCAGTGACTACGGCGATGTCAAGCTCATCGAGATCTCCAACGGGTGCGGCGAGATGCTCGACCTGATCCAGGTTTCCGAGCCTCGGCTCAAGCTGATCTCTAAACACAGCGAGTAGCTCTCCCTTGCGTTGGGGGGTCGGGTGGCTCAGCTCGCGAGAGCTTGTGTCAAGCCGGGCCGATTACGCCTCGTCCGAGCCGGGTAGAAGATCACCCGAGAGCCGCAGGAAAACCGGTCGCAAAGACGACCGAGCAAGGAGCGATCAGCATGCCCAGCACCCCCAGATACGAGCAGGAACAGGCCGAGGCCGCGGCGGCGGAAGCCGCGGGGATCGGCGGCGTGAGCGGCGAGGAGGATCGCGATCCCGCGCAGCGCGCGGTGATCGAGGCCGGCGGGGGCGTCTCCGAGGGCTTTGAGGAGTCAGAGCGCGCCTTGATCGACCACGCCTCCCACGGCGACCAGAAGGCCGCCCACGCGATCCTCCACGACCAGGGGGCCGCGGAGGAGCAGGGCGCCGCGCACGAGGACTCGGAGTCAGACCACGAGCACAGCAGCGAGCTCGGCGACGAGCGGTGAGAGAGAGCTCGCCGCGGGACGACGAGTGGGAGACAATGCCCGCCAAGTTCGCGCCGATGCTTGCGAAGGCCTCGAAGCTCCCGGTCGACGACAAGGACTACGGCTATGAGATCAAGTGGGACGGGGTCCGAGCGCTGGCCTTCGTCGAGGGCGGCCGCGTCCGGCTCGTGAACCGCAACGAACGCGACGTAACCAAGCAATACCTCGAGCTCCGCGAGCTCGGCGAGGCGGCCGGCGCCGCGGCGATGATCCTCGACGGGGAGATCGTCTCATTCGACGAGTACGGCCATCCCAGCTTCGGGCAGTTGCAGCACCGCATGCACCTCACCTCCGAGAGCGCCATCCGCCGGCGCGCAAGCGAGCACCCCGTCACCTACGTGATCTTCGACCTGCTCTACCTCGACGGCCACACGACGATCGGATTGCCCTACCGGGAGCGACGTGCGCTCCTCGAGCAGCTCGACCTGCACGGTCGGGTGTGGCAGACACCGGCCTACCACGCCGGGAAGGGGAGCGAGCTCCTGGCCGCGGCCGACGAGCAGCACCTGGAGGGCGTCGTCGCCAAGCGCCTGGACTCGCCCTACCGGCCGGGCAAGCGTGGCGAGGACTGGCTGAAGATCAAGAACATCAACCGCCAGGAGCTCGTGATCGGCGGCTGGCTGCCGGGCAAGGGGACCCGCTCCGGGCGGCTCGGGGCGCTGCTGATGGGCTACTACGAGCCGGACGGCGCCGGCGAAGGCGACGGGGACGGGGACAGCGAAGGCGACGGTCGTCGCCCTCAGGTGCTGCGCTACGCCGGCCGCGTCGGCACGGGCTTCGACGAGCAGGCGCTGGAGCACCTGGGCCGGGAGCTGGCGGCATGCCCGCGGGACTCGAGCCCCTTCTCCGGAACCGGAACCCAGCCCCCGCGGGGGGCTCGCTTCGTGGAACCCGAGCTCGTCGCCGAGATCGAGTTCCGCCAATGGACCGAGGATCGGATCCTGCGTCACTCCTCCTACAGGGGCCTGCGCGAGGACAAGCCTCCGGAGGAGGTCGGTCGGGAGACGCCCTCGACCCCCGCCGTCGCCCGCAGGACAAAGGGGTCACCCGAGACGCCCTACGAGATCCTCCATGAGACCAAGCGCACGGCGGAGATCGAAGTCGAGGGACGCACGCTGAAGCTGACGAACCGCGAGAAGCTGATGTACCCGCGCGCCGGTTTCACGAAGGGCGACCTGATCGACTACTACGCCGCGGTCGCACCCGTCCTGCTGCCCCACCTCGCCGGACGGCCGCTGACGCTCAAGCGCTACCCCGACGGCGTCGAGGGAGAGTTCTTCTACGAGAAGCGTTGCCCCACGCATCGGCCCGCATGGGTGAGCACCGCGGCGATTCCCAGCGAGCGCGGCCGGGGGACGATCGACTACTGCCTGGCCGAAGACCTGCCGACGCTGATCTGGGCCGCAAACCTCGCCGGCATCGAGCTGCACACGAGCCTCTCGCGCGCCCGCGCGATGGAGACTCCGACCGCGCTCGTGTTCGACCTCGACCCGGGAGCCCCGGCCGCCCTGAAGGAGTGCTGTCGCGTGGCGCTGTGGATCAGAGACCTGTTCGACGCCTTCGGGCTCCGCTCGCTCGTGAAGACATCGGGCTCCAAGGGCTTGCAGGTGTATGTCCCGCTCAACACCGCGGTCGACTACGAGCAGACCAAGCCCTTCGCGCGGGCCGTCGCCGAGCTGTTGGAGCAGAGCCATCCCAAGCATGTGATCTCGCGCATGACCAAGGATCTGCGCCCCGGAAAGGTCCTGATCGACTGGAGCCAGAACGACGAGCACAAGACGACGGTATGCGTCTACTCGCTGCGCGCTCGCGAGCGCCCCACGATCTCGACTCCGCTGCTCTGGGAGGAGGTCGAGAAAGGGTCGCGGAGCAGGCGCGAGCTCGAGCTGAGCGCCGAGCCGAAGGAGCTGCTCCGGCGAGCCGAGCGCCACGGCGACCTGTTCGAGTCGCTGCTGAGCCTCACCCAAGAGCTGCCCGACCTCGCGGCGGCCTGAAGCCGGAGACCGAGGCGCCGCGCGAGGAGAAATATCGACGTCCTGGAGATTAGGGCTGTGATACTGACTGGTAGATGAGCGACGCGAGCGGGACTGCCCGACGAGAGCCCGCGATTGACCTGCTGGTCGAGGCCGGCGAGGTGCTGACCGGTTCTCTGGATCTGAGGACCACGATGCGGGAGGTCGCGAAGCTCACCGTGCCGCGGCTGGCCGATATCTGCGTGATTGACCTGCTCGACGACGACGGCCGCATCGACGATGTCGCGGTCAGCGCGGCGAACGAGGAGATCGCGGCAGGCATCGAGCAACTCCGCGCGCGGTTTCCGCTGGACCCCGACGGCGAGCATCCCGTTGCGCGGGTCATCCGCGGCGGTCAGCCGGTGTTGCTCGCGGAGATGGCCGACACGTCGCTGCGATCGTTCGCCCAGGGCTCTGTCCACGCGGAGTTCATGATCGCCAACCGCTACCGCTCGGCGGTCGTCGCTCCGCTCGTGGCGCGCGGCCGTACGCTCGGCGCGATCTCGATCCTGCGGCTCGAGCTCGACGACCCGATCGGACAGGCGGACAGGCCCTACGGGGATGAGGATCTGGAGCTTGCCTGCGAGCTCGCGCGACGGGCGGCGATGGCAATCGACAACGCCCGGCTGTTCTCGGATCTTCGCCGTCTCGAGCAGCGTCTGGAGGCGATCCTCGTGAACGTCGCGGAGGCGATCACGGTGGTGGATCGCGCCGGGGAGACGGTCTTTGCCAACCAGGCCGCCGCGGACCTCCTCGGGGTGGCCTCACCGGATGAGTTGACCGGCGCAGAGCCCGGGACGATCATGGATCGCTTCCTCGTCCTGGACGAGCAGGGACGCGAGCTCGAGCTCGAGAGCATGCCCAGCCCACGACTGTTCGCCGGCGAGGATCCGGAGCCGCGGCTGATGCGCAACATCGTCCGTGCGACGGGAGAGGAGCGGTGGATCGTCGCCAGGGCCTCGCCGGTCGCGGATCCCGACACGGGGGAGATGCTCTACGCGGTGACTGTCTTTGAGAACGTCACCGACATCAAGCGCGCCCAGCTCGCGGAGCGCTCCCTCGCCGAGGAGCGCGCCCGGATCGCGCACACGCTGCAACGGG
>DASRKZ010000195.1:0-3864 GCA_035648675.1 Solirubrobacteraceae bacterium
AGGACGAGGTCGAGTCGGATGAGCGCATCGGAAGTAGCGACCATCCGGCTCGCCTCGATCGGGAAGCGCTACGCAGGGACGAGCGCCCTCGATGACGTGAGCCTGGAGATCAAGGCCGGCACTGTGCACGCCCTTGTGGGCGCGAACGGCGCGGGCAAATCGACTCTCGGCAAGGTCATCGGGGGCGTCGTCCGTCCCGACGACGGCGAGATGTTCGTCGACGGGCGCGCCGTCAAATATGCGACGCCACACGCCGCACGTGGCGACGGGATTGCGACTATCGCCCAGGAGCTCGCGCTCGCCCCCGCGATGAGCGTGATCGAGAACGTCTTCATGGGCATCGAGCCCCGACACGCGGGAATGCTCAACCGGCGGCGGATGCGTCAGCAGTACGCCGAGCTCATCAAATCCAGCGGCTTCGAGCTCGACGGCGATGTCAACGTCGGGTTGCTGCGCATCGCAGACCAGCAGAAGGTCGAGATCCTACGCGCCGTCAACAGTGGTGCCAGGATCATCATCATGGACGAGCCGACCTCGTCCCTGACGAGCGTGGAGACCGAGGCGCTGCACAAGATGACGCGGTCCATGCGCGACGAGGGCAAGACGATCGTCTACGTCAGTCACTTCCTGGACGAGGTTCTCGAACTCTGCGACACGGTGACCGTGATGCGCAACGGTCACATCGTCCGCACCGCGCCGGCGAGCGCCGAGACCGAGGCCAGCCTCGTTGCCGGCATGTTCGGTGCAGCGGCTGAAGCCGAGCAGTTCGAGAAGCCGCCCCCGTCAACGGCTCCGATGATGCTCGAGGTGCAGGGCCTGCGACGCGGGAACATCCTCAACAACATCTCGTTCAGCGTGCGGAAGGGTGAGATCGTCGGACTCGCCGGCCTTGTCGGAAGTGGCCGCACCGAACTTGCGCGCGCCATCGCGGGCGCGGACCGCGTCGACGCTGGGACCATCACGGTCGAGGGCAAGGTGCGACGGATCCGCTCTCCCGCACACGCGATCAAAGCCGGCATCGTCTACCTCACGGAGGAGCGCAAGAAGGACGGCCTCTTCCTGGAGCTCTCGCTTGCCGCCAACACGACCTTTGCCGACGTTTCCGCGGTGTCCGCGCGCGGCATCCTGCGCCGGGGAGCAGAGCGCTACCGGACGCGTCAGCTCCTGGAGTCGCTGTCCGTCGATCCGCCGTCGCCGGGGGCAGCGGCCAAGAGCCTCTCGGGCGGCAACCAGCAAAAGGTGCTTTTCGCCCGCTGGCTGTTCTGCCAGCCTAAGATCCTCATCCTCGATGAGCCGACTCGAGGGGTGGATGTCGGCGCGCGCGCAGCCATCCACCGCCTTGTAAACGAGCTCGCCAAGGAGGGAGCGGCCGTGCTGTTGATCTCCTCCGAGATCGAGGAGGTCCTGGGTCTCGCACACCGCGTGCTCGTGATGCGACGCGGGTCGATCACCCAGGAGTTCCCCGCGGACCCGGCCCTCGGCGATGTGATGCAGGCAGCCTTCGGGTTGCCGGGGAGCGAGACCACATGACAGTGAAGCCACCCGACGCCGGCCCCGACGACCTCCCCGCCGACGCGGCGCTAGCCGGCGTACCCGCCGGGATCTTCGATCGCCGCGTGCGCACCGGCCGGCGCCTCAAGGCCGAGCACGTCCGCGACTACGGGATCGTCGTCTTCCTTGTCGGCATCTTCATCTACTTCTCGCTCGCATCGCCGGTCTTCCTGACCAGCGGGAACCTGCTCAACCTGGTCTACGCGAACGCGGTCGTCGGGATACCTGCGTGCGCGGTCACGCTGACGGTCATCGCGGGCAACTTCGACCTGTCGCTCGGCGCGATCTTCACGCTCTCAGAGGTCCTGTGTGCGTGGGCGGCGGTGCACTGGGGCGTGTGGTGGTGTTTCCCGATCGCGATCGTCTCCGGCGCGGCCATGGGCCTCGTCAACGGCGCGATCATCACAAAGCTGCGGGTCAACGCCTTCCTCGCGACGCTGGCCACAGCACTCGCGTTCACGGGGCTTGCCCTCGCGGCCAGCGGCGGCTTCAACATCATTCCGCCGGCGGGCGACGGCACTTTCACGTTCATCGGACAGACGAAGGTAGCCGGGATCCAATACCCGGATCTCATCTTCCTGGTCGTCGCCATCCTGCTGCAACTCGTCCTCGCCTACACCGTGTTCGGACGTCACCTCTACGGCGTCGGGGGAAACCGCGACGCGGCTCGCCTGTCGGGGCTGAAGGTCGACCGTATCGTCATCACCACGTTCGTTCTGACCGGCGCTGCCTGCGGGGTCGCCGGCCTGGTCGATGCCTCGACGACGGGCCAGGGATCGGCCAGCAACGCGCTGGGGAGCAACCTCGCACTCCTCGCGATCGCGGGCGTGGCGCTCGGCGGCACGAGCATCTTCGGAGGTGTCGGCTCGGTCTGGCGGACGGTCGTCGGCGTGATCATGCTGGGCACGATCACCAACGGCTTCAACCTGCTCGGTGTCGCCGACTACTGGCAGGAGGTCGTCCGCGGACTCCTGATCGTCGTCGCCGTCGCGGTCGGCTCGATGATCGAGCGCCGCTGACGCGAAACCCACGCCCCTCGCGCTGACGCGCCGCCGCGGTGATGCGGCGGCGCGTCAGCGCCAAGGCGGGGAGGTTCTCAGGCGGCGCCGATGTACTCGGTGCGCACACCGAGCAGGCGCTCGAGCTCGCGCTCGAACTCACCGGCATCGCCGGTCATCGGGATGTAGTGCAGCCAGCGCTCCGCGCCGGCCTTTTCGTAGTCCTCGATGATCTCCGGCGACAGCTCGCCGCCCACCCCCAGCGCGGAGGTCGTGACACCCGCGGCGGCGGCGCTTTCCAGATAGGCGGCTACGCGCTCGGGAATGCCGAGTCCCGGAATATGCAGCGGAGCCCAGCCGGTTCCGGCCCGAAGCGCACGCTCCTCGGCTCCGGGGCTGTTGCCGCCGATGAAGATCGGCATCGGGTCCTGCGCGGGCTTCGGCCAGGACCAGATGCGATCGAAGTTCACGTGCTCGCCATGGAATGTCGCTTCGTCTTGCGCCCAGATCTCGCGCATCGCCAGCGCGCGCTCCTCGAGCAACTCGTAGCGGCTGTCGGGGTCGGTGCCGTGGTTGCGCATCTCCTCGAGGTTCCAGCTCGCGCCGACGACGAGCACGACGCGCCCGCCGGACAGGGAGTCAAGGCTTGCGACTGCCTTGGCGGTAAGGATCGGGTCGCGCTGGACGAGCTGGCAGATGCCGCTACCGACCTTTAGATCGGTCGTCGCGAGCGCCGCCGCGGTGAGCGCGACGAAGAGATCGTAGGTGCGCTCGTAACCGGTCGGCATGTCGCCGCTCGGGTCACCGGGGTAGGGCGACTCCCGCGAAGCGGGGATGTGTGAGTGCTCGCCGAGAAACAACGATTCGATACCTGCGGATTCCACCATCCGCGCCGTCGCCGCCGGGTCGAGGCTCCAGTCCGCGCTGTTGGAGAGAATTCCGATTTCCACGCCTGCTGACCTCCGTTGATGAAGAGCCGGGACGGGCGCGCGCCGGCTGCAGCGGCTCGACCGTGGGGCCTAGTGAACCCTCGCGCGAAGTAAACCACGCCCGTGTCGCCCTGTACAGCGGCTCTCAACAGTGTTCAGTCTTGCGCCGCGGCGTGAGCTCAGATCGTCCGCCGCAGGAACCTGCGCACACCTCGCACGCCCTCCTCAGCGGCGTCCGCAAGCTGAGCCCCGGCGTCGCGCAGCACCGCGCCGATCGTGTCCTCGCCCTCCTCGCCGGGAGCCGGGTTCTCATACCGGGGCGGCAGGCCGGCAAGGCGTCGCGCCTCATCCTCAAGCCGCTGCGACTCCGCGAGCAGGTCCTCCAT
>DASRKZ010000196.1:0-12859 GCA_035648675.1 Solirubrobacteraceae bacterium
GTTCCAGACCGGCCGCCGCGCCGAGTGCCAGTCCCGAGACGGAGGCGCCTTCGGAGAGCGGGGAGCGGGGCTGCGCGCCCGCGCTGGCCGGGCCGCTCGGCGCCGGTTCGCTCGAGCCGTCGCTCTGTGAGATCCGCGGGCTGACGGCGCTGTGGTCGTGCGGCTGGAGCACCGGATAGAGCTTGGCTACGCTGCCGAGCTCGGCATAGGTGTAGGTATTCCCGTAGGCGTCACGCAGCGATACGTAGCGCCCCAGCGACGGCGTTTCGCCGAGCCCGACGACTTCCCCATCTTGCACCGCGATCACGGGCGCGCCCGGCTGGGAGTAGATCGTCGTCCCGACAAGCGTCTTCGGCGGGTGGGTGAGTTCGGCTCCACTCTCGGGCACGACCGCAAAGCCGTCCCCGAAGTGGGAGGGCGCGTGCACGGGGAAGCGGGCCTCGGTCAATCCGGTGATCGCCCCGAGCAGATCGGACGGGGTGCCGCCCAGCAGTTGCGCGCGCAGCATCACCGAGTCCACATACGCCTGCGAGTGGTTGTAGGAGAGCACCGCACCGCGGATGTCCGTGTCGCCCCCGGCCGCCTTCAGGTATCTCGCGGCGGCGAAGATCGCGTCGGCCGGGTTGTACGGGTCCTTGAAGCCGTCGCCGTTGGCGTCGACCCCATACTGGGCCCACTCGGCCGGGAGGAACTGCATCCACCCCTCGGCGCCGGCGCTGGAGACGCTCAGGTCGCGGCCGTAGTCGGTCTCGACCTCGTTGATCGCCGCGAGCACCTGCCACGGGATGCCGTAGGCGGTACCGGCGGCCTGATAGATCGGCAGCAGGAACGGCGGTATCCGGAAGCTTTCGATGAAGAAGCTCGACACGCCCGAGATCGGCGATCCGAGCGTGAACGGCAGCGGCGGTGTCAGCGCCGACGGCGCGGGCGCGCGATGTTTGGCCCGCGTCAGCGCGGGGGATGAGCCTTCCTTCGGTTCGGACTGCCCTTCGCCGCCGGCGGCGGGCCGCTTCGATTTCGCGTGCGCTTTGGAAGCGGCGGTGGAGCCACCGCCGGAGGTGCTCCCCTGCGCATGCTGAGCCTGTACCTGCGGCGTCGTCGTTTCGACGGGCGCGCTCGCACCGGGTGCCGCGGGGGCGGGGGCGACTTCGGTCGTGCTCGTCGCGGGCGGCGTTGTCGTCGTCGCGGGAGCTTCGGGGGCAGGCGTGGAGGGTGTCGTCGCGGTCGGCGTCGTGGTTTCGGTCGAGGAGGTCTGTTCGGTGGCGCCCGCGACCGCCGGCGTCAGGGCGAGCGCGAGCAGCGCCGCAAGCAGCGGGCCGATCGCCGAGTGGATATGTGGGCGTGGAGTCATCGTGTCGATCAGTTCCCGAGCAGGTAGTTGAGCAGCATCCCGCTCGCGCCGGAGCTTTCGGAGGAGGGCGTGTAGTAGGTGGTGCCGCCACTCGCGCCACCCACCGGCTTGACGGTGGACGCGGCCCCGCCTTCGGCGCCCAAGCTCGAGAACGCGCCGTTGCTCGACCCGAGCGTCGGCACCGAGCCTGGGTATCTTGCGATCGCCTCGGACGGGGTCGCGCCCTTGAGGACCGCGAGCGTGCGGTCCATCACGAGGCTGGTGGAGTTGCTGACGGCACTCGCGGAGGCCGCGGAGCTTTCTGAGCCTTCCAGCCCCTTGATGAAGTTGGCGCTGCACCCACCCTGGGTAGTGATTTTGTAGCCTACGCAGGTCTTGGCGATGATCTCGGCACGTAGGAAATGACCCAGCGAGTCATACCCATTGAGGCTGCCGCCGGTTAGGAAGATGAGGTCGAGCAGGCGCTCCAGCCCGCCGGTGGAGCGCAGGCTGGAGAGCAGTTCCGAGAAGTTGTCCGCAAACGGCTTGGCCGAGCCACCCAGCGACTGCAGCTGGCCGAGCAGCGGCAAGGTCGACGCGATCGCCGGCCCAGAGGTCTTGGCGGTCTTGCCGAGGCTCGTGAAGAACACGTTCGAGCTGTTCGAGAACGCCGGCAGCTGCTTGAAGGCTTCGTTGATCCCGGGCGCCGCGACGGCGAGTTGGGTGAACGTCGGCGTTATCTGGTCGGCGAACTTGCCGAGCCGTTCGCTCGCGGGGCCGAGCTGGCGCAGGAACGCGGGGAAGTCGGCCAGGTTTTGGGCGAGCGCGCCGCGATGCTCGGCGGTGGCGCGGGCGACCGTGTTGCTCTGCACGATGAAGTTGGCGACCCGGTCGCGGACGGCGGCGAAGGGGGCCAGCGCTTTGTCGGAGTCCACCGCGAGCTTCGCGAGCACCTTGTTCTGGCTCGCGAAGATGGCGAGCACCTTGTCGAGTTCGCGCAGCGCCGGGTCGGCGCGTTTGACGACCACGTTCAGGTCGCTGCCCCGGCCCGCCAGGCCGGCGCCGAGCTCGTTGATGATGATCGTCAGACGTTCGGCCTCGGGCCGGCGCGTGATGTCCTGCAGTAGATCGACGTCGACTGGGCTGGAGGTGTTATTGACAGGCAGCCGGTACTCGCCGGTGCCTTCCTGCCCGTTTGGGATTTTGTGCAGCGGCGGCGGCAACGGGGTGCCGATGACGCGGGGCTGGGTCGGCAGGCAGTTGACGAACTTCTCGCCGATCAGCGCCTCCGGTTCGATCGTGCAGCTCGCGTCGGCGCGGAAGTCCTGGAAGCCGGGGTTTTCGATGTGCAGGACGACCGCCGCCTGCGATCGCGGCGTGGGGGTGACCGACCCCACCGTCCCGACTTTCACGCCGTCGATCTTCACGTCCTCGCCCGAGATCACGTTGCCGGCGTCGTCGAAGATGGCGCGCACGGTGTAGCCGCCATTCGAGCCGCCCGCCGCGGTGGCGAGCAGCACGACCGCCACCAACGCGGCCAGGCAGAGAGCGCCGGCGATTCCAGCAATCCCTCTCCTCCACCCGACTGTCTGCGTACTCAACCCGATCACTTCCTTGCCGTCAACTGCGCGGAAGGGGGCGCCATCGTATCGATGACGCCCCCGTCTCGCTTGTACTTCGGTCGAGCCCACCTCCGCTAGGACGTGGGCTCACCGCTGTCGACTACTTCTTGGGACACGGCGCCTTGTACGACGCGGTCGAGGTGATGCCACCCAGGAACATCAGTTCCGACTTCACGGGGAAGCCGCCCTTCGGGCAAGTCTTCGGCAGCGTGCCGTAGGAGATCGTCTTCTTGCCCTGCTTGTAGGCGGCGCCGACCTTGACCTTGATCGTGTTGATCGAGGCGTCGAGCGCTCCGGGAACCGATTCGACCAGCGGCACTTCGGCGACGAACTTCGGACCGAAAGGCGCCGACGCGGTCGTGAAGTGGCCCTTGGAGAGGATTTCGATCGACACCGGTTCGGTGCCTTCCGCCCAGAACTCCAGGCCACCGCCCGGAGCGAAGAACGGATACACGCCTACAGTCTCTTCCGGATGGGATTCGCCGAAGCTGACCCTACCGGTCGCTTCGCCCCTCGGGCCGGCGGCAGACTTCTTCGGACATACTTTGAACCCACCCTTTTCAAGAGCGGCAGGCGCGCATGTGACGAACCCCTGCGGGTGCAGCTTGGTGCCGGCGGGCAGGTAGACGGTGACGCCGATCAGCGGCGGCGGGAATCCGCCGTATTCGGTGCCGGTGATCGTGAATTCGGTTGCGACGGCGGCGCCCGCTCCGAGGATGTTGCCGGTGCCCGGGAAGCCCGAGATCGGTACGGCCTTGGCTTTCAGCGTGACTACCGGCGCCGCCGAGGCCGAGGCCGACAGGCCAAGGACGGCAAGGCCGAGCACGGCCAGACAGGTGGATATTCTGCGCATCAGTCTCTCTCCTCTATTTGATGGACAGATCCGCCTCGATCCGGGTAGCTCCGGAACCGTGTCGGTCCGGCGACTCGAGATCTCCGGCCTACTGAGCCGGAGAACAATGGCGATCTCTACAGCAACCATATCCGTAGCGGCCGACGGCTTCAAGCCCGAAGGCGCGGGCGGGCGACGGCTTGCGGCGCGCCCACCACTTCCGACTGGCTGAACGGCCAGCCGAGCACTGCCGATTGCGGCCTGAACACACTCGTCTCAAAGAGCCTCGAGCTCGACTGAAGGGTTAGTCTAGGACAGCTCCAGCTCCTCGCCGGCGAAGCGCACATCGACCGGCTCGAGGATCACCTGCCGCGGCCCCTCCTCCACGCGTCCCGCGACGAGCGCGCTCAGGCCGAGCCGCTCGGCGATCGCCACGATCGCCGCTCCCGCGCCCGGAGCGCAATACAGGGCGTAGCCGGAACCCATGTTGAACGTCGAATACGCCGAGTGCGCGTCGAGCTGCGCCTGCTCCACCAAGAAGTCGAGGACGACCGGCGCCTCAGGGAGCTTCTCGATCCGGTACGTGAGCGCCCGCGACGGGCGCATCAGCTTCAGCAGACCGTGACCGGTGATGTGGCTGATGTACCTCAGCGGCAGCCCCTCCCCCAGCAGCGCCTCGACGAGCCCCACGTACATCACCGAGGGCTCCAGCAGCGCCTCGCCCAGCGTCGTGCCGTCTGCCAGCGCGGTCGCGTAGCCGGCGTCCAGCCGGTCCGCGAGCAGCCGGGCGAGCGAGGCGCCGTTGGCGTGCAGGCCGCTGGAGGCGACCAGCACGATCTCGTCCCCCGGCGCCAGCTCCCCACCCAGAAGCGGCCGCCGTCCCTTCGGCACAACGCCGACGGCGGCGCCGGCAAGCTCGATCTCACGCTCGTCCAGCAGCCCCGGCAGCGACGGCGACTCGCCGCCGCCCCACGTGCAGCCCGCGTCTACGCAAGCCCGTCGCCAGCCCTCGATCAACGCCGCGCCGCGCTCGCCCTCGCGGTACCACTCCGAGGCGCCGGTCGCGAAGTAGGCGTTGACGACCAGCGGGAGCGCGCCGACGCAGCAGAGATCGTTGAGGATCGCCGCGACGGTGTCGTAGGCGACATCGCCGAAGCGGTTGATCCCCTGCCCCTCCCAGACGTGGCGCGCGATCACCGACTTCGTGCCCAGACCCTCCACCACGAACGCGAACGTGCGGTCGCCCAGCTCGAACACGAACGCCGGCTCGCCCCGCGACGCGTCGAGCGCCAGCCCACCACGCGCGGCCAGGAGGTGCGAGGTGGACAGCGCCTTGGCGATCGCTCCCCGCTTGCCCTCGTCGAGCGTCTCATAGTCCACGCCCGCCGCGCGGTAACTGGCGCCTTCTTTGCTCATCGGCGATGATCCTAAGCCCATTGCCCCCAGGGAGGAGAACCGATGGACTTCGAGCCGAGCCAGCGCTGTTCGGAATTCAAGGAGCGCCTGAGCGCGTTCATGGCCGAGCACATCCATCCGGCCGAGGCGCTCTACGAGCGCCAGCTGCGTGAGGCCGGTGATCCCCACCACCAGCCGCGGGTCATGGAGGAGCTGAAGTCACGGGCACGCGAGGCCGGACTGTGGAACATGTTCCTGCCCGATGCGACCCTCGGCGCCGGCCTGTCCAACAGCGACTACGCGCCGCTCGCGGAGATCCTCGGGCGTTCTCCGATCGCCTCCGAGGCGTGCAACTGCTCGGCGCCGGACACCGGCAACATGGAGGTTCTGTATCAGTTCGCCACCCCCGAGCAGAAGGACCGCTGGCTGACCCCGCTGCTCGACGGCGAGATCCGCTCCTCGTTTGCGATGACCGAGCCCGACGTCGCCTCCTCCGACGCGACGAACATTGCGCTGCGGATCGAGCGCGACGGCGAGGACTACGTGCTCAACGGGCGCAAGTGGTGGACCTCCGGAGCCATGCACCCACACGCCCGGATCATGATCGTGATGGGCAAGACGAGCGGATGGGGACCCCACCCACCCCCGCGCCACAAGCAGCAGAGCATGATCCTGGTGCCCTTCGACACACCCGGCGTGACCGTCATGCGCAACCTGTCGGTGTTCGGCTACGACGACCAGGAGGGTCACGCCGAAGTCGACTTCTCCGATGTGCGGGTGCCCACCTCCAACCTGATCGCCGGCGAGGGCGACGGCTTCATGATCGCCCAGGCGCGTCTGGGGCCGGGACGAATTCATCACTGTATGCGCGCACTCGGCGCGGCAGAGCGGGCGCTGGAGGCGATGTGTGCGCGCGCCGTCTCACGCGTCACTTTCGGAGCGCCGATCGCCACCCGTGGCAACGTGCTGGACTGGATCGCCGAGTCGCGGATCGAAATCGAGATGGCGCGCCTGTTGACGCTGAAGGCGGCCTGGCTGATGGACACCGTCGGCAACCGCCACGCGCGCACCGAGATCGCCGCGATTAAGGTCGCCGCGCCGAACGTGGCGTTGAAGGTGATCGACCGGGCGATCCAGGTCCACGGCGGCGGCGGCGTATCCGGGGACTTCTCGCTCGCCTGGGCCTACGCCCACCTGCGTACGCTGCGCTTGGCCGACGGGCCCGACGAGGTCCACAAGCTCTCGATCGCCCGCCGCGAGCTCGCGCCCTACGTTCCGCGGGCGGAGTAGCCGCGGCTCGCCACTACGCGACTGCTGAGAGTGCTCGATGTTCCTGCTCGCGACATTGCTCTACCCGTGCCTGCTCGCGGCGCTCTGTGTCGGCGCCGGGCTGCTGGCCGACCGTGCGAGCGGGGGCTTCCTCCCGGGAGCGCTGCTTCCGGCGGTCGGTGCGGCGGCATTGATCGGGGTCTCCCAGCTGACGACCTATTCGGTGCTGGCCGCGCCGGCGACGCCCTACGTGTTGGCGCTCCTCGCCGTAGCCGGCTTCGTGCTCGGGCGCGGCCGGCTGGGGGTGTTCGCGCGGCACGCGAGGCAATGCGGGTGGCGGCTCGCGGCGCCGGTGCTCGCCTTCCTCGTCGCGCTGGCCCCTGTTCTCCTCGCGGGCCGGCCGTCGTTCTCCTCCTACGGCGTCCTGACCGACTCGGCATTCCACATGCTCGGGGCCGACTTCCTGATCCATCACGGTCAGGACTACTCGCACCTGGACCTGAGGAACTCCTACGGGGAGTACCTGAACGCCTACTACAACACGAGCTACCCCTCGGGCGCCGACACGCTGTTCGGCGGGAGCGCCTTCCTGCTGGGCGTTCCCCTGATCTGGGCCTTCCAGCCGTTCAACGCGTTCATGCTCGCCACCGCCGCCGGCCCGGCGTGGGTGCTCGCGCGGCGGATCGGGCTCGAGGGCCCGCTGGCGGCGCTGGCGGCGCTGACCGTGACGGTGCCGGCGCTCGTCTACGGCTACGAGCTGATCGCCTCGGTGAAGGAGATCACGGCGCTGCCGATGATTCTCACGCTGGGCGCGCTCGTGGCGCTGCACGGACGCTGGCTACGCGGGCCACCCCAGGGGGCCGCGCCGTTTGCGCTCGTGGCCGCCGCCGGGGTCTCAGCGCTCGGAGTGGCGTTTGGCGCGTGGGTGATGACGGCGATGGTGGTGCTCGGGGCGATCATGATTCGCAACGTCGCGGCGGGCCGGGAGAGCGCGCGGCAGCCGCTGCTGCTCGTGGTGGGCGGAGCGATCGTCGCGATCGTCGCCGCCTTGGGGACATGGATCGAAGTGTCGGGGTCGCTGAGGGTGGCTCAGAACATCGCATCGACAAGCAACCCGGGCAACCTGCAGAAACCGCTTCGGAGTGTGCAGGTGCTCGGGACGTGGTTGGTGGCCAGCTACAAGCACGTCCCCCTCGGCGGCCATCTCACGCTCTCCTATGCGCTGGCGCTCGTCGCGCTCGGGGGCGCCGTGGTGGGCGTCGTGTACGTCCTCTACATCCGGCAGTACGCGCTGGCGGCGTGGATCGGATTGACGCTCGCGGTCTGGCTGGGATTGACCGCGTATGGGACGACCTGGGCCGACGGTAAGGCCCTGATGTTGACCTCGCCGGTGGTCGTGCTGCTGGCCTGGGCAGGCGTGGCCGCGCTGCGCGCCTGCGCCCCGCGGGTGGTGTTCCGGCCGGCGGCGCTCGTGCTGGCGCTGGCGCTCGTGGGCGGCGTGGCGGCCTCCGACGCGATGCAGTACCACGGGTCCAACCTGGCGCCAACCGCGCGCTACGAAGAGCTGGCGTCGCTCAACTCGCGCTTCGCCGGGCGGGGACCGACGCTGTTCACCGACTACGACGAATACTCGCTCTACCTGCTGCGAGATCTCGATGTGGGCGGTCCGGACTTCATGTTCCCTCCCAGCGGGGCGGCGCTCCCGAACGCCTTGCCGGACGCCCTCGATCGGATCTCCCCGGCGGTGCTGCGCTCCTACCCGTTGATCGTCGCGCGCCGCGACCCCGCCGCCAACCGCCCACCGGCCGCCTACGGCCTGCTGTGGAGCGGGAAGTACTACCAGGTGTGGGGCCGCCGGCCGGGCGCTCCGGCCGCAATCGCCAAGCTCGGACTGTCGAGCACGCAGCCGGTCGGGTGCTCGCATGTGGAGGCCTTGGCGCGAGTGGCGATGTCCCACGGTGCGCAGCTGGTCAGCGCCGGCCCCCCGGAGCTCGTGCGAGTCGATGTCGCGAGCGCCCTACACCCCGCCTGGGCTGAGACGCGGCTCGGCCTACTGATGACGCGACCCGGCCGGTTGGAAGCCACGTTCGCGGTCCCCCATGCGGGCCTGTGGGACCTGTGGCTCCAGGGAGAGATCATGCCGGCGGTGGGAGTGAGCGTCGATCGGCATCCGCTCGCGTCGATCAGCTCCCAGCTCACCGGCGTGGCGACCGACCCCGACACGATGGCGCCGCTGCGCGTCCGGCTCGCCGCGAGGAGCCATCGTCTGACGATCACACGCGGAGGCTCCAGCGCGCTGGCCCCGGGCGAGGGCGGCTCGGCGATCCTCGACTCGATCTTCCTCACGCCGGCGGGAGCCGGCGCCGAAGCGGCCCTGCACGTCACCCCGGCGGCTCAATGGCGCTCGCTCTGCGGGGCGCGCTTGGAGTGGATCGAAGTCGTTCCGGAGTAGCGCCGAGGCGCCGTCCCGCGGGGCCGCTAACGGCGCGTGAACACGACGACGGGGATCTCCCGGTCGGTCTTGGCCTGGTAGTCGTCATATGCGGGCCAGACCTCGGTCATCAGCGACCAGAGACGGCTGCGCTCCTCGCCTGTCGCCGTCGTCGCACGCACCGGCACCTCCTCGGCCTGCACCTGGATCGTGGCCTCCGGGTTGGCCTGGAGGTTCTCAAACCAACTGGGATGCTCCGGCGCCCCGCCCTTTGAGGCCACGACGATCCAACGGTCGCCGTCGATGCGGTGGATCAGCGGCGTAGTCCTCGGCTCCCCGGAAGTCCGCCCTTGCGTGGTGAGCAGCAGAATCGTCGTCCCGCGCCAGTGATAGCCGCGCTCGCCATCGGTCTCCCGGTAGACCCGGACGTGCTCGGCGCCGAACAGCTCATCGTCGGACTCGGCCATCGGGGCGAGTGTATCTGGCTGGTGGTGAAGCGTTGAATGGTGCCAGCGTGCGCCGGAGCCCTTCCCGGTGGACGTTATCGCCCCGGCGTCGCGGAGCTCGTTGAGCACCAGCCGCACCGTGGCGGGGCTGACCCCTGGGAGTGCCCGCTGGATGTCACGTGTTCGGAATTCCGCGGGCGCGCGGTTCAGAATGTGCTCGCGGACGCGGTCCTGCTTTGAGCCGGTGTCGGTACCTGCGGCGACGACTCGCTGCTCGAAATCCTCGTAAGCGCCGTCGAGGATCTGGATCAGGAACGTGGTCCACGGCCAGATCGTGTGCTCCCCGGTGTGCCATCCGCGCTGAGATTCGTAGAGGCTCTGGTAGTAGGCGTTCTTCGCCTCAAAGATGCGCTGCTCGACGCTTACATACCGAACGACGCCGTAGCCGGCGGCTAGCAGCTCATACGTGGTGAGTAGTCTGGCAAGGCGCCCGTTGCCGTCGGCTACCGGGTGGATCGCGAGGAGGTCCACGATCAGCGCGCCGATGAGCACGATCGGGTGTGTTCGACCCTCCCGCTTGGCCTCGTTGTAGCGGTCAAGTAGCTCGGCGAGAAGCATTGGCGTGTCGTGCTCGTCTGGTGGCGTGAAGACGATCTCGCGACGCCCGGTCTCGTAGGAGACGATCAGGTTCTGATCGCTCTTCAGGTGTCCGCCGCGGCCGTCGACGTGTTTGAAGAGCAGCCGGTGGAGGTGGAGCAGGAACGGCACGGTGAGCGGCTCGTACTGCTCCAGGCGGATGATCGAGTCGATCGCGTCGCGGTAGCCCGCAAACTCCTTCTCGTTGCGGTTTCGGAAACGGGGGCTGCCCTCTGCGATCCGCGCGGCCCGATCCTTCGCGACGGTAACGTTCTCGATCGCGTTTGAGGCGGTAATCGACGCGATGCGGGCGCTCTCGGACAGAGCCCGTAGCAGCTGAGGCATCTGGTCGGCGAACAGGCGTTCTTGGCCCTTCCCGATATCGATCCTTGCGAGCTCGGCGCCAAGCCCGCGCGGCTGACTGCCAAAAGTTCTGTCGAGATCAACGAAGCTCCGCATAGTGCTAATGATCGCATAATGATGCTAAAAACGCCACCGATTAGCATTACTTTTGCGACATTAGCACCACTATCGCCGGCAAACTGCGGCGCCGGTTTCGCACCCTTCGCAGACAGCTAGAGCGCGGGGGCCGCTCTGCGACCAAGTTCGCACCAACATTCAGATCGCAGGCAAATCTTGCCTACAATGTAGGCATGCCTAGAATCCAGTACACGATACGCCGCGTGTCGCCTGCCCTCGATGCCGAGCTTCGCCGCGAGGCGAGCGAGACCGGCAAGACCCTCAACGCCTTGGTCGTGCAGACGCTTGAGAACGCGAAGCTGGCCTCCACAGCCAGCGAGCACGACGACCTCGACTGGTTCATCGGGCGCATGCCGGCGGGTGCTGGCGACGAAGCTGGCGCGCAAGCATGGCTCGACGCACTTCCGGTCGAGCCCGCCGCGTGAAGCTCGCACTCGCCACGAACGCCTACAAGGCCCTCGGCGAAGGCAATCAGCAACTAGCCGAGGATGCGCGCACGGCCGAGGCCGTCGGTCTACCGATGATCGTGCTCGGAGAGCTTTGGTTCGGCTTCATGAACGGAACCAAACTACGGCAGAACGCCGCCACGCTCGAACGCTTCCTCGCTACACCCCGCGTTCGTGTGCTCGAACTCGACCGGCAGACAACTCGCGTATTTGGCGAGATCGCAACCCTACTCCGTCAAGCAGGCATTGCGATACAGCAAAACGACATCTGGATCGCGGCGCTATGCAAACAACACGGATTCGCTCTCGCAACCCGAGACCGTGGCTTCCAACACGTCCTCGGACTCGAGGTCATCGAGTTCACGGTGCACGTGCAAGATACTCGGTGACATCAGGGAGCCGCGCGTCAACAGCAAGACCGAAATCCAGCCGACCTACCGCATCGTCGCGCCAGGGGTTTGCGCAACGTCTGAAAAAGTGGAGAGGACCGTACGTTGCGCAAACCCCGTGATGTTCGCCGCGCCAGCTCTGGATGTCTCGTAGGGTGCGCCGCCTGGAGACGCCGTTGTGGCTGCGTGGCTACCGCCGACCCGCGTGCTTAGCCTGCTCGGGGATGCCTAGACCGAGCCGGTCCCATGGTCACGTCGATAACTGTTCCACCCGCAAGCTTCTCACCATGCCGGTGGCTCTGGCCGACAACCATGAGCATCCCGCGAGCGCGATGGGGCTCGCCTAGACGGCAGTGAGACTTGTCGATGGCCCGTCGTGCGGTGCTCAACGTGTCCCCCTTGAGGGCCGGCACGATGCAGGACGGGATGTGTGATGCAGCTTCAGCATCGGCCTCTTCTTCCTCACGCCGCTTGAGCGCCGCTGCTTCTGAGGCGTATCTGACGGCGTCTTCTTTTGCTACCTGTTCTTCGTGTTCGCGCGCATGCTGGTGACGTTCTGCTTCGGCTCTGGCGGCGATGCGTTCGGCTTCTTGCTTGATCAATTCGAGCTCGCACGGGGACGGCGGCACGGCTCTAAACGGCGCTCCTCCAATCCCGTAGGGGTATCCGCCCGTGTAGTAGTAGCTGAACGAGTTGTCTTCGCCAAATCTCGTTTCGCCGGCGAGATTCGACGCTACGACTTCATACCAGTACGTATAGCCGCGTTCGAGGCCCGTCACCAGGCCGCTCACCGTCACATCGCCAGCGCCCGCGGGGATCGGTCCGCCCGCCGCCCGAAGGGCCTCGGGCGCCGGCTCGCTGCGGTCCGATGGGTTTTCTGGATTGCGCAGCTGCTGGATGATCACGAATTCATAGGTCGTTGCGCTGTTCTGTGGATTGATCTGCGCTTCGAACATGGCGCCCGCCGGGGTTATTTCCTTCAGCGCCACGTGTTCGATGGTGGGTTTGACTGCTTCGCACGCCGTCACGGCGGCTGCCTGCGAGGCAGCGCAAAGGGAACTAGCGATGACAGCGGTCACGACCGAAGCGAGTTGAACGCCTCGCCCCGCCCATCGCGTTCTCTTCCTGCCCATCCAAGACCTCTCCGCTGGCCAACAATCCGATAATCGGACTATAGAGGGTGTTTTATGCTTCGCGCAACTCGGATGACGCATTCGGCAGTCGCCGATCAGCTTGAGAAGGTCTTCGAGCAAGGCGAGCCCGAGCAGACCAAGGCACTCCTCCGCATCCTGATCGCCGAGCCGCGCGTCAACAGCAAGACCGACATCCAGCCGACCTACCGCATCGTCGCACCAGGGGTTTGCGCAACGTCTGAAAAAGTGGAGACGGCGGGAATCGAACCCGCGTCCGCGATCGCGTGAGAGTGGCTTCTACGAGCGTAGCCGGCGCTCTGATCTCATCCCTCGCTCGCCTCGCCGGCGGGGTTGCGGGGGACCAGCCTCCTTGAGCTTCCCCGGCTTGGCGAAGGCGGACCGCACCGGGTGAGCCTGCTTTCTGATCCCGGCCTTCCCCGCCGCAGGCAA
>DASRKZ010000197.1:0-27374 GCA_035648675.1 Solirubrobacteraceae bacterium
TGCCGACGAACATGACAAGCGCGCGCACGACGATCAGGGCAGCGACCGCGAGCGCGGCCAGCCTGAAGACGCCGACGCTGTTTGCCGAACACGCCGTCAGCGGCATCACGGGCCCCGGCTCTCAGCTGGCCGGCTCGTTCCGCAGCTTCGTGCTGTTGAGCACGCGCGGCTGGCAGCTGATCGACGCGGCGATCGATGAGATCGAATCCGGCTCAGCCTCGGCTGCGCGCTTTGCTCGCGCCAACGTGGCGCTTTACATAGAGAGCGTCTACGACGCCCACTTCAGCCTGTCCCAGGTCGGCAAGCAGTTGCTGCGCGCCTACACCAAGCTGGGCGGGCCGCCGGCGTTCGGCGCCTCTCTGACCCAGCAGGAAGTGGACGCGCTGGCACAGACCTACTCGGAAGCCAGCGACCGCCTACATCCCCACGATGGGGTCAAGTTCGGGACCTGAGCGCAGCGACCGACACCGCGAGCAACGCGAAAGCCCAATAGACTCAGGCATCTAGGGCGCGTAGCTCAGTGGGAGAGCGCTCGCTTCACACGCCAACGCGACAAGTCAGCATTTGCGGCTTGTTCTCCAGCATTTGCCGGAGCTTTCCGTTGGCTGCGGGCAGTGCCGATTCGGCTGCATTGGGCGCGATTCGGTTGGGTTTGGGCAGCGGAACGTGGCTGCTGCCCAAACGCGCTGATCCCCGCGGCCGAGCCCTAACATCAACCGGCCCATGCCCAAGGACCGGATTCGACGCTATCGACTTGCGCCCGACGTGCTCGTCGTGATCCAGCGCTCAAGCTCTCACCCAGTGACGTACGCGATCATGCTGTGAGCCAGGCCGGTTTTGACGGAGTCTCCGTGGAACCCGGTCCGGGGGGAGTGGCATACCGTGCGGATCTTCGACAACGCCCACGATTCGGCCGAGCACCACGAGCACCGCTTCATCGGCTCCGAAAAGCAGGAGCCGATCATCACTCGCGGACGCGTAAACGAAGCGATGCACGCGGCCGAAGTCAAGCTCCGGGGAGGCTGGTTCGATATCGTGCGTAGCTGGGACAACACACGATGAACACCGTCTACGACAAGACTTGGGATCTATTCATGGCCGCCTCGATGAGCGACGACGATCTCGGCTATCCCGATGAGGTCGAGTTCATCCAGGGCGACCAGGAGTGGGCCGACGACGTGCTCTGGCGTAGTCTCACCGAAGGTCGCCCGACAGTTCTCGTCAGTGACGACGCGGAGCTACTGCTCGTTCCGCATCGCCGAACTTTGATCGATCGGCTGCGAGGACACGTCGTCGTGAATGTCGCGCACCGCACGCAGGGACACGCCGCCCCCTACGCGACAGCGAGCCGACTGGGCCGCCATCCCGTGCGCCAGATGCGAGAGCTGGCACACGCATAAGCAAATCTCCAGGATCGCGCCACTGCGCAAAGCTCTAATAAGAGAGCCGCGCATAGGGCATCTGCGCGCCACGCTGACTCCTGCCGAGACCGCGAGCGCCGGCCAAGCCCAATAGACTCGGGTATCTAGGGCGCGTAGCTCAGTGGGAGAGCGCTCGCTTCACACGCGAGAGGTCGCAGGTTCGAAACCCGCCGCGCCCATGCCGGAACTGCCTGTAAACAGGGCTTGCTATAGAAAACCCGGAGAACTGAACGCTTACCGCAAGACCCCCAGCGGGGGAGGTTGAGCGGCGACACGCGATGTCGGAGCACCAGGAGAAGAGACGTTGAGTTCGGCCATCACACGCCGCCCTCGCTTCCATCCGCTCTGGATCGTAAGTTGAACCTCGATGGGAGCATCTCCGCGTAACGCTCCGTGTCCATGCGGCAGCGGTCTGAAGTACAAGCGCTGCTGCCTCGCGGCCGAGAGCCGTGAGCGCGAGACGGCGCGCTTCGAGGACGCCGTCGGCAAACGCATCTCAACGTGGGCGGCGAAGCAGTTCCCGGATGATCTGAAGGCGGCCCTGGAGCGCTTCGGGGGTCCCGAGCCCGAGTTGGATGACCGCGACTTGGTGATCTTCGCCACCTGGTTCTGCTCGGATAGAGAGCTTGCCTGCGGAGACTCCCCAGCAGCGCGCTACGCGGCTCGCAGCGACATCGATGCGCGCGAGCGGGACGTGGCCACGCGGATCGCCGCGGCGTGCCTGAGCCTGCAGCGCGTGCGTGGCGTGGAGGCGGGCCGCTGGATCGAGCTCGAGGATGTGCTGAGCGGAGCGGTGGTGCGTGTGCGCAGCGGCGATGTCTCGCGTGAGGCGACACGTTGGGACATCCTGCTCTGTCGCGTGATGGAGGATGACTGGATCCCTTCGCTGTGGGGTCCCGCGCTGTTCTACAAGCCCGACGAGGAGCCCGAGTTGCTCGCCGAGCTTGACCGCCTCGCAGGCGCGCACCGAATACCCGCCGGCAGTGATCGTGTGTTCCGCGCGGCCGCGCTTGAGCTGATGCGCTTCGTGCCCGCTGGCCGTCTTATCGAGCCGAGCTTCTTCACCGCGGAGGGCGACCCGCTCGTCGACGGCCGGGCGAGCTGGCGGATCACCGACGCCGCGACTGCCCTCGAGCTGCTGGACGACCCACCGGAGCTGGCATGGGTGGGTGAGAGTGAAGACGGATCGGGGGAGACGATTCAGTGGACCGTGCCCCGTGAGCAGTTACGCATGTCAGACACGCCGCTGCCACCGGGGGCGCTGCGCTTTGAGAGCAGCCTCACCGAGCTGCCCGGGCGAGTATGCCTGGCGACGTTCGAGCTGACCGACGAGGAGCTGCGGTGCACGGCGGTCTCCCAGGCGAGGCTCGACGCGGCAATCGAGCTTGTCGAGCGGCGCCTCGGGACGCTCGCCGAGCTGTACGAGCGAGGCATCCTGCCGCTCGAACCGGACCCCTCCTCACGCCGGCGTGACCGTGCGCCCCGCCGGCGCGAGCCACCGCCTGGACTGACGACGGTGGAAGCCGGCGACCTCGAGCGCCAGCTCCTCAACGACCACTACCGCCGCTGGCTGGACGAGCCACTCGAGTCGCTTGGAGGCCACACGCCGCGCGAGGCCGCGCGCAATGGGCGACGCGGCGAGCTCGAGCTGCTGCTGCGCGGGATCGAGAACCGAGCCGAGCGCGCACGTCGGGATGGCGCTCCCTGGCCCGAGGTCAGCTGGCTGCGAGACGAGCTTGGGCTGAACGCTGGCCAGCTCGCTGCGTAGCGGGCCACAGATGCGTCTCGTGGTGGATGCCAAGGACAGCGCGCAGTCTCGCGCAACATCGAATCATGCTGCTATCCTTGCGGAAATCTACTAGGAAGTCTTAGCGGATATTCGATGTGCAGAAAAGAGGATGATGATGGCCCGTGGAACCGCCGCGCATACCGCAGACCTCGAGGACTTTCCCTCGCCCGGCCGCACGGAGGCGCTCTACGCCCGCATCGTCAACGAGATCCGCGACAGCGGGTTGAGCACCGCCGACATCGCGCGGCTCGTCGGAGTCGCCGAACGCCAGGTTCGCAACTGGACCTCCGGCGGCAACACTCCGAGCGGGCGCAACCGCGACCGCCTGCTCGAGCTGCACTACGTGACGCAGGCCCTGCGCGACATCTACACGCGCGAGGGCGCCGAGATCTGGCTGCACGGCCGCAAACGCAGCCTCGCCGGGCGCCGCCCAGTTGACATGCTCGCCGAGGGCTCCTACCAGGAGATACTGGACGCCATCGAGCACCTGCACGCCAGGGCCATGTGAGGCAACACACGAGCTGCTGGCCGCATCCCGAGCTGCTCGAGGGTGAGTGGATCGTCGGGTATGATGAGCCTATGGCCAGCAAGACTGACACTCTCCGTGCTTCTCGCAACGGACGGCCCTCTGGGGCCGAGTCATGGCGTGCTCGGGTGCATCCTCCGCGTATCGCGGACGTCGATGAGCGGATCGCGAACATCGAGCGCGCGACCAAACGCATCAAGACCGATGTGCAGGTGGACTTCGTGCGTGCGCGCCGCGGTCGACGGCGGTAACCGGTGGCCCGCAGGGGCCGTCCACCCGTAGCCCGGGGCGTTCTTTCCTTCCAAGCTCCCGACTGGTCACCGCCCGATGCACTGTTGCTCGACACGAGCGTCGCCGTCGAGGCCCTGTTGCCGTCGGAGCCAGGACACGCTGCGTGCGTGCAGTTCTTGCGAGATCTTGCCGCGAGCCCGTGTCTGGTGGTGTTCAACCGCCTGCTCGAGGTCGAGCTGTACGAGACGCTGTTCAACGTGGCTCTAAAGGAGCGTCACGGCAAGCGTTGGGCGAGCGCGCGCTATGACGGCCGTGTCCGCCGTCGAGCCGGACGGCTCCTGGCGGCTGGCACCGGCGCGTGGTCGGAGCTGCTGGACTCGTTGTCGTGGTCGTCCATCGATCTGAGCGAAGTCAGCGAGGACGTACCGGAGCTCATGCGCAGCTACGGCTTTCGCTCCTACGACGCGGTGCACGCCGCGAGCCTGCAACTGTCAGGATTCAGTGACATGGCAACGCTGGATCACGGGTTCGCCGCCTTGCCCTCATCCAGCGTGACGCTGCACACCACCGACGCCCGAGCAATCACTATGCGCCGGCACCGAGCCCTCTTGGCCAAACGATCTTGAAACACCGCGGACGTGCGGGACTTCACGGCGCGTCCCGGTCGATAGCGCCGTCGAGCCGCGGGCGCCACTTGGCCGGCAGTTCCGCCTCCAGCCGCCGGCGTGTCGTGAGGCCGCGCCGGATGGCTTGACGGATGGCGAGGTCGGTCTGCTCCGTCCATCCGCCGCTGCGCAGCATGTCGGTCACGGTGCGCTCGACGCTGCTCACCGGGATGCCGAGCACAAGGCGTCGGGCTCGGCGGTCGATCAGCCGGTCGGTGAAGTGAATGTGCACACCGGGCGGGGTGCGCAGCCCTCGCTTGGCGCGTGGCAGGGTGATGTGGACCTCGTCGGCGATCAGGTCGGTTAAATCGAGGAGTTCCAGCGCGCTCTCGTGGGAGACCACGCCGTCGGCGCGCGCGAGCGCAAGCCATCCGGCGATCACGTGACCGTGCGGCGGCGTTGGGAACCGTCGCATTCGATAGACGCCATGCGCGACGCGCTCCAACGCGTCGCCCTCAGTGGCATGGTAGGACAGCGTGGAGCGTGGAATGCCGGTGGCCACGGCCTGGTGCGCGGCAAGGAACCCGCCTTGGGCCTCGGCGATCTCGTACAGCCGGTCCATCACCGAACTGTCACTGGAATCTACGGTTTCTCCGGATATATTCGTGACAATACTACCGCTCCAGGATGCCAGGAATCCTCGATGCGATGGGCAACCATGGGTAGGTGCTTCGGCCCGCCCTCACCAACCGCGGCTTTCGGTGGATCTCCCACCAGGACCCCCAGATGCTCAGGCCGGTGGACGCGCCCAAGTCTCGGTATCCGCAGATATCCGCATACTTCATGGAGTGCAAGTCACCACATCCACGACAAATACTCCACAAAAGTAGCAAAGATCGCGTACTATGTGGAGAGATAGTCGCGATTCCAGTGACGCCCACTCCACGTAAGATGCATGCAATGATGCAGACCCAATCCCCGATAGCCCCCGACCGACGGGTTTCCCGCACCGAGTCTCGTGTCCTCGAGGCCCTGCGTCGGCGCGACCGGGCGACTGATCGACCGCGCGACTGGCTCGACCTGCGCCGGGACAAGACGTGGCTGACCGAAGAGGTCGGCACGCCGCATCTACGGCAACTGCTGGACCGCATGGCCGACAAGGGCTCGCTCTTTCAGCTGGGCGGAGGTCGCTACGCGGTCGCGCCGCGCGGCAGCGTGGACGTCAGTCAGGCGTTGCCGTTCTCGGTTGCGCTGGACGTCGCGATGGGTGGCCGAGAGTACTACCTCGCCTTCGGGTCGGCGCTGGCCGACCACGGCCTGATCGACGAGAACGTCGATCCGATCATCGCGGCGCGAGCCAGCGCGGTGGGTGGCAACGACGCACTGTCCGTGCAGGGCCTGGAGGTGACGATCGTTCGCGTCAGCAGCGACCGCCGATGGTTCGGTCGCGAGTGGGTCAAGGGCGAAGCCCGCTCGGGGTACTGGCGCTCGGACCTGGAGCGCACGCTGCTCGATGCCGTGGACCGCCCCGACCTTTGCGCGGGCAACGAGTTGGTGGCACGGGCGTGGGGGCGCGCGATCCATGAGGAGCGCCTGGACACCGACCGACTGGTCGACTACGCCACACGCCTGGGTGGAGTGAGTGCGCTGCGAGCGGCGTTCTACGGCCAGCAACTCGACCAGCAAGGCCTCGCGCAGCGCATCCTGGCGGTAGTGCCACGCACGCGCAGCTCCAAGGCCCGGCTGGACCCCACCGGGGCTTTCGGTCCCGGCGAATGGCCCCGAGACCGCGCCACGGGGCTGCAGATCAACATCCCGCAGTCGCGCCTGCGCGGCTGGCTGAGCTACGGCAAGTGATGCTCGAGCTCGATTACCCCAGCGACACATTCATCGCGCAATTCGCCAGGACCCACGGGCTGACGCCGGCCGACGTGCTCCGCGACATCGCACGGCTGGTCGCGATTCACCAGATGACCGTCGAAACGAAGTTCCTCAACGACGATTGCGTGCTGTGCGGGGGCGTGGCGATGCGCTTCTATGGCTCTCGGCGATTCACGGTCACCGACACCGACACCAGCTATCGGCTGGATGATTGGGACGAGCTTGACCTCCAGGCCGCCCTGGACATCGAGGTGGAGGACCTCACCATCGAGGCCGGCGATCCGGCCTACTGGCAGCGCAAGAACCGTCTCACCACCGCGCAGCCGGTTGCATTCTCGGAGGAGTTCTCCAACTTTCGCTCTGACCGCAGACAACGCACGTTCAAGGTGACGGTGAGCCGTCGGGGACTGATAGAGCCGGCCTGCTGGCGCCCCATCGTTCATGACTATCCCGACATGGGGATCGAGGATGTCGAGGCTCCGGTCATGGACATCAACGAGCAGCTGGCCGAGAAGATCCTCGGCTGGTCGGTCAACGGCCTGGCCAAGCACTACCTCGATTGCGCGTGGATCTCTGGCCAGATGCGCGCCGAGATCTCGCGCGAGACGGTCATCAGGTGCCTGACCAAGAAGCTCTCCGACGCCAAGCAGCGCGAGCCTTCGAACTACGCGGCGTTTGCGAGTGTGGATGACCTCCGCAAACCCCTGGAAGAGGGGGACAGCTGGATGGCCCCGCTGACCAGCGAACCCGGACGCGCGGCGTCGATCATCCGGTACATCGGCCCCTCCGTCACGATGTCCCACGCGCGACCGGCCGTTCGCAAGCACCTCATCCCTCTGCTTTGGCCGGATGGATCCGCCGCCCCGGCGGCGCCGACGCAGGGCGGCGCCTGACGGCTTGTGGTGAACCCGCCGGTGGCAGTTGGAGAATCAGGTGATGCTTGCTGAGACAGAGTTCGCCGAGGCCATCGCCGCCGAAGAGACGAGACTCGCCGAGCTCGACCGATTGAGCGACGCCGCGCGCACGCGCCTCGCGGAGCTGCGCATGGCACGCGAGCGGGCCACGGCGCGCGATGTTGAAGTCGAGCGGGCCGCCGATGAAGGGGCGACTTGGTCGCCGGAGCGCAAGGTGGCGCTGTTTGCGAGTCTCTTCCGAGGACGCGAGGATGTGTTCCCGCGGCGCTGGGAGAAACCCGGGAAGGGTCGCAGCGGGTGGGCGCCCCGCTGCTCGAACGAGTGGGTCTCCGGAGTGTGCGCCAAGCCGCGCGTGAGATGCGGGGAGTGCTCGCACCAGGCGTTCGTCGCACCGGTGGAGGCGGAGCTCCTCACGCATCTGCAGGGCCGGCAGGTGATGGGTGTCTACCCGCTGTTGGCAGATGACACGTGCCGGCTGCTCGCGATCGACCTCGACGGCGGCTCGTGGCGTACCGATGTCGCGGCGCTGCGTGAGGCGTGCGGCGAGCTGGACGTGCTCCCGGCGGTCGAGCGCTCGCGCTCGGGGGATGGCGCGCACATCTGGTTCTTCTTCAGCGCCCCGGCTCCGGCCGCTCTGGCCCGACGCTTCGGGCTGATGCTGCTGACGGACGCGATGGGGCGCTGCTCGACGCTCGGCATGGCCTCCTACGACCGTCTGTTCCCGAGCCAGGACACGCTCCCAAAGGGCGGCTTTGGGAACCTGATCGCGCTGCCCCTGCAATACGCGGCTCGCAGGCACGGCAACTCGCTGTTCCTCGACGAGCAGCTCAAGCCCCACCAGGACCAGTGGTCTTACCTGGAGGGGCTGCCGCGCATCGAGCCCAGCCGCCTGGAGGACCTGGTTGAGCAGGCTGACGCCGCCGGTCAGGTTCTGGGTGTTGCCGGGGAGTCGATCGACAGCGAGGCGCCGTGGCGCCCGGCCCGGTCGCTCTCCAGCAGGCTCGCCGCGGCGGCGATGCCGGATGTCCTCAGCGCGACGCTCGCACAGCGCTTGTACGTGCACAGCGAGCGACTGCCCGCCGCTCTGCTGGACGCGATGCGCAGGCTCGCGACGTTCTCCAACCCGCAGTTTCTGGAACGCCAGCGGCTGCGGCTCTCCACGGCGCGCACGCCGCGCGTGATCGCCTGCTTCGAGCAGCAGGGCCAGTTCCTCGTGCTTCCCCGCGGCAGCCTCGCGCCGCTGGTAGAGATGCTCGAGGGTCTCGGTGTACGGCTGGAGCTGGCCGACGAGCGCATCAACGGGGTCGAGCTCGACGCCCGATTCGCGGGCAAGTTGACTGACGTTCAGACCGAGGCCGCGCGAGAGATGCTCGCGCACGACCTGGGGGTGCTGTGTGCTCCTCCAGGGATCGGCAAGACCGTGATCGCGGCGCACCTGATCGCCGCCCGCGACCGCTCGACGCTCGTGCTGGTACACAGCAAGCCGCTGCTCGAGCAGTGGGTCCAGCGGCTGACCCAGTTCCTCGACCTCGATATCAAGCAGATCGGGATCATCGGCGGGGGGAAGAACAAGCCAACAGGCCGTCTGGACGTCGCGACCGTGCAGAGCCTGGCACGCCGCGAGCACCTGCAGGAACTGCTGGCCGATTACGGGCACATCGTGGTCGACGAGTGCCACCACGTCCCGGCGGTCACCACCGAGCGGGTGCTGGGATCCGCTACGGCGCGCTACGTGACCGGCCTTACCGCCACCCCCTACCGGCGTGATGGGCACCATCCGATCATCGCGATGCAGTGCGGCCCCATACGCCACGAGATCGACCGGCACACGGTCCGCTCGGGAGCGCAGCTGAGCCTGCGAATCGTCCGCCGCGACACGACCTTCGACCCGGCCGTGCTCCCGACCGATGCCGGCATCCAGGAGATCTACGGTGCGCTCGCCACAGACGAGCAGCGCACCGAGCTGATCGCCCGAGACACGGTCAAGCTGACCACCGAAGGACGTTCCCCGATCGTCCTCACCGAGCGGCGCGAGCACTTGCAGCAGCTTGCCGATCGCCTACGCGACCGCATCCCGGCGCTGATCGAACTGCACGGCGACATGCGCCCCCGCGCACGACGGGCCGCGATCGAGCAGCTCACCACCACAAGCGGAGACACGGCGCGCGTGGTGCTCGCCACCGGCCGCTACATCGGCGAGGGCTTCGACGACTCGCGCCTTGACACCCTCCTACTCGCGATGCCGATCGCGTGGAAGGGAACCGTCGTGCAGTACGCCGGACGCCTGCACCGCCCGCACCCCGGCAAGCACGACGCGCTCGTCTACGACTACGTCGACACCGAGCTGCCAGTGCTGCGTCGCATGTTCGCCAAGCGCCTGAAGACCTACCACGCCCTCGGATACACACTCACCGAGATGGAGGCATCATCCCTTAAGCCATTCACCTACGCCCGGATCCCACGTCCCGGATGTCAGTTCGTTCTTGAGAATAGGGTCGAGGAACGTTGCGGCCGTCGCGTGCCCGATGCGGACATCTTCGTCAGCCGGAACGTTCGCGACGAGCCTGCGCCAGCCCGGGCCCCAATCGCCGGGCGGAGGTGGCACAGCGTGGGGCACAGGATGGGTGCCGCGCCGCTGGAAGATCTCTCTGATCGCGTGTGTGAGTCGGTCGGCGTCGATCGTGGTGGTATGGGCGATCACGACGATGTCGACGAGGTCCTTGACTCGCGAGCTGGGCATGTCTGCGGCATAGGTCCGGGTGTAGGCGTGGAGCTTCTCGGCGACGTGCTGCTCGATCGCGACCGCGGGGATGCGGACAGGCGCTATGTCCGCGAAGTCCAGCAGGTGGGAGGAGACGATGGCGTCTGGCTCGAACACGGGCTCTGTGGCGAACCCGACGTCGATGGCTACGCGCTCGAACTCGCGCCCTGCGAGCGTCGCGGCAACTGTCCAGCGCTGACCGCCTCCCGGCAGGTCGTCATCCCCCTGCGACCGCTCGATGGCGAACTCGAAGCGGTCGTCGAGCGTCAGGGCCGCGGCGTCCAGGAGCAACCCGACCGCCTCGTCCTCGCCGATTGCCCAGTCGACGTCGATGTCCTTGGTGGTGCGAGCCTGAGCGCCGAGCCGCAGCTCGAGCGCGAACCCTCCCTTGAGTACCCAGACACCCGGCGCCACGGCATGCAGGCGTGCGAGCAGGCGCTCGAACACCACGCGCTTGCGGAGTCGTCCCAAGCCGACGCCATCGTGCTGCGCCGCCTTGAGCCGGGCCTCGAGCGCTGTGCGGAACGCAGCGGACGTGCGGTACTTCACGTCGCGCCCCGCTCGATAGCGCCGTCGAGCCGCGAGCGCCACTTCGCCGGCAGTTCCGCCTCCAGCCGCCGGCGTGTCGTGAGGCCACGCCGGATTGCCTGGCGGATGGCGAGGTCGGTCTGCTCCGTCCATCCGCCGCTGCGCAGCATGTCGGTCACGGTGCGCTCGACACCGGTCGCCGGGATACCGAGCACGAGGCGTCGAGCTCGGCGGTCGATCAACCGGTCGGTGAAGTGGATGTGCACACCGGGCGGGGTGCGCAGCCCTCGCTTTGCGCGTGGCAGGGTCATGTGGACTTCGTCGGCGATCAGATCGCTGAGATCGAGGAGTTCCAGCGCGCTCTCGTGGGAGACGACGCCATCGGCACGCGCAAGCGCAAGCCATCCGGCGATCACGTGACCGTGCGGCGGTGCTGGAAATCGTCGCATTCGATAGACGCCATGCCCGACGCGCTCCAGCGCGTCGCCCTCGGTGGCATGGTAGGACAGCGTGGAGCGTGGAATGCCGGCGGCCACGGCCTGGTGCGCGGCGAGGAACCCGCCTTGGGCCTCGGCGATCTCGTACAGTCGGCTCATCACCGAACTGTCACTAGAGTCTACGGGTTCTCCGGACATATTCGTGACAATAGCACCGCCCCAGGACGCCGGGAGGAATCTTCCCGCGCGTATGAGGCGCTCGCCGCGGTCTGAACAACCGATCGCTGTTTGCGCCGCGGGCAGAGTCCTTCGGGTTCCAAATCGTTTGGTGCCGTGATCGCTCTAAGGTATTCCAGCATCTGGTACCTTGCCTGTCGATGCCCTGTGGGCAAAGTGGAGATATGGAGCGCTGAGACAGATGGCACGCTTGCGCCGGGGCATATGCCGTAAGAGGTCGTCTTTCCTACGCACTGCGCGAGCACCGCGCATACTCGCTGTGCTCGCTACGATCGCCCTCTCGCTGGGCTTCGCACCGAGCGTCCCCGCTGATGGGACAACCCAGATCACCGGGACGGTGACCAGTGCTGTCACGAAGGCGCCGATAGAAGGGGTCGAAGTCTGCGAGTACCCGGAGGAAGCAGGCGCAGGGGGCAGGTGCGCCCAGACCGGCTTGAGCGGCGAATACGTCCTCGAAGTGGGCCGGGGCGGGGAGTTCGTCGTGTCCTTCGACACGACCGTCGAGGGGCTCGTCCCCCACACTTTTTACAACGGGGTCTTCGCCAACCACGAAGCGACGCGTGTACAGGTCGCCGAAGGCGAAACGGTCTCCGGGATCGATGAGGCCATCCAGGAAGGCGGGCGTATCACCGGCCGCGTGCAAAACAAGTCGACCAAGGCTCCGATCCAGGGCATCCAAGCCTGTGCGGAATTGCCGGATGTCGACCAATCCGGGGTGGAACCCCACCGGACGTGCGCCACGACGGACGCCAGCGGCGAATACGCGATCGAGAGTCTCACGCCCGGCGAGGGAGAGCCGGAAGGTGGCTATGCGGTTGAATTCACGAGCACGCTGGACTACATCAAGCAGTTCTACGGCGGCGGGCTAGAAAACTACTCGTCCACACTGATCCCGATCGTCCTAGGCGAGACGGTTCCGAACATCGACGCCGAACTGGAAGAAGGCAGTGAGATAAGCGGTCGGGTGACCAGCCACGTGAACGGTCAGCCTGTCGCGGGCGCCCGAGCGTGCGCCGGCGGCACCGCAGTACGCACGATCTGCGCTACGACCAACGCTGCCGGGGAATACACGATCGGCCAACTGATGAGCGGCGAATACACGGTCTCCTTCGGTGGCCCAAGCGGTCTCGAAACGGAATACATCGGTCAGTACTACAAAGAAAAGGAAAGGGGCTCCGAAGCCGAACCGGTGAGCGTCACCGCGCCGCAGAAGGTCAGCGGGATCGACGCCTCGCTGGAGGCGCGTGGTGGGATAGCCGGCATCGTCACCAGCAAACTCACCCACGAACCGATAGCCGGTGTGAAGGTGTGCACTGAGTCGCAGACGCCTGGAGGGTCGTACGAAACCTGCGAAAACTCCAACTCAAAAGGCGAATATCAGATTCACGGGCTGCTTGCAGGTAACTATTCGCTGGCCTTCTGGGTTACGCGGATAAACGAAGAAGGGTCGAACTACCTCAGTCAACCGCATGGCTACGCGGTCAACCCGCAGGCCAATTCTGTATCGGTCGCGATGGGATCGACCACGACGGCAGATGACGAACTGGTGGTGGGGGGTCGCATCAGCGGCGAAGTGACCAACGTCAAGACCAAACGGCCCGCCGGTGGTTGGCCGTGCTTCGCTCGAGGTGCCCAAGCCCCCCCAAAACCCTCCGAGCGGCCCTCCGGAAGACCACTCGAGCCCGATCAGCTCCAGCAGCAGCGACAACGGTACTCCAGACAGCGACGCGGGATCGCCGCCGACCGCCGATAGCGGTGCCGAGGGCACCGCTACAAACGAGCCAGCCAACGCGAATTCCGCGCAAGTCGCGACCCTACTAGCCGCGCAGCTCGCACCCTCGCGGAATGCAGCAAAGATCGTTCAGCTGGTCAGGCACGGTGGACTGACGATCACGTTCACGGCAGCCCTACCCGGCACCGTCACAATCGACTGGTACCGGATGCCAGCAGGTAAGGCGCACGCGACCAAGCCACTGCTCGTCGCCACAGGACGCTACACCTTCGCGGCCGCCAGCGCCGCAAAGGTCAGAATCAAGCTGACTTCCTCTGGCAAGCTGCTGCTGCGACGCTCCAGCCAGCTCAAGCTCACGGCCGAGGGAGCGTTCACGTCGATCGGGAAACCAACCATCAGCGCCTCAAGGACGTTCTTCCTCAACCTACCTACAGGGCACGCGCGGCCAGGCGCCGACACGACACGGCTGCTGGCGTCAGCGGGACACCTCGCGCGCGCCTACCAGCAATAAGCTGCCCCGGCAGTATGAGAACATCTGTTCCGCATGGGCCCCGACCATGGAAACCGGCTGTAGAGCTAGACGTTGGGTAGACTCCCTCCTCAGTCGGCTTGGTCGATCTCATCTCCGGGGGGAATCGCTTGTGAAGTCACGAATCCGAGTCGCATTGGTCTTTGCGGTTCTCGCAGGCACCCTGGGTGCGACTGCGTCGGCCGCTTCCGCCGCGCAGCACTGGAACGGAGCACGTTGCAGGGCGACGTTTCGTGCATGGCGGAAGCATCACCGTCATGCCAGCGCGAGGCAGAGAGTGTCGGTCGCGAGCGGCTATGACAGGCACCACGGGTGCAGGCTGCCATTGCCACGAAAAGCGGCACCTCCTGTGGCTCCCCCCGCCGCCGCACCGGCCGCACCGGCTGCGCCACCGCCCGCACCTGTGACTCCGCCTGCGCCCGTGCCTACTCCACGGACTGTCTACAACGTTTGCCACGCGAACCCCGGCCTCGGTCACGCATTTTACGGAACCGTCGCAGAAGGGTTCCCGGATCCAACGATCTACTGGCTATACAAAGCCACGGGCCAGGTTGCCTTCATCGCGGTGTCGACGGACGGTGACCCTGAAGGCCGCGTCAACCTGGCGGCTTATTGGAAGCTCGGCAACACCGGCGTGCCCGACTACCTTGCGCTATGCACATGGACTGAATGGGTCAGCGTCCCGACCTGGAACGAGGACCATCCGGCGTCCGTCCCGATCACTTCGACGACCACCGCTCCGGATAACCCGATCTTCGAGGATTTCACGCCGGATGGACCCGGATGTGCAGGCCCCGAGGCAATCGACGGCAGCGCGCTCTGCACGGTCGAGCCGGACGACCCGAACTTGGACGACAACGACTGACCTGCCCGAGCACGCCGCGACCAGGATCGACGTCGCGGCCGAGGTCGCGGGTGCGCTGGAGGACCTGCCGATGGAGCCGGTGGGGGCGATGGAGGCGGTTCAGCGGGCGGACGACATTGTTCAATGTGGCGCCGAAGGAGCATCACGGCAAGCGCTGGGCGAGCGCGCGCTATGACGGTCGTGTTCGCCGTCGAGCCGGACGACTCCTCGCGGCCAGCGCCGGCGCGTGGTCAGAGCCGCTCAGCGCCGGTTGCGTTTGCGCGCCGCCCGGGAGGCCTTGCGCTTGTCGCGCCGCGCCGCTGCGCCCCGGCCGCCGGCGCTCGCGGTGGCGCGAGGCGGCTCGACACCCATGGGCGGAAACGTCGCCAAGTGCACGTAGCGGTCGTCGTCCTCATTCACGATGGCGGCGCCACCGCGCAGCATCTGCTTGGCGAGCCCCCAGTTGCGCCGGTCGCGGTTGGCGGCGAGGAACTCGTCGAACACCTCCTCGGCGGCATCCGCCAGCACGCCGCTGTCATCGCCGGCGAGCGTGCCGCGATCGGACATGAAGTAGACGAAGTCGCGCACGCACGTCGGCGTGTCTTCTAACAGCCCGTGGTCGGCCGACACCTTGCGTGGGAAGTGCTCGAGCAGGTACTCGTGGATGTCGCCCACAGTCCAGTGACCCAGGCGCCCGTCCCCGTAGATCGCCTTCCATTCCAGCATCGAATACACAACGAAAGGGCCCGAGCGCACGACCGGGCAGTCCGGACAGACAGCGTGCTCGCTCTCGACGTAGCGCTCGTACTCTTCAGTCAGCTCCGCGATCGCCCGCATGCAGCGATCGGTATCGCCGGCGTAGTCCACCACGAGCCGCGCAAACCTCCGCGAGCCCCGCGGCTCGTCGGCGGAGGCGCGTCGATCCTCGACCCGGATGTCGCTCGTGGGCGCCTCGACCTGGTCTTGCCGACGGCGGCCGATCATGCGCTCGACCGCCTTGTGACTGTCAGCCGCTCACTCACCCGGCAGCCCGCCCTCGGCTCGCTCATCTACGCCGCCCGCCTGACGGCCGTTGCTCGCGGGACCGACCAACCCCCGGCATCGTCGCCGGCGCCGAGCGCTCTCTTGACCCGGTCCATGTCGAAGCGAGCAGGGTCGAACTCCGCGGCCGTCTGGAGACCAAGCCACTCGAGCATCTCCTCGTGCTGTTCATGAGCGGAATCGGCGAGTGCCTCGCGCAGGTCCTCGTATCCCCACACGCCTCCGCAATCCTCGGGCGGGCAGGCGCCCTTGCCGGCCAGACACACCGGGTAGCGCACATCCGGCTCGGCGGCGAGCACTCCCTCGAGGACGATCTCGTGCTCCCAACCATCGCCGAAGTCATAGTTGTAGCGAATCCGCTCACCCTCTCGCTTGAGCAGCCGGCCAAGTGTCGCCCTGCGCTCATCCTTATGCCCCAACTCCGGATCCGCCAGCCCATACTCGCGAGAGCCGTCCGAGAAGGCGTGCATGTGGTAGTCCTCCCAACCCATCGCCGCCTGGATCACACTGTGCAGCCGGTCCAGCCGGGTGTCGGCCGGGACCAGCAACCGCCGCCAGACCGGCGGCTTTGACACCCCGAGGAGGCTGATCTTCACCTGCAGTACGGGATCTCCCTGGCTCGACTCGCCCGCGGCACGACACATCCACCACGACCCGAGCTCGGTCAACGTCATCCGCTCCTCGCTTCGCCGCAGCGCCCCAAACTGCTCAAGCACCCCCAGCGCGTGGAGCACGTCGCGATCATTCAGTCTGCGCCACAAGGTCCGCTGCTGCTCGGGCGCATCCTCCAGGAAATAGAGCGCCGTCACCGTCTCCCAGGCCAGACCGCAAGCCTGCTCGATATCGATGCTCCCCGCCCGCCGGTGCAGCTCCTCGAACAAGGCGTCCATCGCCTCCTGGAAGTGACGGCGCATCAGCGACTCCGCCCATCCAGGCGGACACAGCGCCTCGCCAAGCCGCGGGAACGCCTCCAACATCCGTGCCCACAGCTCAAGCGGACGATCGAGCAGCGCCACGTTCTTCTTCACCGGGACCAGCCGCCCCTTGCTCACGCGCACCAAGCGGCTCTCCTTCGCCCACTCCACGACCGTCGTCAGTCCCGGCAGCTCGGTGCTGCTTGAAATCCGCCACCCCGCCTCATGTTGGTCGGGCAGATCGCCGGTGTCGAGCAGCCCCACCAGCTCGCGGAGATCCGCCAGGCGCACTCTTCCCGTCTGCGTGAGCGCCCGTCCCTCCCCCACCCATCCGAGGAACGCCCGCACCTGCTCGGCCTGTCGCGACCGGCTGGTCGCGACCGCAAGCTCACCATGCACTGGCCCGCTCATCTCAACCTCCGATCACAAGTCCTCAGCCCCAAGCAGCATCGCCACGCACGCTACACATCCCCCCAGATGGACAGCCAGCAGCCCCAGCGCCTGCGAGTTCGTCGACGACGCGCTCGATGGCACCGGAGCGCTCGCACCGCCGAGATGGCGGTCCGCGTTGGCGTCCTGCTCGCGGCCGCGAACGGATCGGCCCTCGCCAGCACCGACAGCGGCATGCCGACGGCGCGTCCCGCCTTGTTCCACACGGTGGAACTGCGCAACACCAAGCTCGGCAAGATCCTGGTCAACGCCTCGGGCTCGATTCTCTTCGAGTTCACGAAGGACCATCCCAAGAAGGACGTCTGCGCGAACATCAGCGGGTGTTCAGGGGTCTGGGTGGCGATGCAGGTTCAAGGCAAGCCGACAGCGGGCGCAGGACTGCGCACTTCCCTGCTGTCAACCATCAGCTTGTCCGGGGGAGGGCGCCAGGTCACCTATGCCGGCCACCCGCTCTACATCTATACGCCCGCGCCCACCCTGACCTCGTACGTCGGAGCCAGGCAGTTCGGCGGCAGCTGGTACGCGATCAATGCCAAGGGATCCGCGGTGAAGTAGCTGTGAGCGTTCGGATCATCTCGCTGCTGCTCGGCGGACTCGTACTGGCCTGCGGGCCTTCTCTCGCTCTGGCCTCCGGACCCCCAAAGGACGGGCACTATTCCGGGGAGATCGGACCCGGATACCCGATCAACTTCCGCGTCTCCGCGAACGGGACGGTCATCAGCGGACTCGTGCTCGGCTTCGACCAGACGTGCCAACCCGGAGCCCCGGCCGAAGTCGCGCCACTCTTTCACTTCAAGACTCTCACGATCAAGGCCGGCAAGTTCTCCGGCTCCTCGGTGGATCATTTCGGCAAGACGGCCGCGGACGCGCTGCGCATCAGCGGCACTCTCAGCGGCCGAAAGGCGACCGGAAAGGTCACCTCTACGTCGATGATCAAGAGCCTGGGGAGCTGTACGCAGTCCGAGCCGTTCACGGCCAAGGCAAAGTAGCATCGGGCACCCGCGACTTCCACGATCGCCAGAATCGCTTCCTAGGGCTTGGTCTCGCCCTGAGCGGACTCGAGCCGATGAGTTCTGCGACGCCCTCCGGTCTTAGCATTGACCCCGTGACGAAGGAGACCACAACGATGTCGAGCATCGAACCGGACCGCAGCCGCTGGATTGCCCTCTACGTGCTGTGCGCGGGCATGTTGATGAGCTACCAAGGCTCGGCGGAAGGCTCGGCGGAGGCCGGGTAGTCAAGCGGGCCAGGTAGGCCGATGGCCGCCTCGCCGGCGCGAACCGTCACCCTGAAGATCGGCGGCCCGCTCGAGCGCACGGACCTCCCAGGGCTCTTCGAGCGGGCCTGCACGCTGTTGGAAGGCAGCGGCATCGACCTACTGCGGTGCGAGGTCGCGGACGTGGCGACCGACGCGGTCGCCGTGGATGCGCTGGCGCGGCTCGCGCTCGCGGCTCGCCGCCGAGGATGCGCCATCCATCTGTGCGGCGCCTCCCCGGAGCTCGGCGCGCTCGTGGCATTCATGGGCCTCGCCGAGGTGTTGCGCGAGGACCCTACGAGTCCAGCCGCGGGGGAGGATGAACAGCGGGACAGCGGGAAGATCGTCTCGGTGATCGCACACATCGCCGCCACCTCACGCCTGCCCGCCCTCGGGCGCCGCGACCGTCGCCTCGCGGTGAGCGGCACCCGCTCCTGCCTCTTCGGCCTGTTCCTTGGGCACGAGCGCCCCGGCGAGTAGACACACCAGGAGGAAGCCCGTCGCCATCACGAACGTCTCCGTGAAACCGGTGACGGTAGCGAGGCCGTTGGCGGTGTTCCCGGCGATGAAGGTCGCCGACAGCTGACCGCCGAGCGCACCGCCGAGCGTTCGCATGACCGTGTTCATCCCGCTTGCCACGCCGGTCTGGTGGCTCGGCACCGCCTGCACGATCAGGTTGCCGAGCGCCGCGAACGCAAGGCCGATACCCACCCCGAGCAGCGCGGCGGCGATCAGCAGGTCGTATGGATGGCCGTGGGCCGTCGCCAGCAGCGCGAACGAGGCGGTCGCGAACGCGGTTCCCGCCAGGAGCGCCGCGCGCGAGCCGAAGCGGGCGGAGATCCGTCCGGCGTAGAGCCCGAGGATCGTCATCCCGATCGTCGCCGGCAGCAGGTAGAGGCCGGAGACGACCACCGAAGCTCCGAAGCCGAAACCGGTGCTCGTGGGGAGTTGGGCGAACTGGGGGAAGACGATGAACGACGCGTACATGCCGGCCCCGAGCAGGAACGCGGCCAGGTTCGTCGTCCAGACGCCTCTCACGCGCATCATCGTCATGTCGATCAGCGGATTCCTGCTGCGCACCTCCACCGCCACCCACGCGACCAAGAAAACCACTCCGAACAGGATCAGGCCGATTGTCTTCGCCGATACCCAGCCCCACGTGGTTGTCTCGCTGATCGCGAGCAGCACCGCCGAGATGCCGACGGTCATCAAGGCAGCGGCCAGCCAGTTGATGCGCCCCGGTAGGCGGACCGGCGATTCGGGGATGAAGCGCCACGTCGCGACCGCGGCGATCAGGGTCAGGACGAGCGGGATCCAGAAGAGCCAGTGGTAGTTGAGGTGCTCGAGGATCACACCCGAGAGCACGATCCCCGCGCCGGCTCCCGCACCGAGGATCGCCGAGAGCAGACCGATGCTCCCCGCGACCTTCTCGCGCGGGAACTCGTCGCGGACGATCCCGAACGCGAGCGGGAAGATCCCGCCGGCCGCGCCCTGGATGAAGCGGCCGACGATGATCGGGCCGAGGGAGCTCGACACGGCGGCCAGCAGCGTGCCGGCGGCGAGGATCACGAGCGTCCACAGCAGCAGGCGCTCCTTCCCGTACATGTCGCCGAGGCGGCCAAGGATCGAGGTCCCCACGGAGGCCGCCAGCAGGTAGCCGGTGAGCAGCCAGGTGATCCCCGTCTCGGTCGTGTGCAGTTCGTGCTGCATCGTCGGCAGCGCCGGCACGACCGCCGAGCTCAGCATCGCGTACGCCAGCCCGGCCAGCGCGAGCACGGCGAGCGTCACGTTCGGATGAGTGCGGTCTTCGGTCGTCGAGGCCATGGGTGCGGTAGCTGGCCAGCCAGCGGAATGAGCGCTCCGCTAGGGCCGTTCATCAGGGTAGCGGCAGCGTCGCATCTCACTGTGGAGCATCCTCGCGGCCTCCGGCGACGGCGGTGTGGACGACCACATCAGTGATGTCGGGGATCTGCCGGCGTAGCTCCTCCTCGAGCTCGCTGCCCAGCTGGTGAGCATCGATCAGAGAGGCCTCCTCGCCGACGCCGAGCGTCAGGAAGATGACACGACCGGTCTCGGTGTGAAAGAGGCTAACCCCTTGCGGTTCGGTGCCCGTCCGCGCCAGGACTATGCGTTCGATCTCCCGCGTGGCGTCGAGGTCCGTGTTCGTGTCGGCTGGGCGGGCGGCGAGCGGCCGCTCCAGCGGCTCGAGGTGTGTCTGCACCTCGCTCACGCCGGGTCGAGCGCGAATCTCCCGCTCGACGCGCTCGGCGACCGCGAGCGCATCCTGTAAGTCGAGATCGGCGGGAAACTTGAGATGCAGGGAGACGCTGGCCGATCCGTCGTGCTCGAAGATCGTGATGTCGTGTACTTCCTTCACCAGCGGCTCGGACAGGGCGACTGCCAAGACCCGGTCGCGGAGATCCAGGCCACGCCGACGAGGCTCGACATGGACGACGACATCGCTCCCGGGCAGCGCGCTCTCGATCGCCGCCTCGATCAGGTTCGCGGCCTGGTGACCCTCAATCACCGCCTGACCGGGCGCCACGGCGACGATGACATCCGCGAAGTAGCGCCCGGCGGACTCGCGCAAGCGCAACCGCACCACGTCGATGTCAGGTTCCAGGCGGGCGAGCGCGCGCTCGGCTGCCTCGCGCGCCTCGGACGGCGTGCGGTCCATCAGCACATTCGCGTTCTCCGCGATCAGCCGGATCGCGGTGACGAGGACGATCGCCGCGATGACGAGTGCCGCGATCGCGTCGCCTTGGGGGAACCCGGCGCGCACGAGCAGCAACCCCACGAGGACCGCCACCGAGCCCGCCATGTCCCCGGCGAAGTGAAACCCGTTGGAGCGCAGCGCGGGACTCCCGTAGCGCCGCGCGGTACGCAGGGAGACGATCGTGCGAGCGAGGTCCACGCCAAGCGCGATCGCGATGACCGCGAAGACATACCAGTTGGTGTCCGGCGTGCCGCTGGGACTGATGAGATGGCGGATCGCCTCGACCGCCACGATCACCCCGCCGGCCAGCAGCAGGGCTGCCTCGCCCAGCGCTCCGAGGTTCTCGGCGCGACCGTGTCCGTAGGGGTGCTCGGGGTCCGGGGGCTGCCTGCCCAACCGCACGGCGAAGAACGTCAAGATCGCCGCGACGACATCTCCGCTCGACTCGATCCCGGCCGAGATCAAAGCCAGGCTGCCGCTGATCAAACCCACTCCGAGCTTGAGGATCACCAACAGGCCGGCAGCGGCGATCGACACCAGCGTCGTCCGTCGCTGCACGGCTCCCTGCTCGCCGTTGCTGGGCTTCACCATTCGTGGGAGACGCCGAGGCGGGGCGCGAGTGAGCGCTAGGTCTCCAGCCGCGGGGGCAGGCCAAACAGCGGGAAGATCGTCACGAACGCCAGGCGAATCGCCTCGCGCGACTGCGCCACTGCCGCCGGGTCGCCTTCCGCCACGAGCCGCCCGTCGGGAATCGGCTCGATCCAAGTGACCTCGGGCAGGATCTCGCCGATCGGCACGTCCGGCGAGCGCGCCTCGCCGAGGTCCATCGGCCGGGCGCGGCGCTCCTTGCCGCCGAGCATGTCAAGGCAGACGTTCACGGCAAGCGCAGAGCTCTCCACGCCCCTCATCCTACCCGTGCATTTGCCACCCAAACCGCCCATCCACACGTTAGTGTTGCCCGCTTCGGGGGGAGCTCTCTAGCGAAAGGTCTGCATGCCATCACCGACGGAAGATTTGATTGTGCGCTTCTACGGCGCGTTCGCGGAGAGCGACGGAGCCGGCATGGCCGCCTGCTACACACCGGATGCGACCTTCTCGGACCCGGTCTTTCAGGAGCTCGACGCTCGCGAGGCCGGCGGCATGTGGCGGATGCTTACCGGCCAGGCGAAAGATCTACGGATCGAGTTGCTCGACCACGACTGCGACGAGCAGCGCGGCTCAGCTTATTGGCGCGCCCACTACACGTTCTCCCAGACCGGCCGAGCGGTCGTCAACGACGTCCATTCGTCGTTTCGCTTCGCCGACGGGCTGGTCGCCGAGCAGATCGACGAGTTCGACTTCTACCGCTGGGCCAGGCAAGCGCTGGGAGCTCAGGGCCTGCTCCTCGGCTGGACCCCGTTCCTTCGCTCCGCCGTGCGCGGTCGCGCCCGCGGCAACCTCGAGAAGTTCCTCGCGCAGGAGAGCTGAGTTCCCGAGCGCCGGGATCCTCGAGCGAGCGCTAACCTCTACCTCATGTGTCGCAACATCCGAACGCTCCACAACTTCGAGCCCTCCGCGACCGAGGAGGAGGTGCGTAGCGCGGCCCTCCAATACGTGCGGAAGATCAGCGGCTTCACCAAGCCCTCGCAGGCAAACAGCGAGGCCTTCGAGCGTGCCGTCGACGAGGTGACGGAGGTCTCGGCCAGGCTGCTTGACCAGCTGGTCACCACGGCGCCCCCGAAGGACCGCGAGGTCGAAGCGGCGAAGCGCAGGGCACGCAGCGAACAGCGGTTCGCGGCGTAGCTCGACCTCGGCTCCCCCGCCGACCTTGGGCCGGCTGCGGCTGTCTGAGGCGTCATTCCCGGGCTCGACGCTCTCCCGCGGATGGCGATCGCCGGCGGCGCGGCGCTGGGCGTCGCCGACTCGACGCTCACCACAGCGCTCCAGCGCGGACCGCTCACCGTCGCCTCGGTGCTCGGCAACCTCTACCCGCTCGTCACGATCGCGCTCGGCGTGACGGTGCTCGGAGAACGGATCCGACCCTGGCACGCGGCGGGGATCCTGCTCGCGGTCGCGGGCGTCGCGATGATCGCCGCCGGGCAATAGGCCGGCGGCGCCGTGGTCAAGCCAAGCGGACGGCGAGGCCGAGCAACTCGAGCGGGCGGGGAAGGCCGAGTAACGTGTCCCCAATGCCCGCACCGCCCGTCGCCCTGATCGAGTTTCCCGCGGATGACCCCGGGCGCGCACGTCGCTTCTGGACGGGTCTCCTCGACATCACGCTCGAGCCCCGCACCGTGGGGGAAGGCTGGCAGACCCAATCCGCCGGCCCGGCGATCGGCGTCCATCCACGCGGACGTGGTCCCGGGGACTCCTTCTCGCTGCCCTACTTCGAGGTCGGCGACCTCCCCGGCGCGCTCGCCCAGGTCCAGTCGCTCGGCGGAAGCGTCATCCACCCAGGGGAGATCTGGGCGATCTGCAAGGACTCCGAGGGATCCCCCTTCGGCCTGACGGTACGCCCCGGCGCCGCCGCCGCGGACTGAGCGCCGCTCAGCGTCTCGCGCCGGCTTTCGGGCGGCGAGCTTTTGCTTTCGTTCGTCTCGCGGCTCCTTTGGCTTTCACGGTGGCTTTAACTTTTGTGGAGGCTTTGGCTTTCGCGGAGGCTTTGCTCGCGGTCCGAGAACGACTTGCCGCCGTTTTTTTGGGCGGCCTGGAGGCTTTTTTTGCCGACCCGGAGGTCTTCCGTTGGGAGGCCGGGATCTCGGCTTTGGCCACCGCTTTCGTCAGGCGGGGAATCTCACGCTCGAGGAAGGTGCGCATCCGCTCCTCCTCTCGGAGGATCGCGCGAGCCAGCTGGCGGGTCACCTTGTCGCCGAGGGCTTCGGCGAGAGTCGCGATCGCCGTGTAGGTGGCGATCTCCTCGGCCTCGGAGGCGTACTCGGTCTTTGCGTTCTTCAGCTGCTTCTCATCCTCCCCCGTCCCACGCAGCGCATGCAGCGGGCCCTGAGCGAGCGCCACCACTTTCTGGGCGCCGCCAAGCACCGCCTGCGCGGCCCCGGTGAGCTGCTCGGGTCCCGGCGCCGAGATCGTTTCGGCGGTCCCTCCCAGCTGTTTGATGCGCTGTCTGACATCCCGCGCGTGGCGCTTGGTCTCCGAGAGATGCTCCTTCAGGCGCTTCCTATAGGGCGCCCTCGTGGCCATCGCGATGTGAGCCTCCAGCGCGGTCTCCAGACGCTTCTCGGTGCCGTAGGCCTCGTTCAGATACTGCACCAGCTTCGAATCGGCGGCGGTTAGCTCAGCCATGACTTCCTCTCACTCGCGGACATCCGACCCTGCTCGCTGCGGCTAGAGAAGAGTCGATCCCCTCATTTCAAGCACGATTAGGTCCTGAGATCGTTGAGTACCCGCAAGCAGCCAACCCGAACCCTCACACGCGGATAGGGTGTCCGGATGTCCGGCTATGTCGCATTTCTCCGCGGGATGAACGTCGGTGGTCATCGGATCTCAAACGACGAGCTGCACGGGCGGTTCGAGGAGTTGGGCTTCCGCGATGTGAGCACCTTTCGTGCGAGCGGCAACGTCATCTTCGCCACCGCCCCCGAGGCACTCACAAAGATGACGATCCGCATCGAAGCGGGGCTGGCCGCGTCGCTCGGCTATGAGGTGCCCGTCTTCCTGCGCACCGCCAGCGAGGTCCGGACGATCGCCGCCCACCAGGCGTTTGCGCAGTCGCTGGTGACGGCTTCGAAGGGCAAGCTCCAAGTGGCGATGCTCTCCAAGCGTCCCACGGGGCGGGCACGCAAAGAGGTGCTCTCCCTCGCCACCGACGAGGACAGGCTCGCGTTCGGCAGGCGTGAGCTGCACTGGCTTCCCAGCGGAGGCATCCTCGATTCCGCGTTGGACTTCAAGGCGATCGGGAAGCTGCTCGGCCCGATGACAACGCGAACGAAGGGCACCGTCGAGCAGGTCGCCGTCAAGTACTTCCCACTAAGTGCGGCGAGGAGTGGCCGATCCTCCTGACTGCTTTCGGTTACCCCGCGGGTCCTTCGCCGAGCGGCCGATCCACTTGACCGCCTTCGGTGACACCGCGCGGAGGCGTTGGCCCTGGGCGGGCAGCGGGCACGGTCCACTGCCCGCCCTCCTACTGATGCTCAGCGTCGTCACCGGGTTGGTCGACGCCGTCAGCTACCTCGCGCTCGGCCACGTGTTCGTCGCCAACATGACGGGCAACGTGGTGCTGCTCGGCTTCGCCCTGGCAGGTGCGCCCGGCCTGTCCGTGCCGGCTTCGCTCGCGGCCCTGGCCGCCTTCCTGCTCGGCGCCGTCGGCGGCGGGCGGATCGGGACACGCCTCGGCGACCACCGCGGCCGGCATCTGCGGACCGCGGCCGCCTGCGCCGCCCCGCTGTTGCTCCTCGCGTTCCTCGTGGCCGCCGTCGCCGGTCAACCAGTGTCCTCGGTGGCCCGCTACGCGCTGATCGTCCCGATGGGATTGGCCATGGGCCTGCAGAACGCCACCGCGCGACGACTCGCCGTTCCCGACCTCACGACGACGGTCCTAACTCTCACCCTCACCGGCATCGCCGCGGACTCACATCTCGCGGGCGGTCCGGGGGGACGCCCCGCCCGGCGCGTGATCGCGATCGCGGCGATCTTCCTCGGAGCGCTCGTCGGCGCCCTGTTCGTCGTCCACGTCGATCTCTTCATCCCACTCGCCCTCGCGGCCGTCCTCATGGGGAGCACCGCGCTGATCGCCCACACCCTCTCCGCGGATGACTCCGAGTGGGCGAAGGCGCCCGGGGCCAAATGAGGTTGGCTACACAGCTCGCAGCCACGCGAGGACATCGGAGGCGTTTCGCTCCGGCGGGAAGACGGGGTAGAAGACCTTCTCGATACGGCCGCCCCGCGCGATGAAGGTGAGCCGCCTGTAGAGCCGCATCCCGGCGACCTCGAAGGTCGGCAGCCCCAACGTGGCTGCCAGCTGCAGACCGTCGTCGCTCAGGAGGGGGTAGGGGATGTGCTCGCGCCCGGCGAACTCGCGCTGATCCTCGGGAGACTGGGCGCTGATACCGACCACCGACGCCCCGAGGGTGGCGAGATCCGCGACGTGATCGCGGAAGGCGCAGCTCTGAGGAGTGCAGCCACGAGCTCCGGGTATCTCGTCCCAGCCCTCGGGTAGCGGCTCGCCGGGGACACCGGTGCGCGGATAGACATAGACCACGAGCAGCCCACGAGCAGCCGAGGCCAGGTCGAGCCGCCCGCCGAGCGTCGATGGCAGAGACAGGTTCGGTACCTCGCTGCCGGGCAGATGATCGGCAGCCCCATCGTCTTCCGGCGGAGGGAGATTCTCGGGCATCTCCCGATAGCTGCTGCTCATGGAGCTGAGTATCTCAGCAGCGCAGGCAGCTCTCCAAGCGATCCGAAGACCTCGGCGCCGGACAGCTCACGCAGGCCGGTCAACCCGAGCGTCAGCTCGCATCGGAGGGGATCCTGACTGGTCCGGGCGGACGGCGGCGGTTGATGCGGGCGAATGTGGTGAGTCGATGCGAGCGAATGTGGTGAGTCGATGCGAATGTAAGGGCGTCGATGTTATATATAACTTTTGGGCAGTGTATAGCTATAGTTACACACTGCCCTCAACTTGTTATATAACCCCCGGCGAACTCACCGGTGAACTCGCCCACCCTGTGGCCGCAGCGTTCGCCAACTCGACCCGCGGAACACTCCCAGCCATCCTCACTCACTCTCATCCACCGGCCGAGCGCGGCCGAGCGCTCTCGCGGGCGGCCTCGCTGCTGCTCGCCCTCGTCTGCGTGACCTTCCCGGCGGGGCTTTCCGCCGGTGCGGCCGGCGCGGAAACCGCTGGTGCGGCCGGCGCGGAGGCACCGGCAGGCGCGGGCAAGTGGTCACAGCCGGCCACGCTCAGCGGCTGTCCAGGGACGGGCGCCCCTCAGGTGGTGTTCCCGAGCGACAGCCCCACCCAGGGCACCGGTCCGGGCGCGATCGTCTGGAGCGCCTCCCAACCGTGCCCCGAAGGCGCCGGGGTGCTCGTGGCTCCGATCTCCCCCGAAGACATCCCGGGGAGACCCGCGGGCCTGCGCACCGCCGCCGGCCGGGGGATCGCACTGCGCGGGCCGCTCGCCGCGACCGCCGGACCCTACGGGCGCATCGTGATCGCGGCCGCCTCCGCCGAAGGACGCTCCACGCCGGCGGGCCGACTGCTGCTTACCGAGGGTCCGGCCGGGGGACCGTTTGCGGCGCCCACCGCCCTCGGCTCGGCGAGCACGTTTGCGTTCACCACCGCCTACCTCGGCGATGTCGCGCTCGTCTCCCCGGGCGGCGCCCCGCCCGATGTGGCCGCCGCCAAGCCAGGGGTGGACGCCCAGCGCGGCCCGGACGCCCAGCGCGGCCCGGACGCCCAGCCGGGCGGCGGCACGCAGTTGCGTGTCCAGCGCCACCACTCCTACCGCTTCTCGGCGCCCGCCGAGGTGACCGGCGACGGGGGCTCCTCCATCGGGGCCCTGACGGTCGCGATGGACTACCGCAGTGACGTCCTCTCGGTGTGGACGCGGCGAGGCTCCGTCTATGCC
>DASRKZ010000198.1:0-6202 GCA_035648675.1 Solirubrobacteraceae bacterium
TCCCGGGATGGGCGGGATTCGGGTGGGCGGGATCCCCTTCTATTAGCGCCAGCAGCACCCGCTGGGAGAAGAGCGCGCCGTGGGTCAGCTCGAGGTTCTCGCGCATCCGCTCCACGTTCACCGTCATACCCTCCACGAGCGCGATCGTGCGGTGCTGGAGGTAGTCGAGCAGGATCGTCGAGTCGGGCAGGATCACGCGCTCCACGGAGGAGTGGGAGATGTCGCGCTCGTGCCACAGCGCGACGTTCTCCAGGGCAGCCTGGGCGTTCCCGCGCAGCACGCGCGCCAGCCCGGAGATCTGCTCGCTCTTGATCGGGTTGCGCTTGTGCGGCATCGCGCTCGAGCCCTTCTGACCGGCGCGGAAGGGCTCCTCGACCTCGCGCACCTCCGTGCGCTGCAGGTGTCTGATCTCTGTCGCCAGCCGCTCCAGACCCGCGCCCGCCAGCGCGATCGCCCCGAGCAGCTCGGCGTGACGGTCACGCGCCACCACCTGCGTCGAGACGTCCTCGCGCGCGATATCCAGGCGCTCCAGCACGCGTGCCTCGAACTCGGGACTGGTCGCCGCGTACGTCCCGACCGCGCCGGAGATCGCCCCGACGACCACCTGGGCAAACGCGCGTTCCAACCGCAGCGTGTTCCGGTGCGCCTCGAACGCGAAGCCCGCGAGCTTCACGCCGAAAGTCGTCGGCTCGGCGTGGACCCCATGCGTGCGGCCCACACATAGCGTCTCCGCGTGCTCACGCGCGCGCGTCGCCAAGGCGGCGGTGAGCTCGCGCGAGCCGGGCACGATCACCTCGCCGGCGGCGCGCAGCTGCAGCGCGAGGGCGGTGTCGAGCACATCCGAGGAGGTCAGCCCGAAGTGGATCCAGCGCCCCGCCTCGCCCGCCGAGGAGGCCAACACGTCGACGAACGCGGCCACGTCGTGATCGGTCATCCGCTCGCGCTCGTCCACCGCCGCGACCGTGAACGTCGCCTTACGAATCGCGTCCAGATCCGCCGCCGAGGGGCCCTCCCCGTCGCCGAGCAGCCCCGGCAGCTCTTCGCAGGCCGTGATCTCCACCTGGCGCCAGGTCTGCATGCGAGCCTCGTCCGTCCACAGACGACCGAGCTCGGGGCGGGTGTAACGGGGGATCATGCCGGCGCTCAGGCTCCGAGGATCTGCGCGGCGAGGATCGCCGCGTTACGCGCGTTATTCAGGCCCACGCACGCCACGGGCACGCCCGGGGGCATCTGCACGATCGAGAGGATCGCGTCGAGGCCGCCGGCGGCGGTCAGGCGACCGGAGAGGGGAACGCCGATCACAGGCAGGTCGGTATGCGCGGCGACGGCGCCGGGGAGCGCCGCGGAGATGCCCGCGCCGGCGATGATCACGCGCAGGCCGCGCATGTGCGCGTTCTTGGCGTAGTCGGCGACCACGTCCGCTTCGCGGTGCGCCGACATCACCCGCAGCTCGTGCAGGATGCCGCGCTCTTCGAGCTCCTGCGCGGCCTTCTCCATCGCCTCCATGTCGCTCTTCGAGCCCATCACGATCCCGACCCGCGGCGCGTCGACATCGATGTCGTCGAGCTGCGCCTGCACTTCAGCCTCCCGCATCGGCTCCGGCGCCAGCGAGAGCCCGGGGACCTCCCGCTCGCTCATACCGCCGCCTGCGCCGCGCGGGCGGCGATGTCGTGTCTTAACTGCATGCCGTCGAAGGAGATCATCTCGGCCGCAGCATACGCCGCGTCACGGGCGGAGTCGGGGTCGGCGCCGAGCGCGGTGACGTTCAACACGCGCCCGCCCGCGGTGACAATCGCCCCCGGCTCGCCGGCAGTGCCCGCGTGGGTGACCTCGACCGTCTCCGATACCAGCTCGAGGCCCACGATTAGATCGCCGCTCGAGGAAGAGGCGGGGTAGCCGGCGCTCGCCAGCACAACCGTCACCGCCCAGTCGGGCGACCACTCCAACCGCACGCCCTCGAGCCCTCCCGGGCGCGAGGCACAGAGCAGAACGTCGAGCAGGTCCGAGCGCAGCCGCGGCAGCACCGCCTGGGTCTCGGGGTCGCCGAAGCGGGCGTTGTACTCCAGCACACGCGGCCCCTGGGGCGTGAGCATCAGACCGGCATAGAGGACACCGTGGAAGGGAGTGCCGCGTTCGCGCATCAGATCGACGATCGGTTGGTGCACCGTGGCCGCGAGCTCGCTCACGACCTGCTCGTCGAACCCCGCCACCGGGGAGTAGGAGCCCATACCGCCTGTGTTGGGACCCTCATCACCCTCGAAGATCCGCTTGTAGTCACGAGCGGAGGCCATCGGCACTGCCCGCTCGCCGTCGCAGAGCGCGAGCAGCGAGAGCTCCTCGCCAACCAAGAACTCCTCGACCACCACCATCCGCGTATCGAAGCGACGCCCCACCAAGAAGTCCTCCAGTGTCTCGCGAGCCTCCCGCTGGTTCTGTGCGATGACGACACCCTTACCACCGGCCAGCCCGTCGGCCTTCAGGACGACCGGATAGCGATCTATCGCGGCCATTCCGTCCTCTACGGTGCCAACCAACTCAAAGCCGGCTGTCGGGACGTTTGCCGCGATCATCATCTCCTTGGCATACGCCTTCGAGCCCTCGAGCTTCGCGGCGGCGGCCGTCGGTCCGAAGACCGCGATGCCGATCGAGTCGAGAGCATCAACAAGTCCACCGACAAGCGGACCCTCCGGCCCAACGACCACCAGATCGACACCCTCAACCTCTGCGAGCCTGACCATGCCAGGCACGTCATCGACAGCGACATCCACGAGGCGCGCATCGTCTGCGATGCCGGCGTTCCCCGGCGCACACAGCAACTCGGGCTTCTGAGGCGAGCGCGCCAGCGCACGCACGATCGCGTGCTCGCGGCCGCCGCCGCCTACCACCAGGACCTTCATCCGACCCTACCCTCGCTTCACGGGGGCAGCGGCAGGCCGGCGCCGTTTACAGAGAGGCAATGAACTCGTCCACGGGAATCGCGGAGAGCGTCTCGTAGCGGCCGGTGCCGCGCGAGCCCAGCTCGAGTGAGACGCGCGCCATCGTGCCCTCGTCGGGCGCCTCGATGATCGAGATGAAGTCGACATGGCCGAGCGTCGCCCACTGCGCCTTCACGGTGGCGCCGAGCTGCTCGACCTCCTTGTTGACCTCGATGATGCGCTGCGGGTTGTTCTTCACCGTCTGCACGCCCTCGGGAGTGAGGGTCGAGAGCATGATGTACGTGGGCATGGTGGTGGCTCCTCCGTCGGTTTGGGCGATCGCGCGCCCCGCCGACCTCGGTCAAAGGCGCGCTCAGCGTTGTTTGTAGCGGATCGGCTATCCCGCCGCTCTGGCCGTCTCGGCGCCCACCGTCTCCAGCTCCAACTGCCCGTCCCGCGCATCCACGGTGACGGCATCCCCACTGTGCAGCTCGCCCTGTAGGAGCGCCAGCGCGAGGCGGTCGGTCAGCTGCTTCTGGATCACGCGGCGCAGTGGGCGCGCGCCGTAGGTGGGGTCGTAGCCCATGTCGCCCAGGAGCGTGCGGGCATCGGCGGTGAGCGTCACCTCGATGCCGCGCTCCGCCACGCGCTCGATCACGCGGGCCACCTGGAGGTCGACGATCTCGGAGATCTGCTCGCGGGTGAGCGCCGTGAAGCGCACGATGTCGTCGAGGCGGTTGATGAACTCGGGCTTGAAGTACTCCAGCAGACCCGCGCGCAGCTCCGCGTCGGCGTGGGCGGAGTCGGCGTCACCCGTATCCGCTCCCACCGGGATGTTCGAGGTCATGATCAGGACGGTGTTCTTGAAGTCGACAGTCCTGCCCTGGCCGTCGGTCAGACGACCGTCGTCCATCACCTGCAGGAGCGTGTTGAACACGTCCGCGTGGGCCTTCTCGATCTCATCGAGCAGCACCACCGCGTACGGCCGGCGTCGCACCGCCTCGGTCAGCTGGCCGCCCTCTTCGTAGCCGACGTAGCCGGGGGGCGCACCGACCAGGCGCGAGACGGAGTGTTTCTCCATGTACTCGCTCATATCGATCCTGATCATCGCGTCCTGCGAGTCGAACATGAACTCCGCCAGCGCCCTGGCCAGCTCGGTCTTGCCGACGCCGGTCGGGCCGAGGAACAGGAAGCTGCCGATCGGGCGGTCCGGGTCCTGCAACCCGGCGCGCGAGCGGCGCAATGCGCTTGCGACCGCCTCGATCGCCTCGTCCTGGCCGACCACGCGCTCGTGCAGGCGCTCCTCCATATGGACCAGCTTCTCGACTTCACCCTCCAGCAGGCGGCTGACCGGGATGCCGGTCCAGCGCGCGACGATCTCGGCGACGTCGTCGGCGTCGACCTCCTCTTTGAGGAACTGCGGCCTGGCGGGGCCATCCCCGTTCTCGCCGTCCTTTCCCTCCTCGCCCTCGGCGGATTCGTGCTCGACGAGCTCGCGTTCCAGCTCGGGGATCTCTTCGTAAATCAGCTTGGAGGCGCGTACCTGATCGGCCTCGCGCTTGGCGCGTTCGGCCTCGCCGCGGCGATCGGCTTCGTTTGTGGCGCGCTCGGCTTCACCGCGCAACTGCTCGAGGCGCTCCTTGATCTCACTCACGCCCTTGATCGCATCCTTCTCCTTTTGCCACTCAGCGGTCATCCCGGCGGAGCGCTCCTTCAGCTCGTCCAGCTCGCGCTCGATCGCCTCGCGACGCTCCTTCGAGGCGGAGTCCTTCTCCTTGCGCAGCGAGGTCAGCTCGATCTCCAGCTGCATCACGCGGCGGTCGACCTCGTCGATCTCCGTCGGCAGCGAGTCGATCTCGATCCGGATCTTCGACGCGGCCTCGTCGATCAGGTCGATCGCCTTGTCGGGCAGGAAGCGGTCGGCGATATAGCGGTGCGAGAGCGTCGCGGCGGCGATCAGCGCGCTGTCCTGGATCCGCACTTTGTGATGGACCTCGTAGCGCTCCTTCAGCCCGCGCAGGATCGCGATCGTGTCCTCTACAGAGGGCTCGCCAACCGTCACCGGCTGGAAGCGCCGCTCGAGCGCCGCGTCCTTCTCTATGTACTTGCGGTACTCGTCGAGCGTCGTCGCGCCGACCGCGCGCAGTTCCCCGCGCGCGAGCATCGGCTTCAGCAGGTTCGAGGCGTCGACCGAGCCCTGGGCCGCGCCGGCGCCGACGATCGTGTGGAGCTCGTCGAGGAACAGGATGATCGCGCCCTGCGCGTCTGAGACCTCCTTCAGCACACCCTTCAGCCGCTCCTCGAACTCGCCCCGGTAGGCGGCTCCGGCAATCAGCGCGCCCATGTCCAGTGCGATCACGCGCCTGTCGCGCAGCGACTCGGGCACGTCCCCGCTGACGATCCGCCGCGCGAGGCCCTCGACGATCGCGGTCTTGCCGACACCCGGCTCACCGATCAGGACCGGGTTGTTCTTCGTGCGCCGCGAGAGCACCTGGATCACCCGGCGGATCTCCTCGTCGCGCCCGATCACCGGGTCGAGCTTGTTCTGCTCGGCCATCTCGGTCAGGTCGCGCCCGAAGCGCTCGAGCGGGCTCTGCTCCTCCTCGGCTTGGCCTTGGCCTGCTGGATTCTGGTTTGGGTTGGACCCGTCAGGCGACATCGTCGCTCCTCTGGGCCGGGAAATGAAACGGCGAGCGAGCATCGGCGGCGCGCACGAGCTCTTCCCCGCCGCGATAGGGGACGACGAGCTCCGCGCGGAAGGAGCGGCGCACCTCCTCCAGCTCCTCCGCCAGCCGCACCTGCGCCCGCAGCGCCTCCAGCTCCAGCTGCTCGATTCGTGCGTGCATCCGCTCGAGCTCTGCCTCCTGCTCCAAGACGCGCTCCACCCCGGCGAGGTTCAACCCGAGATCCGCCGTGAGCTCCTGGATGCGGCGCAGCTGCTCGACGTCCTCCTGGGAGTACAGGCGCGTGCCCTTCGGCGAGCGCTTGGGCTCGATCAGGCCGCGCGCCTCATATACGCGGAGCGTCTGCGGATGCATGTTCGCCAGCTCGGCCGCGACCGAGATCATGAACACGCCGCGGTTGCTCGCCACCTCGATCCGATGAGCCATCACGTGGCCTCCCCGGGCGAGGACCCACTCGCCTCGAACAGCCGCGCGCGCGGGTTGCCGTTCATGACCTTCGAGAGCGCGTCGACGGCGTCCTCCTGCTCCTTGCTCAGCTGCTCCGGGACGTCGATCAGGAAGCGGTAATGAATGTCGCCTTTTTCTGGAGATCCCGCCTGGGTG
>DASRKZ010000199.1:0-22447 GCA_035648675.1 Solirubrobacteraceae bacterium
AGGATGTCCTCGCCGCGCTCCCCGGAGGAGCGGCGGGAGGAGATCTCGGAGTAGATCAGCCGATCGAGCGAGCGGGCGGCCTGTTGCATGCGCGCCCACGGCGTGAAGGGACCGCGGAGCATGCGGAGGGTGATCTCGGAGGAGTAGAAGGAGAGCGCTTGTTCGAACAGGCCGGCGGCGTCGACGGAGCGCGCGGCGGCGCCGTCGGGGTCGAGCCCGAAGAGCGCGCGCATGGCGATCCGGAGCGCGAGCCGGCGGGTCCAGGCGTAGAGGTCGATGCGGTCGCCGGGCGCGAGGAGGTCGAGTGCGCGGTCGGTCTCCCCGACCATCACCTCGACGGAGGCGGCGATCCGCTCGCGATGGAAGCCGGGGAGCATCGCGAGGCGCGAGCGCCGGTGGAACTCCCCGTCGATCGTGAGGAGGCCGTCCCCCATGAGGCCGATGAGATCGCGGAAGTGGGATTCGCGCCAGGTGAAGTTGGAGGCGTGGGAGACGGTGATGTGGTGGTTGGCGGCTGGCCCGAGCATGAAGACGACGTTCCCGTGGAAGATGCGGAGCGTGAAGATCGGCCCGAAGCGCTCGTAGGACTCGAGGAGGAGCGGGAGCGGGTCGTTGGTGAAACGGTGGGTGCGCGCGAGCGAGAAGCTGGTCTCCCCGGGCGGGAACGGGACGGAGGCCGAGCGCTCCTCGCGGAGGTCGGAGAGCACCGCGAGGAAGGGGTTGGTACGGAGTAGTGGAGGAGGACCGACGAGCGCCACTGGAGCAGCCTAGAGGAAAGCTGGCCGAGCGGCCAGTATCCCGGCGACGGACCGGCGAGCGCGGACCCTTGGCATACTGGGGAGGCGCGCGGAGCCGTGAGGAGGCTCAGCCGCAAACGCGGGGACGTAGCTCAGTTGGTTAGAGCGCCGGCCTGTCACGTCGGAGGTCGCGGGTTCGAGTCCCGTCGTTCCCGTTCTTTACACACCGCTTTTCCGGCGGTTTCTGTTGGGCGTTGCTGGAAGAAGGGCGCGAAGGGCGCCTTTGGCTGGACGGCGACGACGCGCTGCTCGTCCAGCCAAACGCGCTCGAAGATGAGGGAGAGGAGCTGGCGCTTGGCGGCGGGGTCGCTCTCCTTGCGCCAGAAGATCGAAAAGTCCTCGAGCACCCGCTGGGCCTGGTCGAGGTCGTGGACCGGGCCGGGCGCGCTCGCGGCCAGCTCTGCGTTGATCGCATCGCGGGGGGCCATGTACTCGGGCCGCGTCCGGGCGCGATCTCGAATGGAGCCTCGATCCTATGTTCGAGGGCGGTCCGAGCGCCAGCCCGGACGCATGACGCATCGCCGCAGTATTGATTTCGCGAGGTGTCCGTGATGGGCAGTCCATTCGGCGTGTGTCTCGACCGCGACGGAATAGCCTCGCAGAGGCTGGGCCTCGCGGTGACGCTCTGGCAGGACGACGAGCCCTGTATGCAGATCGACGTTTGCGCAGAGCCCATGAAGTCGGCGTGATTGCTCGTGACGAACACGGCGAGACGTAGCTGTGGCCCCGATCGCGAGAGCCATCGCGGGCCGTCTGTAGTCTCGGCGCATGGCCTATGCCCAACAGCAACTGCTTGGCGATGAAGCCCACGCTGCCTCGCTGGCGGCCTCTGTCCTCGACGAGGGGCATGAGTACGGCGCCGTGTTCACGCGGCGCTGGGTGGTTGAGCTGATCCTCGACCTGGCTGGCTATAGGAGCGAGCGCGATCTGGCCACCCTGCGGGCGGTTGAGCCCGCGTGCGGCTCGGGAGCTTTTCTCGGTCCGATGGTCGAGCGGCTGTCGCGTTCCTGTTGCCTTCATGGGAGGCAGATCTCCGACGCGGCCAACGCGATCCGCGCGTGTGACCTGCAGCCGGCCAACGTCAAGGAGAGCCGGGTTGTGGTTGAGGAGCGTCTTGCCGCGGACGGTTGGGTGGCCGGAGATACCCGGGCGCTTGCCGAGCGCTGGGTTGTGCATGACGACTTTCTCTTGGGCCACCACGAGGTCGGCACGGCGGACTTCGTGATCGGCAATCCCCCGTACATACGGCTTGAGGCGGTCTCGGCGCCTCGCAGCGAGGCTTACCGCCGTGCTTGCTCCACGATGGGTGGACGGTCGGATGTCTACGTTGGGTTCTTCGAGGTTGGCTTGAACGCCCTGCGCACCGGCGGGGCGCTCGGCTTCATCTGCGCGGACCGTTGGATGCGCAACCAGTACGGGCAGCGCCTGCGCAGCATGGTCGCCGCTCGGTTCTCTGTCGAGGCGGTGATCGAGATGCATGATGTCGATGCGTTCGACGAGGAAGTGAGCGCCTACCCGTCGGTGACGATCCTCCGTCGCCAGCCGCAGGGGCGGGCGATAGTCGCCACGGCGCACAAGAGCTTTGACGAGGCGGCCGCGCGTCGTGTTCGTATATGGGCAAGCTGCAAGAATGATCTCAGGCTGAGCGACCCCACGTTTGAGGCGGCACGCCTGTCAACGTGGTTCGACGGTGTTTCGTCGTGGCCGACGGGCTCGCCGGAGCGGCTTGCGCTTGTGGCTCGCCTGGAGCGAAGCTTGCCCGCCCTGGAGGACGGCAGAACGGGAACCCGTGTCGGTATCGGTGTTGCGAGCGGCGCGGATCGTGTGTTCGTGGTCAAGGACCCGACACTTGTCGAGGAGGATCGGATGTTGCCTCTGGCGATGGCGCGTGACACCCTGAGCGGCCAGCTGAGTTGGTCGGGGCACTATCTAGTCGATCCGTGGGATGGAGACACGGGCGCACTTGTATCCCTCGATGCCTATCCGCGGTTGCGTGCGTACTTCGAGGCAAACGCTTCCGCGCTGCTCAAGCGCAATGTCGCCGGGCGGCGACCGCAGCAGTGGTATCGCACGATCGATCGGGTGGGCCACTCGCTCACGGGCAAGCCGAAGCTGCTGATCCCCGACATCAAGGCGGAGATCCATCCCGTTCTTGACCCGGGCGGCCTCTACCCGCACCACAATCTCTATTGGGTTGCGAGCGAGCACTGGGCCCCGGAGGTCCTCGGTGGCCTGCTCCTTTCCGGTGTCGCCCAGATGTTCATCGAATGCTATGCGGTGAAGATGCGCGGCGGATATCTACGCTTTCAGGCTCAGTATCTACGCCGAATCCGCGTTCCTCGCCTCGACCTGCTTCCGAGTCGCACCGCGCGAGAGCTGGAGCGGTCCTTTGCCGCCCGAGACGTTGAACGGGCGACCGCGGCGGCCCTCGATGCCTATGGCCTGGATGAGCTCCCAGGGTAGGAGCTTGCCCTGGGGCCGCGAACCTACTCTGCGTGGATCAAGAGGCATTTGAGGCGGCGGTCCGGCAGTACTGGATTGTTCGCGAGGGACAGGCACTCAAGCAGCGCGAGTCAGGACGACTCGATGCCGGCCTGCGCGGAGCCGTTACCGGCGGCGCTCACATGGACGCGATGGCCGAGCTGATGGAGTCGATCTTCATCGATGCCGGCTTCGCACCCTCCAGCATCAGCCGTCGCTCGGCCGTCGAGCTCCCCGGCTATTTCCGTCCGGAGAAGAAGTGGGATCTCGTCGTAGTCCACGGCGATGCGCTCGCGGCGGCAATCGAGTTCAAGAGTCAGGTCGGTCCTTCGTTCGGCAACAACTACAACAACCGCAGCGAGGAGGCGATCGGCAACGCCATCGATGTCTGGACCGCATACCGCGAAGGCCGGTTCGGAACGATCCGCCCGTGGCTGGGATATTTGTTCCTGCTCGAGGAGGCGCCCGGTTCCATCAAGCCCGTACGGGTGAAGCAGCCATTCTTCGAGGTCGACCCCATCTTCCTCGACGCTTCCTACAAGAAGCGCTACGAGATTCTTTGCCGCCGCCTCATCCTCGAGCGGCTCTACGACGCGGCATGCTTCGTCACGGCTGCCGCCGATCCAGCATCGCCGATCCACGAGCCAGCTCCTGACCTGAGCTTTATGGCCTTCGCCAACGCGATCCGCGCGCGTGCCACGGGACTGCTCTCCGCCGAGTGAGCCGGACATGCTCTTATGGTGAGCAGACCTACCGGATCTCAATCCCTCGATGTGTAAAGTCCGGGCTCGACCCCCGTCGTTCCCGCTTTTGTTATCCCCGAAGTTGGTGCTCGACGCCCGGTGGGAGGAAGTCGCGTTGGCGCTATCCGCTTGTTGCGATGATCGCGTTGATCTGTTGTTGGAGGTGCTGGGCTCTTGGTGTGGCTTGTTGTCCGTAGCCGTGTAGCGCGCTTTCGGTGAGGTAGGTGAAGTAGGGGTCTTTGCGGATGGTGGCGAGCTCTTGCTTGATGTAGTCCTGCAGCTCGGGGGTTTGGGCGGCGATTTCGTCTGGTAGCTCGGGGCGGCCGTCGATGAGGACAAGGATGTCGTGCAGGTCGAGGCTGCGGAGCATGTCTTTGTTGCCGCGGCCATTCCAGGCGGTGAGCTTGGTCGCGAAGATGCTGGGTGGGATGGCGGCGCGGATCTGCGTGCCGGATGGCAGACCGCGGTCGGTCGCGGTCTTGATCGCGTGTTCGTACCAGGGGTTTGAGAAGCCGAGCACGTCCTGGTCGTCGGGCATCACGTCGAGTAGGAGCCCGGTTTCGTGGTGGTGCCAGCGGCAGATGACGCTGGAGTCGCTGGCCTCACTGAAGCCGCGCTCACGTAGACGTTCCCCGAGTCGGTAGTAGCCGGTGAGGCTCGTGATGTTGGTGATGACATCGACATCGTCCGTGGCGCGCGTCGCTGGCGCGGCGGGGTCGCTCAGCCACAGTTGGATGCTGGCGCCGTCGAGGAAGACGACCTCTTCCAATAGCGGTCCGAGGGCTGTGGCGGCTGTCTCGAGCTGGTCGGTGCTCACGGGGCTGTCCGGTGGGGTGGCTCGGTTCGACGGAGTGTGTCGCGTAGCGCCGTCGTGGCCACCTGGCGTACACGGACATCGCCCGCTCGTAGTGAGTCGATGATGGATAGAAGTCTTGCGAGTGCCGATTCATCCTGGCTTGCCTGGACCGCAGCTGGGTGCAGGGGCTCCAGACTCTGGCCGCGCACCGTTCCCAGTGCGCTGGGCCAGACCGGCGGGGGTTCGCTATCTGCCTGATGGATGATCGCTGAGATTGGTTCCGCCGCCCACGCCGCAGATACACCACGTGTGAGCTCTCCAAGTGGTGCAGGGGCAATAAAGCGCGCCCCGTGGATCATGATCTCCTCGAAGTTCGGCAGGTTGACCTGTTTGGAACTTGCTCTGTAGAGGCCCGCACGCTCGGTGCGCTTGAGCGCACGATGCACGAGCGTGTGATCCACGTGCAGCCTTGCCGCGAGCTCTCGAAGTGTCCATGACTCTTCCTCGCTCGAGAGAGCGCCGGCTAGCACGTAGAGATCTGTGGAGCCGATCATGGGTCTACTGTAGCAGGTTGCGCAACATGCAACGCAGCGCCTCGCCTGCCCAGACGTGTGTTCTGGATCGTCGACAACGGCTCTGACCACCGCGGCAAAGCATCGATCAAACGCCGACTTCGAGCACCGCTACAACGAAATCGCCGAACCGCTCGACTGGAAATTCACCCGCCGGGATCTCACCGAACTACTCCAACGCCTCGACCAACAGCCCACCCACGACCCGCCTCTCGCACTCGCCGCATGACCACGACCATAGTTACGGCGGGGAGCTCTCAGCTTTCGATCGTGACGAGCGTGCCGATCGGCGTGTAGGGGTAGATCTCCGCGGAGGCCGCGAGCGGGAGCTCGACGCAACCGAGGCTCTGCGGACTGCCGAACGACGAGCGGTTGAAGTTGTGGAGCGCGTCGCCACCGTTGAAGTAGCTGACCCACTTGATCCCAGGGTCTTCGTAGTGCGAGCCGTCGGGGTTGGTGCCGCTCATCGTGGTTTCGGGGAGGTGCTCGAACACTTGGAACGTCCCGAGTTCGGTTTCCGCTCCGGAGATGCCCGTGTTGGCAGGCGATGTCACGACTGTCTGGCCGTCGTGCCAGAGCGTCATCGTCTCCGGGACTTCACGGTGCACGTACACGTAGCTGTAGCCACTGTTGAGACGCTTGCCCGCGATCGCGTCGCTGAGCAGTAGGCGCCACACGCTCGCCCCGGCAAGCCCGTCGGCGGTGAGTTCGTTTTCATTCTCGAACTTCATCACCGCGCCCTTGGTGATCGAGTTCGTCTGACCCGGCGTCCACATCGCCATCAGCTGGTGCGGCGTGTTCGAGTAGCGCGAGTTGAAGTTGCCGCTCGGTGGGTCGACAGCGGCCTGTGCCTCGGCGCTGGGCGTGCGCGCCACCGGGGCGCCTGTCTGTTGCCAGTCGAGTGGCAGGTAGCCCGCCTGCGCGAGGAGTTGCTGCAGTCGTAGCGTCGAGCCGGGCGGGACCGTCCATTCGATCTGGTTGGTTGTGCGCAGGCCGCCTCCCGTGCCGGCCGTCACCGCGACCGTACGCGGGAGCTGCACGCGCAGCTGGGAGCCGAGCGGGGCGCCGGCGCCCGACGGGATGAACACGAGCGTGTGGCTGTTGGCTTCATGCCAATGCCCCGGTGTGCTGGGCGAGATCAGCGGGTGATTTGCGCCGAGCACCTCCTTCACCGGTTTGGAGAACGTCAGATGGATCGCCGTCGCGGGAGCGATGCGCGCGCCTGAAGCGGGGATGGAGACCATCACCGGAGCTTGCGATGGTGGGAACCAACTCACCTGCATGGGAGCGCCGACGGTCTCCCAGGGGCGCGCGGCGGCCGCGATCTCCGTGGTACCGGTAGCAGGCTGGGCTCCGAGCGAGATCGAGCTCTGGGCGCTGCCCAGCGCATGGTGAGTCGAGCCACTCCCGCTCCCGTAGACGACCGTACTCACGGGCCGGTCGAAGCTGACGCGTACATCCGAGCCTGCGTCGACGGTCATCCAGGGATCCACCACGTGCGCAACCGGGGCGTGCAGCGTCAGCTGCTCGTTGCGTTCGCTTCCCAACGCCCAGCCGAGCCATCCCGGGCGGCGAACCTTCACGTCCACAGATACCTGCTCGCCCGGAGTCAGCTGCTTCAGGGGCGTCAAACGCCCGCCCTTCACCGCGAGTGGCACCCTCTGACCGTCAGGCCCGAATGCCTGCACGTGCTCGATCGTCCCGCCCAACGGCTGTACCGTGACCCGTGCGAGCGCCGTCGAGTCGCCCGCCAGCGTCACACCCGACCACACCAGCACCGCGACGGCCAGTAATACGACGATCAACACGATCGCCGCTCCCACGCCCAGCAGGGCACGCTTGCGAGGATGTCTGGTCGACAAAGGGCCGCTGTAAGTCGACTCCATCGCCATTCATGGATGGTACGACGGATTCAGTGGGAATCGGCGATTTCATCCGATTGCAACGGATTTGCCGATTTCGCTCAGACATACCGCTCCACCGGGCGCTCCCGGTTGTTGGCAGTCTCTATAGGCATGCCGGATCGGTTTACTGACAGCAGCCGCCGTACGTTCATCAAGCGGGGGCTGCTCACCGGAGGCTCGTTGGCGTTGGCCACGGCGGGCGCCCCTGCGCCGGCGCAGGCCCGGCGGCCGCGCCGCGCGCGCCGCTCAGGCGCCGCTCGGCGGCGGCCGAACATCCTGGTGATCCTCGTCGACCAGCTGCGCTCGCCGGCATGGGTGCCTGCTTCGGTGGCGCTCGACACGCTGCTCCCCAACCTCGCCGCGCTGCGTCGCAAGTCGGTCAGCTTCGAACGCCACTACACCGCCTCCAACGACTGCTCGCCCTCGCGCGGGGTCCTGCTTACGGGCCTCTACTCCCACCAGACGAGGTGCATGATCACGGGGCGCAGCCGGCTGTCCCCCGGGTTCCCGACGTGGGGCACGCTGCTGCGCGAGATGGGCTACGCGACCACGTGGTGGGGAAAGTGGCATCTGAACCCGCGTGCCGACGCGCCGCTGGAGCAGTATGGCTTCGCGGGAGGAACCTACCCCTCGCCCAACGGAGGGCCGGGGCAGGGCACCGAAGTGGACCCGTCGATCGTCGATCAGTTTCAGGCGTGGTTCGGCGAAGAGGCGGGCCGGGAGCCGTGGTGCTCGACGGTCTCCCTGGTGAATCCCCACGACGTCGCTTGGTGGTATCGCTTCACGAGCGAAGTCGAGAGCGAGAGCAACCCTCCGGGGTTGGTCAACCAGATGCCGCCCAACTTCGAGACCCCGGAAGATCTGCAGGCGCACGGCAAGCCGCTGTTGCACCGCTCGCTGCAGGAGACGGCCGCTCGCTCGTTCGGTGCGGTGCCGTTCTCTGGGCCTGAGGCGCTCAGCACGTGGAGCGGCCTGATGAACACCTATCTGCTGTTGCAGGGGTATGTCGATCGTCAGATCGGCCGCGTGCTGGCGACGCTCGACTCGCGGCCGGAGGTGCGCAAGAACACCGTGATCCTGTTCACCTCGGACCACGGTGAGTACGGCGGCTCGCACGGAATGCGCGGCAAGGGGGCCTCAGCCTATGAGGAGGCGATTCGGGTGCCCCTGTATGTGCATGACCATCGTGGCGTGGCCACGGCGGCTCCCGGAACGACGCGCCGGCAGCTCACCTCGAGCGCGGACATCGTCGGGCTGCTGCTGAGCATCGCCGACGGATCGAACGCGTGGCGCTCGGAGAGCTCGCTCGCGCACCTCTCCACACGTCAGGACCTCGCCGCGATCTGTGCCGACCCGGCGGCGCCCGGCAGGCCCTGGGTGCTGCATGCCACCGACGAGGATGTGACCGAGTTCGCCGCCGATCCGCACGACGCCGAAGCGCCCCGCCACGTGGTGGCGCTCCGTACCCAGCAGGGCAAGCTGGGGCTGTACTCCAACTGGGGCCAGGAAAGCATCGATGTGCAGCCGGGAGGGCAGGAAGTCGAGCTGTACGACTACAGCACTCCGAGCGGCCAGGCGGAGTTGACCAACGCAGCCGGATCGGGTGCGCTGCAGGAGACACTCCAGTCGATCCTCGAAGAGGACGCGATCCCCAACGAGCTCCGTGCTCCCCTGCCTGGGTATCTGGAGAAGGCCCAGCGGGAGGGCATGAGGAACTATCTCGGGGTCGAGGAAATCGAGACCGAAAAGGCCGAAGACTCTCACCGCGGTTCGGCGCCGTCGGAAGAATTCACGGTCGAAGAAATCACCTCAGAAGAACCGATGCCGGATTAGCGGAGAGCCCACGCCGAATTAGCGGGTGTGTCAGGCTGTACGGATGAGCGCGCTCCCACCCGGTCTCGCCGAGCCGCCGATCCTCCAGACGACCCGCTGGCTGTTGCGGCCGATCGCCTTCATGGAGTCCTGCAGGCGGCGCTTCGGAGATGCGTTCAGCGTGAACTTCCTCGGGTTCGAACGGCCGATGGTGATGCTGTCCGACCCCGAGGCGATCCGCGCGCTCTACACCGCGCATGAGCATGGTCTGCCGGCGGGGCGCAGCATCGCGCTGTTGCCGGTGATGGGCCCGGGCTCGGTGTTGTTGCTGGAAGGCCGCGAGCACCTCGCTCGCCGCAAGCTGATGCTGCCGCCGTTTCACGGCGAGCGGATGCGCTCGTATGAGGCGACGGTCCGCGCGGTGACCGAGCGCGAGCTCGACAGCTGGCCGGAGGATCGCCCGTTCGCGCTTCATCCGCGGATGCAGGCGGTCACGCTCGAGGTGATCCTGAAAGCGGTGTTCGGCGTCACCGACCCGGCGCGCAGCGAGCTTCTGCGCGAGCGCTTGCCGCTGCTGCTCGGCGAGACGGCCTCCCCCGCTCTGCAGTTTCGTGTGCTGCTCTCGCGCCGTCTGGGCCGCGGGGATCCGCTGGCGGACATGCGGGAGTTCACGCGCGGGATCGACGAGCTGTTGCTCGCGGAGATCGCCGAGCGACGCGTCGACCCTGAGGCTGGAGCGCGCGAGGACATCCTGTCGCTGCTGGTGGCGGCGCGCTTCGAGGACGGGACCGAGATGAGTGATCGCGAGGTGCGCGATCAGCTGGTCACGCTGCTGCTCGCCGGTCACGAGACGACCGCCACCGCGCTTGCCTGGACATTCGATCTGCTGCTGCGTCACCCGGCGGCGCTCACCCGGCTGACGTCGGAGGTTGACGCCGGGGAGGACACCTATCTGCGCGCGGTGATCTCGGAGTCGCTGCGGTTGCGTCCCGTGGTCCCGCTCGCGGGACGGCGGCTGGCCTCTGAGTTGAATATCGACGGGCTGAGCCTGCCGGTCGGGACCGATGTGACGCCGGCGATCTGGCTCACGCACACCCGTCCCGACCTCTACCCCGAGCCCTACGCGTTCCGTCCCGAGCGCTTCCTCGAGCAGTCGCCTACCACCTACGGATGGATTCCCTTCGGCGGCGGCATCCGCCGTTGCTTGGGCGCCGCGTTCGCCGAAATGGAGATGCGGGTCGTGCTGGAGGCTGTACTGCGGCGCCGCGCGCTGAGGTCCGTGGGCGCTCATGCCGAGCGGGTGACGCGCCGCAACGTCACGTTCTCGCCGCGCCAAGGGACGCTGGTTCGCAGCGGGCCGCGCAGCGCTCCCGCGCCGGCAGGCGAGCCCGACCGCGTGCTGGTTGCCTAAGCGCCCCTCCGGGCCGCGACCCATCCGGGTCGGGTCTCCTCGGCGCGGGCCTCGGGCTAGCGCTTGGCCTGGTGTTCGAGCACCTTCCCGAAGGCGCTCTCGAGCTGGGTCGTCATCCGTTGCTTGAACACGGCCAGCAGCGCCTCGGAGGCGAGCGGCCGGAGCGCGCTGACGGCTTCGATCACCTCGTCCCAGCGCTCCTCCGGCTGTCCCGCCTGCTCGAAGGGCTCCCAGAGCTCCTTCAGGAAGAGCTTGGCGAATGCGCTCGAGATCGACTCGCAGTCACGGCTGACTCGCTCCATCAGGGCCAGCGCGGCGTGCAGCGAGATGCCGAGCGCCACGACCTCTTCCGCACTTCGCAGGAGCGCCGGGCTGGGGACTTCGAAACGGCCGTCGCCGAGCGGGATCAGCAGCTTGAGCTTGCGCACCCGCTCGATGTCCTTCCGGCTGACCTCGCCGAAGCTCTTCAGCAGGTCCTCGGCCGTCACGACTTCGGGCGTCTCGGCCTCGAACGGCGTCGTGACGGCGTGGCGCAGGCCGAGCAGCCGCTCGGCCAACCCGTCGGATCCGCTTAGCAGCCGCTCGATCGAGGCGAGGTTGAAGCCGTCGGCCTGCAGGTCGAGGATCAGGCGCAACCGTGCGACGTGGTCGGCGCCGTAGTAGCCGACGCGTGCGCGCACCTCGGGTGCCGGTAGGAGGCCGCGGGAGTGGTGGTTGCGGATGTTCCGCACTGACATCCCAACGGCGGCCGCGAGCTGCTCGATCGTGAGGTCGTGAGGGGCGGAAGCATTCTCATCGCTGACCTTCGTCGCCGCCATCTCTGCCTGAGGATACCATCATCTATGTAACCTCATTTGAGGTATCATGAGTTGAGGTCGTTATGTATGTCACCGATTTCACCAGCCGGAGAAGCGGCGCGGATGGCTGAACGAGGCATGGCTCCACGCGTGTCGGAAGGCCGGCGCAGGGCGCTGCGGTTGGTCGGCTCGTTCACCTCGCCGCTGTTGCCGGACGACTACCTCGAGCTGATCAACCCGCTGTGGTCGACACGCGAGCTGCGCGGGCGGATCGAACGCGTCGAGCGCGAGACGCCGAACGCCGCGACGGTACTCGTGAAGCCCGGCTGGGAATGGGAGGGCCATAGGCCTGGGCAATATCTGCGTCTGGGAATCGAGGTCGACGGCGTGCATCACTGGCGGGCGTACTCGCTGACATCGGACCCCGAGCGATCGGACGGCTGCATCTCGATCACCCCGAAGCTCGTCGACGGTGGGAAGGTCTCGCCGTTTCTCGTCCGAGGGGTGCGGCCGGGGACGATTGTGCGGTTGGGCGGCGTGGAAGGCACGTTCGTGCTGCCCGATCGATTGCCCCGGCGGCTGCTGTTCATCAGCGCCGGCAGCGGGATCACCCCGATCGTGAGCATGCTCCGCTCGCTCGCAGGCAGGGGAAGCCTCGAGGATGTCGTGCATCTGCATTGCGAGCGCGACGCCGCGGGGGTCATCTTCGGAGGGGAGCTGCGCGAGCTGGCCGCCGGGCACGCGGGCTACGGGCTGCATGAGCGCCTCACGGGCACGGAGGGCCGCCTCACCGCCGGGCAGCTGGACGGGCTGTGCGCCGACTGGGCTGAGCGTGAGACTTACCTGAGCGGACCCGCCGGGCTGATCGAGACGCTGGGCGAGCGCTGGCGCCGCGACGGCGACCCCGCGAAGCTGCACGTCGAGCACTTTCAGCCCGACGCGGCCGTGATGAACGATTTCCCGCCCGCCCAACGCGGCGAGGGCGGCACGATCCGCTTCTGCTCGAGTGCGCTCGAGGCCAAAAGCGACGGCGAGCAGCCGATCCTCGTGGCCGGCGAGCAGGCCGGCGCGAAGCTGCCCTACGGCTGCCGGATGGGTATCTGTCACACCTGCGTCGGGCGACTGCGCGCCGGACGGGTGCGCGACCTGCGTACCGGTCGCGTCCACGGCCGGCCCGGCGAGCTGCTGCGCACTTGCATCAACGTGCCCGAGGGCGCGATCGAGATCGAGCTTTAGAAACCCAACAGAGGGAATAGAAAAATGTCCGCCACCCAGACCGAGAGCCCGCCTGCTCACCCCGCGAGCGAGGAGAGCCCGCTCGCGCGCCTCACTCCCGCGGAGATCGAGGAGCTCGGCCGCGAGTTCGAGGCGATCCACGACGAGGTGTTCGGAGAGCTCGGCGAGCGCGACTCGCGCTACATCCGCTCCACGATCAAGCTGCACCGCCAGCTGGTGTTGGCCGCCCGCGCGCTGCTGCTCGGCTCGCGCCGCAAGCCGCTGTGGCTCCTCGGTACGGCCTCGCTGTCGGTGGCGAAGATCCTCGAGAACATGGAGATCGGCCACAACGTGATGCACGGGCAGTGGGACTGGATGAACGACCCGGACATCAACTCCCAGAGCTGGGATTGGGACACCGCCTCGCCGGCGGACGCGTGGCGTCATTCACACAACTACGAGCACCACACGTTCACGAACATCCGCGGCAAGGACCGCGACCTGGGCTACGAGATCATGCGCATCGACCCGCACCAGCGGTGGCACCCGGTCTACCTGGCCCAGCCCCTCTACAACTTGCTGCTGATGGGCTTCTTCGAGTGGGGGGTCGCGCTGCACGACCTCAACTTCGATGCGATCCGCGCCGGGGAGAAGTCGAAGACGCAGGTCAACAGAGAGCTGAAGGCGATCGGCGGAAAGGCCCGCGGGCAGATCGTCAAGGACTACATCGCCTTCCCGTTGCTCTCGGGCCGGGCCTGGAAGTCGACGCTCGCGGCGAACTTCACCGCGAACATCGTCCGTAACGTGTGGGCCTACTCGATCATCTTCTGCGGGCACTTCCCCGATCAGACGTACACGTTCAGCCAGGAGGAGGTCGCCGAGGAGACCCGCGGCGGCTGGTACGTGCGCCAGCTCTTGGGCTCGGCGAACATCGACGGGAGCCCCCTGTTTCACCTGCTGGCGGGCAACTTGAGCTTCCAGGTCGAGCACCACCTGTATCCCGACATGCCCTCCAGCCGCTACGCCGAGATCGCGCCGAAGGTGCGCGACATCTGCGCCCGCTACGGGCTCCCCTACAACACCGGTCCGCTCGGCAAGCAGCTCGGCACGGTCCACCGCACGATCCTCCGCCTCGCCTTCCCGGGCGGCAAGGTCCGCCCGAAGCCCGGCCCCTACCGGCCGGAGCGCGCATAGATGCCGCGCCGCCACTGTGGCTATCCCCACCCCCGCTCGGTGGCCGGCCGCAGTGACGGTGCGGTCTTCGTCCGTCACACTGTGACGAGATGAATCCTCCGGACGACGTTCTCGCGCCCGAGCGCCCAACGCACGGGACCCCGGCCGAGGACCGCGAGGACCGTTCCGCGCCGGAGCTCGACACGTCGCTCGACGGTCCCACGCCCGGGGAGATCCAGGAGCCGGTGCTGGAGAACCTCGATCGGTTCCTCACCGGCCTGATCACTGTGGTCCCGCTGGCGCTGGTGGTGCTCGCCGGATGGCAGCTGTGGAACCAAGAGCTGCACTGGCGCGACATCGTGATCTTCTTCGTCATGTACATCCCGATCGGCCTCGGCGTGACGATCGGCTTTCACCGGATGCTCACCCACCGCAGCTTCAAGACCTCGTCCTGGCTACGGGGGACGTTCGCGATCCTCGGCACGATGTCCGTCGAGGGGCCGGTGATCTCGTGGGTCGCCGACCACCGCAAGCACCACGCCTACTCCGACCGCCACGGCGATCCCCATAGTCCTCACATCGACAGTGGCGGCGGCTGGCAGGGGGCGCTGCGCGGTCTCGCCCATGCGCACGTCGGCTGGCTGTTCGACCACACCCAGCGGGGATCGCGCGAGCGCTTCGCGCCCGACCTGCTGGCCGATCCGGTGATCAGCTTCGTCGATCAGACGTTCTTCCTGTGGGTGCTCGTCGGCCTGGCGATCCCGTTCGGGCTCGGCTGGTTGATCGGTGGAACGGTGGGCGCCGGCCTCGAGGCGATGCTGTGGGCGGGCGCGGTCCGCATCTTCGTCCTGCACCACGTCACCTACTCGATCAACTCGCTCTGCCATTTCTTTGGCCGCCGGCGCTTTAGCACCAGCGATCACTCGCACAACCTGTCCTGGCTGGCGCCGCTGTCGTTTGGCGAGGCGTGGCACAACAACCATCACGCGTTCCCCACCTCGGCGTTTCACGGCATGACCCCCAGGGAGGTCGACCTGTCGGGCCTGACGATCTCGGGCCTCGAGCGCCTCGGCCTGGTGTGGGACGTGCAGCGGATCAGCCCCGACCGGCAGGCCGCCAAGGCGATCGTCTCCTAGCGCGTCGCCCGGCGCTCCCCCGGCCTGTCCGAAGGCCAATTGCGATCCACCCCGTCGCCAAGGCAATCGCCTCCGGGCGCGTCGCGCCGCCCCCCCGCCGTGCGACCATGGTGGGATGAGCGAACGCGCTCGACCTTCGGCCCTGCCGGTCCTGGCGAAGACACCCACCCGTCGCTGGATGCCGACGCTGGCCGCGGGATTGTCCTTGGGCGAGTACGCCCGCTCGCTGGTGCGCCGGATGGCCGCTCTGACGGCGGTGCTGGTGGTCGCGATCTGGGCGCTCGGCGGCCAGGGGTACTTCTGGCCGGCGTGGGCTTGGCTGGGGCTGGCCGTACCCGTGCTGCTCGACTTCGCCGCCGCTTGGGCGTGGCGACATCAGGCGGGCGCCGAGCGCCGCGTGGCCTGCGTGTGGGCGCTGATCGCCGTGGCGGCCGTGATCCTGATGCTGACCTGGCTGCTCACGTGGGGGCTGGCGGGGGTGCATGAGTTCTGGCCGGCGTGGGCGCTGTTGGGCCTTGCGACGGCGGGCTGCGGTTACTCGCTGATCGCGTTGCACGACCGCGTGCTCGTCGCGCGCGGGCGCCGGGCGTTGCGGGCGAGGATCGATCTGCTGACGCGCACACGCCGCCAGGCGGTGGACGCCCAGGGGGCCGAGCTGCGGCGGATCGAGCGTGACCTGCACGACGGGGCACAGGCGCGCCTGGTCGCGCTCACGCTCCAGCTCGGGCGCGCGGAGCTGCGGCTCGACGATCGTCCGGAGGTCCGCCGGCTGATCCACGACGCTCAGCGCGAGGCCCACCACGCGATCGCGGAGCTGCGCGACCTCGCCCGTGGGATCGTCCCGCCGCTGCTCGCCGATCGCGGGTTGGCGGCGGCGGTGCAGTCGCTCGCGGCCCGCTACGGGCTCGGGACGACGATCGAGGCCGACACGCACCGTCGCGTGGCTCCGGCGGTGGAGAGCGCCGCGTATTTCGTGGTCGCCGAGGCGCTGACGAACACCGCCAAGCATTCCGGTGCGCGGCGTAGCTGGGTCACCCTCGCCGAGGATCGCCGTGAGCTGCGCGTCCTCGTCGGAGACGACGGCAATGGCGGCGCCGATCCGGCCGGAGGATCGGGGCTCGCTGGGTTGCGCGCCCGCGTGGAGGCGCTCGACGGGACGTTGCGTCTCGACAGCCCGCCCGGTCACGGCACCGTGGTCGAGGTCAGCCTGCCGTGCGGGTAGTGATCGCCGAGGATCTCGCGCTGTTGCGCGAGGGACTCGTGGCGTTGCTGCGCGAGAACGACATCGAGGTCGCGGCGCAGGTCGAGGACGGACCGGGGCTGCTGCGCGCGATCGCCGGACACAAGCCCGACCTGGCGATCGTCGACGTGCGCCTGCCGCCGACGTTCAGCGACGAGGGGCTGCGCGCCGCGATCGAGGCGCGCAGGCGCCAGCCGGGGCTTGGTGTGCTCGTGCTCTCGCAGTACGTGGAGACCGCCTACGCGAGCGAGCTGATCGGCGAGGACAGCGCCGGAATCGGGTATCTGCTGAAGGAGCGGATCGGCGACGTACGCGCGTTCTTGGATGCTCTTCGGCGCGTCGCCGCCGGCGGCACGGTGCTCGACCGGCAGGTCGTCACGGAGCTGCTCGCCCCCCACCACGGGCCCGAGAACGCGCTCAGCTCGCTGACGGCGCGGGAGCGCTCGGTGTTGGAGCTGATGGCTGAGGGTCGCTCGAACACGGCGATCGCCGAGAGCCTCGTCGTGACACCGGGGGCGGTGGAGAAGCACATCACGAACATCTTCGCCAAGCTCGAGCTGCCGGTCTGCGACGACGATCACCGCCGCGTGCTCGCGGTGCTTGCCTACCTGCGCGTCGCGCGTTGAGCGTCCCGGCGATCAGGCCGTCAGGCAGGTGCGGTTGCGTCCCGCGGTCTTGGCCTCGTACAGCGCGATGTCGGCATGGGCCATCAGCGCCTCGGGGGGTGCGCCGGGCTCGCGGGTGGCGATCCCGGCTGAGCAGGTCTGCCTGGAGGGGATGCGCAGGCGCAGGCGCTCGACGACCTCGAGGGCGTTCGCGGCGCCGCAGTTGGGCAGCAGCAGCGCGAACTCGTCCCCCCCGAGCCGTGCGACGAGGTCTCCGGCGCGCAGCTCCTCGCGCCACGCCGCGGCGGTCTCCCTCAGCAGGCGATCGCCGGCCGGGTGTCCGTGGGTGTCGTTGAACTCCTTGAAGTGATCGAAGTCGAGCATCGCCAGCGCGACGCCCTGGTCTTCGGTGAGAGCCTGCTCGAGGCTTGTCTCCCAGGCACGGCGATTGGGCAATCCCGTGAGCGCGTCGGTGGTCGCGATGCCGGCAAGTCGGGTGAGCATGTCGGCCCGTTCGATCACGGTGGCGACCTCGTGCGCGAGTAGCGCGATCGCGGTCGCGCGTGACCCGCCCACCCTGACCGCTTGGGGCCAGGCCACGACGAGCACGCCGACCGTCTCTCCGCCCCGGAGGAGGGGCTCGAACAGGACGGACGCCGGCCGGCCGGAGAGCGCCCAGATCTTGCTGCTGAAGAACTCCGATGCACTGTCCTCGGTAAAGAACAGCGAGCGCCCGGACCGGAACGCCTCGCCTACGCCGGAGTTCTCGTCGGAGCCGATCTCGATCGAGGACGCGTCGAGGCCCGCCATCGAGGTCGAGCGCAGGAGACCGGAGGCGTCGACCGGCTCATAGAGGATCGCGGCGCTTGCGTTGCTGATCGTCTTGGCCGCTTCGCACACCTCGTCGCGGGCGCGCGGGCTGTTGGATAGGCCGCGTACGACCTCGGCGATCTGCTCCATCATGCGCTCACGGTCTTGGGCCTCGGCGGTCTGAAAACGCGCCTGCCCGACCAGCCGCTGGGTTGTCAGCCCGATGATCGTGCTGACGATGATGAACGCGCCGACGAACGGCAGCAGGTGGCGATTGGCCTGTGCGGTGGGCTCGGAGGTGCGACTCATGAGACCCACATCGGCAGCTCGTCGCCAAAACTGGACTCCAATTGTGATCGGCTCTCGCCGTGAGAATCAGGAGCCTCTCGGAGAGCCTGTCGAGGGGCCTCTCGGCGCCCTTTCGCCCGCGTGCTCCCGCCTACCCGCAAGCCGTAGGATCTCTGCCATGAAAGCGATCCAGATCGTCGCGTTGACGGGCCCTGAGAGTGCGCTCCGGCTGGTCGACCTCCCTGAGCCCGAGCCCACCCACATGTTGAGTCCCGGCGAGGGCGTCGTGATCGACGTGCACTGCGCGGGCGTGGCGTTCCCCGAGCTGCTGCAGACCCGCGGCGAGTATCAGATCAAACCGCCGCTGCCGTTCGTGCCCGGCAGCGAGGTCGCCGGCGTCGTGCGCAGCGCGCCCGCCGGCGCTGCTGTGAAGGAGGGCGAGCGCGTGGCGGCATTCTGCGCGCTCGGGGGGTTCGCCGAGACCGCGGTGGCGCCCCCGTTCCTCACGTTCGCGCTGCCCGCCGCGCTCGACTTCGCGCAGGGGGCGGGCTTGATCCTGAATTACCACACGGCCTACTTCTCGCTCGTCCCCCGCGGGCGGTTGCGCGAGGGCGAGACGGTGCTGGTCCATGGGGCCGCCGGCGGGGTGGGGACCGCGGCGCTGCAGGTCGCCAAGGGCTTGGGCGCGCGTACGATCGCGGTCGTCTCGAGCGAGGCCAAGCGGCAGGTCGCGCTGGATGCCGGCGCGGATCACGTGCTGCGCTCAGACGGCCCCTGGAAGGACGAGGCGAAGGAGCTCTCGGGCGGCGGCGTGGAGGTCGTGTTCGACCCGGTCGGTGGCGAGCGCTTCACCGACAGCTTGCGCTCGCTGCGCGAAGGCGGGCGGCTGGTCGTGGTGGGGTTCGCGGGTGGATCGATCCCCGAGGTGAAGGTCAACCGGCTGCTCCTCGGCAACACCGAGGTCATCGGCGCCGGTTGGGGCGGCTATGCGATGAGTCGCCCGGAGGTGAACATCGAGATCGGGGCGGCCGTCAACCGGCTGATCGAGGGGGGGTCCGTGTGGCCGATCGTCGGCGAGCGCTTCCCGCTGGAGCGCGCGGTCGAGGCGCTGCGCGTGCTCGACGAGCGCCGCGCGGTCGGCAAGGTCGTCCTCGACGTGCGGGACTGAAGCACCGGAGTGTCTACCGCCGCGGGGCGGGCTTGCGCGCGGCCTTGGCCGCGTCTTTGGACCCGAGGAACGGGGTGAGCGCCGCGTAGATCATTTGGGGGGCTATATCGGGGAGCTCGCTGGTGCGCTCGCCCTCGATGTAGTAGTTGAGGACCTGCCAGATGCCGCCGGCGGTCGCCTCGGGGGCGATCGCGGGAACCGCGCGGTCCTTCGGCGCGTAGGCGTAGCCCGGTTGGAGATAGGTGGTGGCGAAGGCATGCATCATGCTGTCGCGGATCTCGATCGTCTCGGGGCTGGCGGCGAAGGTATCGACGAGGTTGAGGTGCGAATGGGCCGGCTCGGAGGCGAGGTAGTCGAGCAGCGCCCGCATGCAGGCGGAGACCGCCTTCGGCCAGTCGTCCTTGTGGGCGTTGTAGGCCTCGACCGTCACGAGTAGGGCCTGATGTAGGCCGACCTTCTGGGCGCCGAGGAAGGCGTCGTGCTTGGTCGGGTACATCTCGTAGAAAGTCTGGTGGGAGACGCTCGCGCGCCTGGCGATCTCGGGGATCGTGAGGCCGGCGATGCCCTTCTCGGCGACGATCGCGGCGGTCGCATCGACGATCCGCTCGCGCTGGTTCTGGACGATGAACTGACGCGGCAGGTCGTGGCGCCCACTCGGCAGGCGGCCTTCCGCGCGGAGCGCCCGCTCGGAGGTCGATGCGGAGGGAGAGTCCGCTCCCTCGGCGGACCCACGCTCGCGTGTCCGGCCCCGGCCGGATCCCCCCTTGCGTGCGGGTGGCGGGCACTGCAGTCCGGCGGGGAGCTTCGCCGGGTAGGAGGCCGCCCAGGTGGCGAGATCGCCGGCGAGTCCGGGCAGCTCACCGGCGCGGCCCTGACGTAGGCGCGCGGCCGTCACCTCGCGGATGCCGCCGAGGATGACCTTCACCGTGAGGTCGGTCGTGGCCTCCGCATTCGCCTGGGAAGCACCCGATCCCGCCTTGCGCCCGCGGTTGGTGGGGCCGCCGTTGCGGCCGGGGAGCGCTCGCCCGGCGCGAATGCCCTGCTCGAGCGCCTCCAGCGAGTGGTTGGAGCGTGCGATCGCCTTCGGTCCCGCGCCGAAGGCGCCGAGCACCATCAGCGACATCGTCTCGGGGGAGGCTGCGGCGAGCTCGGCGAAGGCGCTCATCGCGGCCCGCAGGCGCGCGCCTGGGGTGCTCTCCCGCTGGTAGGCCTCGATCGTCGTCTTGACGGTGCGCTGGGCGATGTCGTCGTAGGCGGCGAGGAGCAGCTCTTCCTTGTCGACGTAGAGGCCGTAGAAGGTCGGACGTGAGACGCGCGCGAGCTTGGTCAGGTCGAGGATGCGGACGGCCTGATATCCCTGCTTGGCGATCAGCTCGATGATCGCCGTCTGCAGGCGTTCGCGCTGGTCGCGCTTGACCTCCTCGGGGTCAATGCCGTGCGCGCCGGTCGGCAGACGCCGGTATCGCTCGCCGGACTTCGACGACGATCTACGTTTTGCACCAGGCACAGACAAGGCTTCAGAAACCCCCATTTGACATCGAGCCAAGTTAGAGTATCAAACTGTCCGGCGAGGTCAAGGGTACGCGTGTGAGAGCCCTCAGGCATGCGCCCGGCCGGTGTCGCGGTGGACGCGGCCTACCCTTTGATCGTATGCGAGGTGCCGAGCACGGCGCCGGCTGCGTTTAGCGCCTGGACGGCCACGTAGGCCTCGGGGCCGGGTGTTCCGATCGCCGTCTCGAAACCGCTGCGGACGGCTGTGTCGACCGGCGCGAGCTGGTGGGAGGAGGGGCCCGCGAGCACGCGCCAGCTCGCCACCAGGGTCGCCCCGTTCCAGCTCGCGAAGACCGTCGGCGGCCCCCCGACGTGCGCGGCGGCGGCCGCGATCGCGGGCGTGCTGATCGGCGTTCCCGTCCAGGGGAAGCGGTAGGTGCGGTAGGACTGGTAGGAGCCGTGCATGTGGCCGTCGAGCAGGACCTGCCCGGAGGCGCTGAATTCGGAGAAGTAGGGCTCGGAGCCCCAGCCCACGAACACGTCACCGCCCGGGAGCGGCTGGATGTTGCCCTGGCTGCCGGAGGACAGCGCGGCGGAGTGCTCGTACTGGGCCACCACCGCTGCGGTTTTCGTTTGCGGGTTGACCGACAGTAGGAGCCCGCGCGACTGCGGGTGGACCTTCGGGACGCCCCCGTTGTCGAACACGCTGATCGTCCCGTTTTCGAGCATCGTGGCGTCGTGCTGGAAGGCTGTGACGGCGTCGCTCGCGACTTTGATGTCCGAGTGCTTGCCCCCCACGCGGAGCAGCACCTGGCCGGTGAGCGTGTCCAGTTCGTACAACGTCCAGGTGTTGCGCGCCGAGATCAACGTCCTCCCGGTGGGGAGCTGGTCGATCGAGTTGACGTGGAAGAAGTCGTATGGCCATTCGGTGCTCGTGGTCGTCGCCGAGCTGTAGGAGTCGCTGAGCGGGACGTGGTCGAGGCTGTGCCACTCGCGCCTGACGAGCCCTGTGCGCAGGTCGACTTCCTGGAAGATGCTGTCGGTGACCGCGCCGCCGTGGGGGCCGCCGACGGAGGAGAGGTCGCAGTGGATCGGGTTGAACACCGTCAGCACGGCGGTGTCCTGCGGCGTGATGTGGAAGTCGTGGAGGTCCACTTTGAAGCCGTTGCCGGCGTGGACGCGCCCGATGAGCTGGTAGGCGCTGTTGAGGATCACCTCTTCGCCGTCGCCGAATCCCTGCGGCGGGATGTAGCCCTGCCACCAGCTCAGGACGGGTTTGCCTTCGAGCTGCTGGACCTGCAGGTTGCTGGCCTCGGTGCCGGTTGGGAGCGGGTCGAACCAGACGACGTTGCCGGTTTCGTCGAAGATCATCGGCCCGGATTGGCCGGGACCGGAATAGGGGGTGGAGAAGAGGTCCCCCGGCGTCGCCTGGGGCGAGCGCGCCGTGATCGCAAGCGCGGGGGGCTGGGACGCCGGGAGCGAGTGGAAGTGCTGCACCTCGCCCGGATCGGAGGCGACGTGAGCTGGGGCCGCGTAGGGCAGGTTGTCCGGCTGGGCGACGACGAAGTGGAAGGCGATCACATGCGCCTTGCCGGCGACGGTGAGCTTGCCGCGCACGCTCACCGTCTCGCCGGAGCGAAACGGCTTGGCGGGCACGAAGGAGGCGCCGTCCCCCTGGGAGTAGGCCTTCAGGTGACCGCCGTGCCTGCCTGTCTGTGAGCCGGAGACGCTGACGGCGCTGAGCGCTCCGGGGGGCGCGCCGAGCAGGCTGATCTGCGTGTACGGCGAGGCGTCGTAGGAGTCGGGCAGCGGGGAGACCGCAAGGCTCGTGCCGGGGAGCACCGCCGAGCGGTTGAGCGTGCTCGGCACACAGGGCTGGGCCGACGGGGCGGTGAACGCGGCCTGCTCGGCGGCGATCCGCTTGGAGGCGAAGGCGAGCGCGGTGGCGCTGCATAGCACCACCAACAGACCCGCGCAGAGGAGAGCTCTGCGCGGGTCTGTTGGTGGT